>CAYXPA010000008.1:0-5691 GCA_964466945.1 uncultured Verrucomicrobiota bacterium | reverse complement strand
GAATGAACTTTTTGTAGTTTTATGGTGTTTGTCAAGCCCTCTCGGTAAAAATTTTTCAGTTGGCTGCCCCTTGCTCCACCGGTCAAACCGCCCCGCTTGACGCGACCGCGCGCGGCCCGGAACCTGCCGGCCATCGCGCTGCCACGCCCATGATCGCCCGTGTCACACTGGATTTGGCCCTGGGGCGGGATTTCGATTACGCCATCCCGCCCGAGCTGGCCGATCGCGTGGCCGTGGGCGCGCGGGTGAAGGTGCCGTTCGGCGCGCGGCAGGTGCTCGGGTGCGTAACCGCGCTGCTCGAGGACGCCGCCGCACCCGCCGGGCGGCCGCTCAAGCCCATCCTCCGCGTGCTGGGCACGCGCAGCCTGCTCACCTCCCGGCTCCTGGCCCTGGCCCGTTGGCTGGCCGGTTATTACGTCTGCCCGCTGGAACGAGTGTTGCGGACGGTCTTGCCGGAGGCGGTGCGGCGCGAGCAGGCCGGTTGGCGGGAGCGACTCTTTGTCCGCCCGCTGCCCCTCACCGGTCCGCTGCCCAAGCTGACCCCCCGCCAGCGCGAGCTCTGGCATTTGATCGAAGAACGCCGGGGCCTGCCCCTGCAGGAACTCTTGCGCTTGACGGACGCCACGGCTGACACGGTGCGCCGGCTTGAGGACAAGGGCCTGGTGGAAATCGCGCCGCAAATCAGCGAGCGCGACCCCCACGCGGCGGAGCATTTCCTGCCCACCGAACCGTTGACGCTGAACCCCGACCAGCGCCGCGCCCTCGAGCAGATCGTGGCCGCGTTGGACCAGACCGGCGCCCCGGACGCGGCCGGCGGCGAAGACGCCGTGGATGCCCCGGCGGGCCGGACGTTTCTGCTGCACGGGGTCACCGGCAGCGGCAAGACCGAGGTGTACCTGCAGGCGCTGGCCGCGTGCCTGGAGCGCGGCCGCGGGGCGATCGTGCTGGTGCCGGAGATTGCGCTTACGCCGCAGACCATCGAGCGGTTCAAGGCGCGCTTCTCGCACGGGCCGCACCGCACACTGGTGGCGGTGTTGCACAGCCACCTTTCGACCGGCGAACGACACGACGAGTGGCACAAAATTCGGGACGGCCGCGCCCGCATTGTCATCGGCGCGCGCTCGGCGGTGTTTGCCCCCGTCGAGCCGCTGGGGTTGGTGATCGTGGACGAGGAGCACGAGCACTCGTACAAGCAGGAGGAGGCCCCGCGCTACCACGCGCGCGACGTGGCGGTGTGGCGGGGACGCCAGGAGGGCGCGGTGGTGGTGCTCGGCTCGGCCACGCCCTCGCTCGAGAGCTACTTCAACGCCCGGCGCGGCAAGTACACGCTGCTTGCACTGCCCGAGCGGGTGGACCACCAGCGCCTGCCGCTGGTGCGGGTGGTGGACCTGCGTCAGGAAGCGCGCCGCGAGCGGGGCATCCCGGTGTTTTCCCAACGGCTCCGCGACGCCATCGCCGCGCGGCTGGAGCGGCGCGAGCAGACCATCCTCTTTCTCAACCGCCGCGGCTACGCCACCGCCCTGCAATGCCCCCGGTGCGGGTACGTGGCCGGCTGCCCGCAGTGCAGCGTGGCCCTCACGTACCACCGGCCGGAGCAGCAGTTGCGGTGTCACCTCTGCGGCCACATCGAGCCCGCCCCGGCGGTCTGCCCGGCGCCGGGTTGCAGCAACCCGGCCATCCGCTACGCCGGCCTGGGCACGCAACGGGTCGAGGACACCCTGCGCCGGCTCTTCCCCCGCGCGCGCATCGAGCGGATGGATTCGGACCGGCTCACGCGCAAGGAGGATTACCGCCGCATCCTGGGCGAGTTCCGCGCCGGGCGCACGGACATCCTGGTGGGCACGCAGATGATCGCCAAAGGACTGCACTTCCCGAATGTGACGCTGGTGGGCATCATCTACGCGGACCTGAGCCTGCACCTGCCGGACTTCCGCGCGGCCGAACGCACCTTCCAACTGCTCACGCAAGTCTCCGGCCGGGCCGGACGGGGCGACGTCGAGGGCGAAGTGATCGTGCAGGCCTTCACGCCGTTCCACCCCGCCATCCAGTGCGCGCGCCGGCACGACTTCGCCGGCTTTTACGCGGAGGAAATCGAGTTCCGGCGCCAGTTGCAGTACCCGCCCTGGAGCCGGATCGCACTGGTGACGCTGCGCGGTCGCAACGAGGACAAGGTCAAGTTCACCGCCGAGCACGTGCGGCGGCAGTTGGAGGCGGCCTGCCGCGACCTGCCGGACCTGATCTTGTGCGGACCGGCCCCCGCGCCGGTGCTGCGGGTGGAGACGTTTTACCGCTACCAACTGATGTTGCGTGCGCGGCAGATGACCCGCCTCAGCCCGCGGCTGGGCGAACTGCAAGCGCAACTGACCCTGCCCGAGGGCGTGACCCTGACCGTGGACGTGGACCCGGTAAGCCTGCTGTGAACGGCGGGCCTGTGCGCCGGGCGGCGTCCCCGGTGCTGCGTAGCGGTACGAGAGCGGCTCAGGGCAGACGGGCGTGCGTGCCGTCGCAAAACGCGCCCGACCCCGAGTGCTTGCAGCCGCACCAGGCCACGGGGCGCTCGGCCTCGAGGGTCACCTGGACCGGTCCCAGGCCGGTGCCGCGGTGCGAGCCATCGCAAAACGGCTGTTGCTGCGAGCGGCCGCAGGCGCACCACCAGTAGGTGCCCGGGCCCGCCTTCTGCACAAAGGGGGATCGCGCGGCGATGCGGGGTTTTTGCATGGGCTCAAAGCTTCATGGGGCCACGGGCGCCCGGGTCGGTTCAGGGCGCCAGCGGCATCAACTCGACCTTGCGGAACTCGACCGGGTGACTCTCGGCCTGGAGGGCGATGTAGCCGGTGCGCAGCCGCTTGTCCCCGCCGCGCTGCTCGAGCAAGCGCTTGGCGTCCGCGTCGCCCGGGTCCAATTGCGGTTGCTCGTACTCGAAGACCAGGTCGCCGTTGACGTAATGCCGGATGCGTTCGTCGCCGCGGACCTCGACCTCGACCGTGACCCACTGGTCGCCGTGGAAGGTCTTCGAGCGCGAGTTGGTGCAGTGCGGGGTGTGCAACTTGCCGTCGAGCACCACGTGCGTGCCGGGCGTGCAGAGATTGGCGGTGGGCCGCTCGGCCCGGCCGTCGCCGCCCAGCAACTGGACCTCGATCGAGACGGGAAATTCCTGGTCCATGCGCAGGCTCTCGGGCGCCTGACAGTGGAGCATGATGCCGCTGTTGCGCCAGGCCCAGCCGGGCCCGCCCGGGGTTTGCTCGCCCACAAACCGGTACTCGACCCGCAGCCGGTAGTGCGAAAAGGGCTGCACGAAAAACAGGTGCCCGAACTTGCCGTCGAACTGCGTGTACTTGTCGTACGCCACGCGCAGCACGCCGTTTTCCACCCGGAACGTGTCGAGGTGATTCTCGCCCAGCGGAAAGCCCTTGATCTTCACCTTCCAGCCCGAGAGGTCCCGGCCGTTGAAGAGCGGCAGCCAAAAACCCGTGGACCCGGGCGGGTCCGCCGCCCGCATCCCCCCGCCGACGCCGGTCGCCCAGACCAACAGCAAGCCCAGACCGAACCGGAGCCTTCGCCGGCAGAGGGTGCGCCACGAAAACGGGGAATTCATGCCCGTTAATTGCCACGCCCGCGCGCCGCGGGCAAGCGCGGCCTGGCACCCAGCCCGACCCGACCGAACGGCGCGCCCCGCCTACGCCCGCACGCGCGCCCAAGTCCGGGACCTGTGGCTGGCCAGGACGGCTTCGCACACGGCCACCTCGGCGTGACCGTCCTCGGCCGTGGCAAAGAGGCCCACTCCCCGGCCGCCGCCCGCGATGTGCCCATAGACCGCGCGGAACAGCATCTTGAACGTGTCAGGGAACCCCTCGACGTGGCCGGGCGGGTAATCCATGAAGCCCGCGGCGCCGTCGCCAAAGGCGGGCGTGGCACGCACGGCGGTTTGGTTGGCCTCGTCGCGATGGCCGAAATGCAACACTTCCGGGTCCTCCGAGCACCACCAAGCGGACTGCTTCGCGCCATAGACCTCCAGCCGGATGCAGTTCTTGCGCCCGGCGGCGACCTGCGACACGGCCAGGCTGCCGCGGGCGCCCGAGTCGAACTCGAGCAGCACGTGGGCGAAATCCTCGGTCTTCACCGCGTAACTCTGGGACTGCTGATCGGCCGCCGCCCGGGTGAAGGTCTGCACCTCGCCCAGCGGACGGCGGCGGGTCTTGTGGAAAGTGCCCAGGTCGGCCAGGACGCGCCGAATCTTCGCCCCCAGCACAAACGCCGCCGTGTCCATCCAGTGCGTGCCGATGTCGGCCACGGCGCGCAGCCGGCCGCCCTCGGCGGGAAGCAGGCGCCAGTTGTAATCGGTGTCCTTGAACAGCCAGTCCTGGAAGTACGAGCCGTGGACATGAATGACCGGGCCCAACGCGCCGTCGGCCACCAGCCGGCGGAGCTGGAGCACGGCAGGGTAGAACCGCACGTTGTAATTCACGGCCAGGACCTTGCCGGCGCGCTGCGCCAACCGCACCAGCGCGGCGGTCTGGCGGGTGTTCAGGGCCAGCGGTTTTTCGCAGACCACGTGTTTGCCGGCCTGCAGTGCTGCCTGCGCCATCGCGTAGTGGTAGCGGTTGGGCGAACACACGTGCACCACGTCCACCTCCGGCGCGCGCACCAGGTCCCGGAAATCCTCGAAGGCCCGCGGGATGCCGTACTTCTCAGCCAGCGCGGGCGCGCGTCCGGGCAGGTCGCACAACGCCGTGACCGGGATTCCCAGGCGCCGCAGGGCTTCGAGGTGGACGGGGCCGATAAAGCCGGTACCGATGATGCCGGCCCGGAGCGAGGTGAGGGATGACATGATGGGCGTTTTTTTTAGTCTGACCGAAGCGGCCCGGCAAGCCGCGAGCCGGCTCCGCCGGTGCGGCCGAAAGCTGGAGCCCTCCGCGGCCGGTCACTACGGCAACGCCTGCGGGTTACCGCCCGCCACGCCAGAGGCCCGTTGCCGGAAACGGCACCGCACCGCCAGCGGTGGTTGCGCCCACGTCGCGCTTGCATGGCGGAAGCGTGCCTGTCAAAGTCCCGCGCTTTGTTATGGCGCGACGTTGTGAACTTACTGGCAAGGGCCCGGTCAAGGGCAGCCGCATCTGGCGCAGCGGCAAACCCAAGAAGCAGGGCGGCATCGGCACGCACATTACGGCCATCACCAAGCGCCGTTTTTTCCCGAATCTCCAACGGGTGAAGGCGGTGGTGAACGGCCGGGTGCGCTACATCCGCGTGGCCGCCTCGGCCATCAAGAAGGGACTGGTGGTCAAACCGCCCAAGCGCAACTGGTCGCCCGCGTCGAAGGACGCGGCCAAGACCGGCGCGACGGCCCCGGCCTGAGGCCTGAGCCCCGACCTCGGCCCGGCCGACGGGGCGTGTGACCCCGCCTGTTTGCCCGGGCGGATGGTCTGCCGAGCCGGCGGCCGCCTTCACGGCCTTTTCCCATAAGCGCACGCGGCGCGGGCTGCGAACCCGCGCCGCGTGATTGTTTTTCGATCCGCGTTCCTCCCCCGAAAATCTCAGACGTCGTAGTAGAGGAAGAACTCGTAGGGGTGGGGGCGCAGGCGCAGGGCGTCGGCTTCCTTGCGCTTGGCGCTGACCCACATCTCCAGGAAGTCCCGCGCAAAGACGTCCCCCGCCAGCAGAAAGGCGTGGTCCGCCTCCAGCGCGTCCAGCGCC
>CAYXPA010000007.1:0-64323 GCA_964466945.1 uncultured Verrucomicrobiota bacterium | reverse complement strand
GGGAAAAGCACATGTACGTGGCGATCTGGTTTTACATCGCCACAGCCATCACGGTAGCGGTGCTGCACATCTTCAACTCGCTCGAATTGCCGGCCGGGGCGTTCAAGAGCTACTCGATTTACGCCGGGGTGCAGGACGCGCTGGTGCAGTGGTGGTACGGGCACAACGCCGTGGCGTTCTTCCTGACCACGCCCTACCTGGGCCTGATGTACTACTTTCTGCCCAAGGCCTCGGAACGCCCCGTGTTCAGCTACCGGCTCTCCATCATTCATTTCTGGGCGTTGATCTTCGTGTACATCTGGGCCGGGCCGCATCACCTCTTGTACACCGCGCTGCCGGACTGGGCGCAGTCGCTGGGCATGGTCTTCAGCGTGATGCTCGTGGCGCCGAGCTGGGGCGGGATGTTGAACGGGTTGCTGACCCTGCGCGGGGCCTGGGATAAGGTGCGGCAGGAGCCGGTGCTCAAGTTTCTGGTCGTGGCCGTCACTGCCTACGGCATGGCCACGCTCGAGGGGCCCACGTTGGCGGTCAAGAGCGTCAACGCGCTCTCGCACTACACGGACTGGACCATCGCCCACGTCCACACCGGCGCGCTGGGATGGAACGGGTTCCTGACCTTCGGGATGCTCTACTGGCTGTTCCCCCGCCTGTACAACACCCGGCTCTGGTCCACCAAGCTGGCGAATTACCACTTCTGGATCGGGCTGCTGGGGATGATGTTCTACGTGGTGCCCATCTACGTGAGCGGCGTCACCCAGGGCCTGATGTGGAAGCAATTCACCGCGGATGGCTTCCTGCAGTACGGCAACTTCCTCGAAACCACCATCCGCATCATCCCCATGCACATGCTCCGGGCGGTCGGCGGCACGCTCTACGTGGTGGGCATCGTTTTGATGTGGGTGAACCTCTACAAGACAGCCAAGAGCGGGCAATTCGTGCCCGAGACCGAAGCCCAGGCGCCCGCCCTGAGCGCCCGGCCCGCGGCGCCGGAGAAGAAGCTCGGCGGCTGGCACGGACACCGCTGGCTCGAGGGCGTGCCGGTCACCTTCACCGTGCTGGTCACCATCGCCATTCTCATCGGCGGCCTGGTCGAGATCATCCCGATGTACCTGATCAAAAGCAACGTGCCGACCATCGCCGCGGTCAAGCCCTACACGCCCCTCGAGCTGCTCGGGCGCG
The DNA here is from genome assembly GCA_964466945.1 of uncultured Verrucomicrobiota bacterium. Lineage (GTDB taxonomy): Bacteria > Verrucomicrobiota > Verrucomicrobiia > Limisphaerales > J093 > DSVZ01. The sequence continues at coordinate 63,144 of CAYXPA010000007.1, read as the reverse complement.
ACCTCTACATCCGCGAGGGTTGCGTGGCCTGCCATTCGCAGATGGTCCGGCCGTTCCGCTCCGAGACCGAGCGCTACGGCGAGTACTCGAAGGTGGGCGAGTACGTTTATGACCACCCGTTCCTCTGGGGCTCCAAGCGCACCGGGCCGGACCTCCACCGCGTGGGCGGCAAGTACCCCGACGCCTGGCACTACAATCACATGGAAAACCCGGTGAACACCTCGCCCCGCTCGATCATGCCCCGGTATCCCTGGTTGCTCACCCGCAAGCTCGACACCAACGTCGTCCAGGTCCGCATGAAGACCCTGCGGCGGCTGGGCGTGCCCTACACCGACGACGACATCGCCAAGGCGTACGAGAACATGGCCGCCCAGCAACTGCGCATCGTGCAAAACCTCAAGGTCGGCATGGTCGAGGCCGACCCCGACCGCGAGATCATCGCCCTGATCGCCTACCTCCAGCGCCTGGGCACCGACATCAAAGGCAGCCCGGCCAGCACGGCTCCCAAACTGGCCGGCCCCTGACGCCATGATCCGCAACGTGCTCGAACACATCGGCGGCATCGAACGCTACGGGATCCTCTCGATCCTGATCTTCTTTGCCTGTTACGCGGGCATGCTGGTTTGGGCGTGCCTGCTCAAGAAACCCTACCTCCACCACATGGCTGCCAAGCCGCTCGAACCCGATTCCCCCGAAACTTCCTCCGAGGAGACCCGCCATGAATGAACCGCAAGACCCCCTGTTGCTGGACCACGACGCCGACGGCATCCGCGAGCTGGACAACAAACTCCCCCGCTGGTGGGTGTGGCTGTTCTGGGGCTGCAATATCTTCGGCGTCCTCTACCTGGGTTACTACCACGTCCTGGCCCGGGGCGACCTCGCCGCCAAGGGCCAAATGCTCTACGAGTACGAGCGCGAAATGGCCGTCGGCGAGGCCCTCAAGGCCGCCGCGCTGGCCCGCTTCGAGAAGGACATGGAAACCCTCACGCCGTCGCAAGACCCCGCCGTGCTGGCCGAGGGCAAACGCATCTTCGAGCAGATGTGCGCCCCCTGCCACCGCCCCGACGGCGGCGGGCTGGTGGGGCCCAACCTCACCGATGACTACTGGATTCACGGCGCCGAGTTCAAAGACAACCTCCGCACCATCTACAACGGCGTGCCCGACAAGGGCATGGTGACCTGGAAGACCCTGCTCAAGCCCGCCGAAATCCACGCCGTGGGCAGCTACATCTACACCCTGCGCGGCACCAACCCGCCCAACCCCAAGCCGCGCGAGGACCAGGTCCCGGCCGCCACCGGGCCCAGCGAATACGAGTGATGCACGGCGCCCCGTTTCCGGCCGTCCCGCGTAACCCGCGGCCGGCTGGCGGCTCCATTGGCTCCCGGTAACCGTGAGTGCTGCGCCTCCTCCCACCCAGCCACCGCCCGGCGGCCCCGTCCGCGAGGTGGACTGGCAGGATTTCCGCGACCACCTGGCCACGGCGGACAAGGAGGGGCGGCGGCTGTGGATTTACGCCAAGCAACCGCGCGGCCGCTATTACACCGCGCGCAAGTGGGTCAGCTACGTCCTGCTGGCCATTATGTTCGCGGGCCCGTTCATCCGCATCCAGGGCAATCCGCTGCTCCTGGTCAACGTGGTCGAGCGCAAGTTCTCTGTGCTCGGCCAGGTCTTCTGGCCCCAGGACGGCTTCGTGCTGGCGCTGAGCCTGCTCCTGTTCATCACCGGCATCGCCGTGTTCACCGCCGCCTTTGGGCGCTTGTGGTGCGGCTGGACCTGCCCCCAGACCGTGCTCATGGAAATGGTCTTCCGCCGCCTCGAATACTGGATCGAAGGCGATGTGGCCGCGCAGCGCGCCCTGGCCACCGCGCCGTGGACCGCCCGCAAGCTCGGCAAGAAACTCCTCAAGCACGGCCTGTTCTTCGGGCTGTCCTTCGTCATCGGCAACACCCTCCTGGCCTACATCATCGGCTCGGACGCGCTCTTGCGCATCATCACCGACTCCCCGGCCCACCACCTGACCGGGCTGACCTTCATGCTCCTGTTCACGCTGGTCTTTTACCTCATCTTTGCCCGGTTCCGCGAACAAGCCTGCACCTTCATCTGCCCCTACGGCCGCTTCCAGTCCACGCTCATTGACGAAAACACCATCGTGGTCGCCTACGATTACAAGCGGGGCGAAAAGCGCGACCACCTCCACCGCGGCGAAACCTTCGCCGCCCGCGCGGCCCGCGGCGCGGGCGACTGCATAGACTGCCGCCAGTGCGTGGCCGTCTGCCCCACCGGCATAGACATCCGCAACGGCACCCAGATGGAATGCGTCCACTGCACCGCCTGCATGGACGCCTGCGACGAGATCATGACCCGGATCGGCCGGCCGCGCGGCCTCATCCGTTACGCCTCCCTCAACGGCATCGAAAAGGGCCAGCCCCTGCGCGTGACCCCGCGCATCCTGGGTTACGTGGCCGTCCTGCTCCTGCTGGGCGGCCTGCTCACCGCTGTGCTCTTCACCCGCTCCGCGGTGGACGCCACGCTGCTGCGCGCGCCCGGGGCCCTTTTCCAGCAGACCCCGGAAGGCCGCATCAGCAACCTCTACATCCTCAAACTCGTCAACAAGGCCAACCACGACCTGCCCGTCGAGCTCCGCCTGGAAGAGCCCCCGGGCCGGCTCACCGTGGCCGGCGCGCCCCTGACCGTGCCCGCCGGCCGGCTCCTCCAAAGCTCGGTCATCGTCGAGCTCGAACCCGAGGTCGCCCGCGGCCGGCGCGAGGTCGTGGTGTCCCTCTACTCGAACGGTCGCCGACTGGACCGGGTCAAGACCGGCTTCATCGGCCCCCGCAATGACCGCGCCCGCTAAAGTCCCCGCATCCGAACCCCGCGTTCCGGGCCGCAACCTCTGGCCCTACGGCATCGTGGCGGCCTTTGTCCTGTTCATCGCCGGCACCGCGGGACTGATCGTGCTGGCCGCGTTCCACCGCCCGGAGCTGGTCACCGCCGACTACTACGAGCAGGAACTGCGTTACCAGCAGACCTACGACAGCCGCGCCCGCACCGCGGCCCTGGGCGCGGAGGCCGCGGTCACCCTCGATGAAGCCGCGCGCCGCATTCGCGTGACCCTGCCCCCGCGCCACGCGGCGTTGCGGCCCGCGGGCGCCATCCACCTTTACCGCCCCGCCGCGGCCAGCGCGGACCGCCGCGTGGCACTGGCGCCCGACGCCGAAGGCCGCCAGGAACTGGACGCCCGCGACCTGGCCCCCGGCCTCTGGCGCGTCCGCGTCGAATGGACCGTGGCCGACGAGACCTACTCGCTGGAGCGCCAACTGGTCCTCCCGGCCGGGACCCGGTAAGCCGGGTGCGCTTTTTTCCGGCCGCGTTTTCTTGCTTCGAGGTCGCCCCTACCGGGACGCAGGTCGCGCCAGCCGCCCGCCTCAGCGCCGCCGCCACGGCGGGCCGGGGCGGAACGGCCGCGGCCCGGGCGCGGTCGGAGGCGCGCCGGGCAGGGCCTGCACGCGGCGGCCCTTGAGACGCGTGCGGTTGACCGCGTCGAGAATCTGCGGCGCGTGCGCCCGCGCCACTTCCACCAGCGTCACGGCTGGCAGCACGCGAATGGCGCCCACCACCTCGCGCGGCAGGCCGGTCTCGCCGGCGATGCAGCCGACAAAATCTCCGGGCTGCACGCCCGCGTTGGCGCCGAGGTTGAACTTGAGCCACACGGTGTCGCCGCCCGCGCCGGGGCGTTCGTAGGCGCGCGGCGCGAACGGGGTTCGGCCCTGGGGTTCGCGCGGTGGTGCCAGTCGGCCCGCCGGCCGCGCGGCGCGCGGTTCGTCCTCGAGGATGCGCTCGGGTGTTCGCCCGCTCTCGGCCTGAAGCAGGTGGATGAGCGCCGAGACGATGGCGCCGGGGGCGTGGCCGGCTTGGAGCAGCTCGTTGTAGAGGGCCTCCTGGCTTTTGTAGGCGCCTGCTTCGAGCGTGCGCCGGAGGATTTCGACCAGCCGACCGGCGGATTTTTCTTCGAGCTCCTCGACCCGCGGCACCGGTTGCGGCTGAAGGCGCACGCCGGTGAAGCGCTGGATTTGGATCAGCCGGCCGAATTCGCGGCCGCTGACCAGGCTGATGGCGCGGCCGCTCTTGCCGGCCCGGCCGGTGCGTCCGATGCGGTGGACGTAGTCCTCGGGGTCGTGCGGCAGTTCGTAGTTGAAGACCACCTCCAGGTCGTCCACGTCCAGGCCGCGCGCGGCGACGTCCGTGGCCACGAGCAATTCGATTTTGCGTTCGCGGAAGCGGCGCATCACGCGCTCGCGCAGGGCCTGGGGCATGTCGCCGTGGAGCTTGTCGGCGTTGTAGCCGCGGGCCAACAGGGCCTCGTGCAGGTCGTCCACCTGGAGTTTGGTCGCGCCGAAGACGAGGCCATACCGTACGTCGTGCAGATCAATCAGCCGGGCGAGCACTTCGGTCTTCGAGCGCCAATCCACTTCCACGTAGAACTGCTCGATGCTCGGCACGGTGACCTGGCCGGGGGTGATGCGCACCTGCACCGGGTCGCGGGTGTATTGCGTCACCAACCGGCGAATGGGCGGGGGCAGCGTGGCGGAGAACAGGACGGTCTGGCGCGCGGCGGGCACGGCGGAGAGGATGCGCTCGATGTCCTCGCGGAACCCCATGTCGAGCATCCGGTCCGCCTCGTCCAACACCACCAGCCGCACGGCGTCCAGGCGCAGGGTGCCGCGCTCGAGGTGGTCCATCACGCGGCCGGGGGTGCCGATGACGATTTGCGGGCCGGCCTGGAGCCCGCGGAACTGGCGGTCATAGCTTTGTCCGCCGTAGATGGGCAGCTCGCGCACGCCGCGCTTGAAATGGGCGAGCTTGGCGATTTCCTCCGCCACTTGCGTGGCCAGCTCGCGCGTGGGGCAGAGCACCAGCGCCTGCACCGCGCGCTGGTGCGGGTCGGCGAGCTGCACGGCGGGCGCGCCGAAGGCCACGGTCTTGCCGGAGCCGGTTTGCGACTGGCCCACCAGGTCGCGCCCGGCCAGCAGAGGCGGGATGGCCTCGGCCTGGACGGGCGTGGCCTGCTCGAAGCCCATGCGCTCGAGCGCGCGGAGCAGTTCCGGGGCAAGGCCGAGTTCGGTGAACGGTTTCTGACTCATCGGAGCCCCAGTCTGCCCGGGTGGCCGGGAAAGTCACGAACGCAAAGGACGCGCGTGGCGCGCGGGCGGGACGGGAAGCCGTGCGACGCTGGCGCTTTTTCAGCGCACCGGCTCGTCCGGCCCGAGCACCCAGGCCTGCGGGTGGTGCGTGAACCCCACCCGCGGGTAGTAGTCCACCGCCTGGGGCGCCGCCAGCAGGATGATTTGCGCCGGCGCGCCGGCCCGTTGGGTGCGGCGCAGGAGTTCGCGGCCGATGCCGCGGCGTTGGTGGCTGGCGCGCACGACCAGGTCGGAGAGGTACGTGCAAAAGGCGAAGTCGCTCAGGCTGCGGGCCAGGCCGACCAGGTGCGGGCCGTCCCAGGCCGAGACGACCAGGTTGGCATGGGCGAGCATGGCGGCCATGCGGGCGCGGTCCTGCACGGGGCGGCGCGCGCCCAGGGTCGAGTCCCGGTACAGGTCAATCACCGCGTCCAGGTCCAGGTCATTGCCGAGGCGGTAGGTAAGGGTGGGCATGAAGAACTTCGCAGTGCGGCGGTGTTCTGCGCCAAGCCGCCGGTCAGGTCATCGGCCGCACAAACAACAGCGCCAGGTCAGGTGCGGGCATGGAGGAAGAGGCGGCGGACTTCGGCGGCTACCTGGGCCTCGGTCCAGTCCGGATGTTCGGCGCGCAGGGCGCTGGCCTTGAGTTCCCGGGCCGTCCAGTACAGTTGCTCCGCCAGCTCCCACCGCTTTTCCGGGGGCATCCGGCGGTAAATTTCGATCTGCCTCGGATCGGGTTTTTCGTCCGGCAGCATGGCGTCAGCATCGCGCGACGGCCTCAGCCCAGCAAGCTCCGCGCCCGGGCCAGCGCTTCGTCGAGCCCGGCCACATCTTTGCCGCCGCCGCGGGCGTGGTCCGGCCGGCCGCCGCCTTTGCCGCCCACCAGCGGGGCGATGGTCTGGAGAATCTTCCCGGCCTGGATGCGGCCGGTGAACGCGGGAGAAACCGCGGCCACGAGCGCGACGGCGCCATTGGCCACGCCGCCCAGCACGATGACGCCCTCGAAGCGGCCCTTGAGTTCGTTGACCAGTCCCTGGAGCGTGTCGCCGTCGGCGTCCACGCGCTCGATGATGGCCGGCACCCTGCCGAGGGTTTGCGCGCGGGCGAGCAGGCCCTGGGCCTGGGCGGCGGCGCGGGCCTGTTGCAGGGCGCGGAGTTGTTTTTCCAGTTCGCGCTGGTGGGCCAGGAGGTTTTCGATCTTTTTGTCCAGGTCCGGCACGGGCGTGGCCAGGCGGCCGGCCACGGATTTGAGCAGGGCGAGTTCTTCGCCCACGCGCCGCCAGGCTTCCAGGCCGGCCACAGCTTCGATGCGCCGCACGCCGGCGGCAACGGCCGTTTCGGAGACGATGCGGAAGAGGCCGATTTCGCCCGTGGCGCGGCAATGGGTGCCGCCGCACAGTTCCATCGAGTAACCGTCCAGGCCGGCGGGGGTGCCGCCGATTTGCACCACGCGCACCCACTCGCCGTATTTCTCGCCGAAGAACTGCATGATGTCGCGCCGGTCGCGGATGTGGGCGTACTTGACCTCGGTCCAGGAGACGCCGGCGTTTTCCAGGATGCGCTCGTTGACCAGCCGCTCGACGTCGGCCAACTGCTGCGGGCTGAGCGGCGGGGCGTTGAAGTCGAAGGTCAGCTTGTCCGGGCCGACGAAGGAGCCTTTTTGGGTGGCCTCGCGGCTGACGACTTCGTGCAGCGCCCAATGAAGCAGGTGCGTGACGGTGTGGTGGCGCTGGATGGCCGCGCGCCGCGGCCGGTCCACGCTCAGGGTGAGGGTGGCGCCCGGGGCAGGGGGCTGATCCGACGGATCGGACGGATCCGACGGCTCGAGCAGATGCAGCCAGGTCTCGCCGCTTTTCTGCGTGTTGGCGATGCGCCAGAGCCGGTCGCCCTGGCGCAGCGCGCCGGTGTCGCCCACCTGCCCGCCCATCTCGGCGTAGCAGGCGCTGGTGTCGAGGATGACGGCGGTCTGGTCGCGGAGCCGGACCACCTCCAGCACGCGGGCCGGGGTTTCGAGCTTTTCGTAGCCGACGAAGACAGTGGGGGTGGCGGTCTCGATTTGCGACAGCTCGACGACGGTTTTCTTTTGGGCGGCGCGGGCGCGGGCGCGCTGTACGTCCATGAGGCGGTGGAAGCCCTCCACGTCCACGGTCAGGCCGCGCTCGCGGGCCATCAGTTCGGTGAGGTCGAGGGGGAAGCCGTAGGTGTCGTAGAGCTTGAAAGCAAACTCTCCGGAGAGCTGGGGTGCGCCGGGTCTCCCCCCCAGCCGCGCCACTTCCTCCTCGAACAGCTCGATGCCCCGGTCCAGCGTCTTGTTGAAGGCTTCTTCCTCGACGCGGATGACTTCCTCGACGTGCTTTTGCTTCGCCCGAATCTCGGGAAACACCTCACCCATCGTGTGGGCCAGTACGGCCACCACCCGGTGGAAGAACGGCTCGTGGAAGCCCAGGGCGCGCCCGTAACGCACCGCCCGGCGGAGAATGCGGCGCAAGACGTAGCCCCGTCCCTCGTTCGAGGGCAGGATGCCATCGGCGATGGCAAAGCCCAGCGTGCGGATGTGGTCGGCCAGGACCCGAAAGGCCACGTCCACGGCGATTTGAGATTTGAAATCGGAGATTTGAGATGCTTGGCCGGGCAGGGTCGAGCCGTACTGCTTCCCGCTCAACTGCTCGAGCGCGTCAAACAGCGGGCGGAACAGTTCTGTCTCGTAGTTCGAGACCGGGCGGGTGAAGTCGGTGAAGCCCCGGGTGCACTGGATGATGGCGGCCACGCGCTCCAAGCCCATGCCCGTGTCCACATGCCGGGCGGGCAACGGGCTGAAGGTGCCGTCGGGGTTGGCGTTGACCTGGATGAAGACCAAGTTCCAAATCTCGATGCACTGCGGGCTGCCGGCGTTGACCAGCGCGCCGGCCGTGTCGCCCGCCGGGGTAAGGTCCACGTGGATTTCGCTGCACGGCCCGCACGGGCCGGTGTCGCCCATCATCCAGAAATTGTCCTTCTTGCCGCCGGTGCGGATGTGGACCGCGGGATCGAGGCCCGCGGCGCGGAACAGTCGCGCCCAGTGGTCCCAGGCTTCCTGGTCAAACTCGCTCGGCTCGCCCGGGCCGGGCTGGTACACGGTGGCATAAAGGCGGTTCTTGGGGAACTTCCAGACCTCGGTCACCAACTCCCAGGCCCACTCGATGGCCTCGCGTTTGAAGTAATCGCCGAAGCTCCAGTTGCCGAGCATCTCGAAGAAGGTGTGGTGGTAGGTGTCCAGGCCCACGTCCTCGAGGTCGTTGTGCTTGCCACCGGCGCGGATGCATTTCTGGGTGTCGGCCGCGCGGGTGTCCAGGCCGGGGATGGCGCCCGGCCAGCGGCTCACGTCCGGCGCGCGCTGGCCCAGGAAAATGGGCACGAACTGGTTCATGCCGGCGTTGGTGAAGAGCAGGTTGGGCGCGTCCGGCAACAGGCTGGACGAGGGCACGAGGGTGTGCTGCTTGGACTTGAAGAAGTCCAGGAAGCTTTGGCGAATTTCGCGACTGGTCATCGTTTCTTCGGCGGCGCGCGGGCCGGGCGGGTCCGTTTCCGGCTAGAGCCCGCCCGGACTCGGCGCCGGGTCCGCAAGCATGGCCGAAGCGGCCGTTCCCGGCGAGCAAAAGTCCACGGGCGAGGCGCGCGAAAGAGGGGCCAGGGGCGGCTGAACGTTCCCCCGAAAACAAAAGGCGCGGGCCGAAGCCCGCGCCGTGGAAGGGTTCAGGTCTGGTGACCCGAGGTTCAGGCCTTGCGGAAACGGCGATAGGCGCCGAAGCCCACCAGGCCCAACCCGGCCAACGCGGCGTAATCCGCCGGCTCGGGAATGTGGCAGCCGGAGACGTTGACCAAGTAGCCACCCGGCACCGCGCTGATCTCGGCGTAGAACCGGTCGAAGTGGTCACCGCCACCGCGAATCAACGGATGCTTCACATCGGTCGGGCCCGCGCTGTCCGGCACCACCGCGGTGGTGAAGCTAAACGCCCACGCAGTGTTGGGCACAACTTCACCCGGATGCGGCGCCACGTAATGCTGCGCGTAACCGTCAACGGTCGCCGGGCTGACCAAGCTGTTGAAGTCAATCCGGATTTCCCACGCATTGGGGCCGCCCGGGACGAAGTACACTTCGTAGTTGCCCGACGGGATGTACCCGATCGTCAGGTCGAAGCAGATGGGGTCCATCGTCAGGGACGGCGTAAGCGCGCTGGGGATTTGGGCCAGCGCCCGATGGCTCATCGCACCGGCCGCGAGGGCCAGGGCGACGGCGAGACTGAGTTGGTGTTTCATAACGGCGTTGTTCTGTTGTTTGGTTTTTCCCTACGTTGTTTCGTTTCGGCCGAAACGAACTGGCCCACCCGGGCCAATTCACGTGGCTAGTTTTGGCAGCCGCCCAAGGGTCAGCAAGCTTTTTTTGAGAAAGTAAGACTTTTCTCCGAACCCTCACTTGGAACGCCCGCTGGCCGGCTCCCGGCTACCTCTAATGGAACGTTCTCCTGAAAACAAAAGGCGCGGGCCGAAGCCCGCGCCGTGGAAGGGTTCAGGTCTGTTGACCCGAGGTTCAGGCCTTGCGGAAACGGCGATAGGCGCCGAAGCCCACCAGGCCCAACCCGGCCAACGCGGCGTAATCCGCCGGCTCGGGAATGTGGCAGCCGGAGACGTTGACCAAGTAGCCACCCGGCACCGCGCTGATCTCGGCGTAGAACCGGTCGAAGTGGTCACCGCCACCGCGAATCAACGGATGCTTCACATCGGTCGGGCCCGCGCTGTCCGGCACCACCGCGGTGGTGAAGCTAAACGCCCACGCAGTGTTGGGCACAACTTCACCCGGATGCGGCGCCACGTAATGCTGCGCGTAACCGTCAACGGTCGCCGGGCTGACCAAGCTGTTGAAGTCAATCCGGATTTCCCACGCATTGGGGCCGCCCGGGACGAAGTACACTTCGTAGTTGCCCGACGGGATGTACCCGATCGTCAGGTCGAAGCAGATGGGGTCCATCGTCAGGGACGGCGTAAGCGCGCTGGGGATTTGGGCCAGCGCCCGATGGCTCATCGCACCGGCCGCGAGGGCCAGGGCGACGGCGAGACTGAGTTGGTGTTTCATAACGGCGTTGTTCTGTTGTTTGGTTTTTCCCTACGTTGTTTCGTTTCGGCCGAAACGAACTGGCCCACCCGGGCCAATTCACGGCGCATTTATACCAGCCCTCGCAAGGCAGGCAAGAACTTTTTTTTGAATTTTTTGAAATAGGTGCTCGAAGGTAGTCGGAAGCCGGAACACCCGCCGCGCCGCCGGTCGTTTTCCTGGACTGTGCGGCCTGACCAGGCAACGGGGCTGGCTTCTGACTTGCTGTTTAGCGGGGGCGTGTTACGCCTGCGTGACGCCTCCGGCCTGAACGCGCGGCCTGAACGCGTGGCGGTGGGGTGCTCTGGGCAGTTCGCCTTGGTCATGAAACGACTCAATTGCTTGCTGACGAGCGGGTTGGTGTTGTGGACGAGCCTGTTTTCTGCGGGGGCCGCCCCGCCGGCCCGCGGCCTCTTGCGCGAGGTCTGGGAAGGCATCGGCGGGACCGACCTGGGCTCGCTGACCAATTCGCCCGCCTGGCCCAACAACCCCACCAGTACCAACTACGTCACCGACCTCTTCGAGGCGCCTACCGACGTGCTGGACAACTACGGTCAGCGCCTGCACGGGTACATCGTCCCTCCGCTGACCGGCAATTACACCTTCTGGCTGGCCAGCGACGACAACGGGGCGTTGTTCCTGAGCACGGACGAAAACCCGGCCAATATCCGCCTCGTCGCCTCGGTGCCGGAATGGACCTCCAGCCGCGAGTGGGGCAAGTATCCGCAGCAACAATCCGCCCCCATCCTGCTGACCGCCGGCCGGCCGTACTACGTGGCGGCCCTGATGAAGGAGGGCGGCGGCGGCGACAACCTGGCGGTGCGCTGGCTCATGCCCGACGGTACAGACCAGGCTCCCATCGTGGCCACCAACCTGGTGCCTTACGGCGTGTCGTTCGGCCCGCCGGTCATCGCCGTCCAGCCCACCAACACCACCGTCGTCGAGGGGCAACTGGCCCGTTTCCGCATCGAAATGGCCGCGGTGGGCTTTTACCACTACCGCTGGCTGCGCAACGGCGGCGCCCTGTTGGGCGCGGATGGCCCGGAGCTGGTCTATGGTCCGGTCACGCTGGCGGACCACAACGCCCGGTTTCGCTGCGTGGTGACCAACGAGCTCGGCTCCGCTACCAGCGACGAGGCGGTACTGACCGTGTTGCCCGACACCACCCCGCCCGCGCTCTTGGGCGCGCGCAACCTGGGCACCAACCAGGTCGAGGTCACCTATAGCGAGCCGGTAGCCGCGCCCTCGGCCACGACGCCGGCCAACTACCGGCTCGACGGCGGGGTCACCATCTCGAACGCGGCCTTCGGCGCCACGCCGGACGTGGTGATCCTCACCACCTCGCCCCTGACCCTGGGCGTCACGTACACATTGACCGTCAACCACGTCAAAGACCGCGCCCAAAATGCCAACACTATCCCGCCCAACTCGACCGCCCGGTTCACCCCCGTCGAGTACCTGCCCTGGGACATCGGCAATCCGCCCCTGGCCGGCGCTGCCCAACCGGTGCCCGGCGGCGTGGACGTGAGCGGCGCCGGCGACATCGGCGGCACCAGCGACCGGCTCCAGTTCGCCTGGAAGCCCCTGACCGGCGACTTCGACCTACGCGCCCGCTTGGACGGCGTGACGGTGAGCGACCCCTTCCTGCACGCCGGGCTGATGGCGCGGGAAACGACGGACGCCAACGCGCGGTTCGCTGCCGCCCTGGCTTCGTCCATGCAGTTGGGCTGCTTCTTCGAGGCGCGCGCCACGGCGGGCGGCGCCACGACCACGGCCGCGCCGCGCGGCGGCTTCCGGGCCAATTACCCGCAGACCTGGCTGCGGCTGCGGCGGCAGGGGCAGACGTTGACCGGCTTTGCGGGCGTGGACGGGCAGACCTGGGTGCAACTGGGCACGCAGACCTTCAGCGGCCTGAGCAACACGCTCTACCTGGGCCTGGCCGTGGCCAGCGGCAACACCAACAGCCTGGCCACCGCCCGCTTCCGCGAGCTCGGCCCGGCGGTCAATCCGGTCACCGTACCCGCCCTGGCATTTCCCTGCGAGCCGCTGGGGCCGTCCAGCCGCGCCACCGGCATGATCTTCAGCGAAATCATGTACCACCCCGCGCCGCGGGCCGACGGCCGGAACCTCGAGTTCGTCGAGTTGTACAACGCCCGCTCGGTGTTCGAGGACCTCAGCGGCTGGCGGCTGTCTGGCGACATCGCCTTCACCTTCCCCGAGGGCTTCATCCTCCAGGCCGGGGAATTGGTGGTCGTGGCCGCGGCGCCGGAGGACGTGAAGGCCGTGTACGGCCTCACCAACGTCCTGGGGCCGTACACCGGCAGCCTGCCCAACGACGCCGGCCGGGTGCGGCTGCGCAACAACCTGGACGCCATCCGGCTCGAGGTGAATTACTCCGACCAACCCCCCTGGCCGGCGGCGGCCGACGGCGCAGGGCATTCACTGGTGCTGGCCCGCCCCAGCTACGGCGAGGACGACCCGCGCGCCTGGGCAGCCAGCGAACTGCGGGGCGGTTCGCCCGGCACGCCCGATGCCTGGCGGCCCACGCCCCTGAGCGCGGTGGTGCTCAATGAAATCCTGGCCCACACCGACGACCCCGTGCTGGACTTTGTGGAGCTGTTCAACACCGGCGCCGTCGAGGTGGACCTCTCCGGCTGCATCCTGACCGACGACCCGGCCACCAACCGCTTTCGCATCCCGGCCGGCACGCGCCTGCCGGCGCGCGGCTTCCTGGCCTTCGACCAAAGCCAGCTCGGCTTCGCCCTCGATTCTGCCGGGGAGACGGTTTACTTGCTGGACCCCGAGGCCGCGCGGGTGCTGGACGCGGTGCGGTTCGGCCCCCAGGAAAATGGCGTGGCCCTGGGCCGCACCCCGGACGGCGCGCCGGGCTGGCGGCGCTTGTTGCTGCCCACGCCGGGCAGCGCCAACACTCCGCGACGGATCGAGCCGGTGGTCATCAACGAAATCATGTACCACCCGATCAGCGAGGACGACGCGGACGAGTACGTGGAATTGCACAACGTCGGCCTCACGCCCGTGGACCTGTCCGGCTGGCGGTTCGTGGACGGGATTGACTTTGAAATCCCCGCCGGCACGACCCTGCCGCCCGGCGGCTATCTGGTGGTGGCGGCGGACGCCGCGCGCCTGCGGGCCAATTACCCCCAGCTCAATACCGCCAACACCGTGGGCAACTTCTCCGGCCGCCTGGCCAACGACGGCGAACGCCTCGCCCTGGCCAAGCCGGACCAGCTCGTGCGCACCAACGCCAACGGGCAGGTGACCACCAATACGATCTACATCACCGTGGACGAGGTCCGGTACCGGGACGGCGGCCGCTGGGGGCGCTGGAGCGATGGCGGCGGCTCGAGCCTCGAGCGCATTGACCCGCGCGCCGACCCGCTCCAACCCATGAACTGGGCCGACAGCGACGAGACCCAGAAGGCTCCCTGGACCACCGTCGAGTTCACCGGCCGCCTGGACAACGGCAACACCAGTTTCCCCGCCAACCGACTGCGCATCTCGATGCTCGGCCCCGGCGAGTGTCTGGTGGACGACGTCGAGTTCTTCCGCGTGGGCAGCACCAACGTGGTCCGCAACGGCGGCTTTGAGGAAGGCACGTTGGCCGCGCCCACCTATTGGACGCGCACCGGCAACCACAGCCGCTCGACCATTGACACCACCGGCGCCTTCAGCGGCAGCCGCTGCCTGCACGTGCGCGCCCAGGGCGACGGCGACACCGGCATCAACAGCATCCGGAACACCCTCGCCACCTCCGTCGCGCAAAACCAAAACGCCACCATCCGTGCCAAGGTCCGCTGGCTGGCCGGCTGGCCGGAGGTGCTCTTCCGCGCCCAGGGCAACTGGATCGAGTTCCCCGCCCGCATGGCAATCCCCAAAAACCTCGGCACCCCCGGCCAGGTCAACAGCCGCCGCGCCGCTAATGCCGGCCCGGCCGTTTCCGACGTGACCCACTCGCCCGCGGTGCCCCAGGCCAACGAGCCCGTGGTGGTCACCTGCCGGGTGAGCGACCCCGATGGCATCGGCCAGGTGCGGTTGCGCTACCGCGTGGACCCCGCGAGCACCTACACCACGCTGGTCATGCGCGACGACGGCTCGTCCGGGGACGCCGTGGCCGGGGACGGCGTCTGGTCCGCGCAATTGACCGGCCGGGCGGCGGGCAACCTCGTGGCCTTTCGCGTCGAGGCCTCGGATGCGGCGGCTTCGCCGGCCACGTCGGTCTTCCCCTCCGGCGAATTCACCGAGGCCAGCCCGGGCCAGGAATGCCTGATCCGGTGGGGCGACCCCGTGCCGTTCGGGACGTTTGCCCACTACCACCTTTGGAATACGCAGGCGACCGAGCAATCGCGCACGGCCGGGTTGGACAACACCTACCGCGACGCCACACTGGTCTATAACACCGACCGGGTCCTCTACAACGTGGGCTTCCGCGACAAGGCCAGCCCCTGGCACGGCGGCCGGGGCGATTTCGCGGTGCAGGTCCCCAAAGACGACCCGTTGCTCGGGACGGATGAACGGATTTTCGCCTCGACCGGCAACGCCGGCAACGAGCCGACGGCCATTCGCAGCCAACTGGCCGCCTGGTTGCACCAGCAGCAGGGCGTGCCCTACCTGCACGCCCACTACCTGCGCCTGTACCGGAACGGCAACATGCCTTACAACGTGATGGAGGACCTCGAACAACCGGACCACGCCTACGCCGAGCGCTGGTTCCCGGACGGCGGGGCGGGCGACCTGTACAAGGTCGCCATGTGGTTCGAGTTCCAGGACGACAACAGCCAGTTCAACGCCGTCAGCGCCACGCTCGAGCGATTTTTGAGCGGCAGCGCCCTCAAGCTGGCCCGCTACCGCTGGACCTTCCAGCGCCGCTCGAACGACGGCACGGCCACCAACTACGCCACCATCTTCGACCTGGTGAACGCCGCCAACGTCACCGGCACCGGCTACGTGGACGGCCTGTTGACGATTGCCGACATGGACCAGTGGATGCGCACCTTCAGTTGCGGCTGGATCATGGGCGACTGGGACATGTGGAGCTATCGCGTGGGTCAGAACATGTTTCTCTACAAGCAACCCGGCCTGCGCTCGGTGCTCATGCGCTGGGACATTGACTTCACTTTCGGCCTGGGCGACGGCGCCACCACCGCGCTCTGGGGCGGGCAGGACCCGGTGGTCAACCGCATGTACGACAACCCCGCCTTCCGCCGGATGCTCTGGCGCGCCTACCTGGACGCGGTCAACGGCCCGCTCCTGCCCGAGCGTTTCCAGCCGCAGATTGACGCCCGGCGCAGCGTGCTGCTCAAAAACGGCATCACCGGATTGTCCTCGCCGAGCACCATCACCAGCTACATCAACAGCCGCCGCGGCTACATCACCAACCAGATTCGCCTCAACGACGCCACCAACTTCGTCATCACCACCAACGGCGGCCAGGATTACACCTCCACCACCGCCACGACCGCGCTCACCGGCCGCGCGCCCTTCGCCGTGGCCACGATCGAGGTCAACGGCGTCCCGTACCCGGTCACGTGGACCGACCAGCGCAGCTTCCGCCTGACCGTGCCCCTGACCCAGCGCACCAACGTGCTGGCCCTGGTGGGCAAGGACCGCCGCGGCAACCCCGTCCCCGGCGCTTCCAGCAGCATCACCGTGACCTACACCGGCGAGCTGGAACGCCCGCAGGATTTCGTGGTCCTCAACGAGGTCCAGTACAATGCCGACCAACCGGGGGGCGACTTCCTCGAGCTGCACAACCGCTCGACCACCACGCCCTTCGACCTGTCCGGCTGGCGCCTGGACGGCGTGGGTTACACCTTCCCGCCCGGGGCCATCCTGCCCCCCGGCGGTTTCTTGGTGTTGGCCCAGGACCGGCAGGCCTTCGCCAACCTATACGGCCAGACCATCCCCGTCTTCGACGAATACCCCGGCACCCTTGACAACGGCGGTGAGTCCCTCGCTCTGGTCCGCCCCGGCGCCTCGCCGGACCAGGACACGGTCATCAGCGACGTGCGTTACGACGACCGCCTGCCCTGGCCGCCCGCGGCCGACGGCCTGGGCCCTTCGCTCCAACTCCTCGACCCCGCCCTCGGCGCGTGGCGCGTCGGCAACTGGACGGCCACGGCCACCAACGACGTCAACCGCGTCACCCCGGGTCGCGCCAACGCCGCCCGCCAGACCCTGCCCGCCTTCCCGCCGGTGTGGATCAACGAGGTCCAGCCCAACAACCTCACCGGGCCCACCGACGCCAGCGGCCGGCATGAGCCCTGGATCGAGCTCTACAACGCCGGTGACACCGCGGTGGACCTCTCCGCCTTTTACCTCACCGACACCTACACCAACCTCACCCGCTGGCAGTTCCCGGCCGGCACCGTAATCGGCCCGCGCCAGTTCCTGCGCGTCTGGGCCGATGGCGAGCCCGGCCAGTCCGCGCCCGGCGCGCCCCACACCAACTTCCGCCTCGCGCCCGACACCGGCGCGGTGGCCTTGGTGCGCCTCCAGGGCAGCCCGGCCCAACCGGCCGTGATGGATTACCTCGACTACGTCCTGCTGGCGGCCGACCGCAGCTACGGCTCCTACCCGGACGGCGAGCCGCGCAAGCGCCGGCCGTTCCACCGGGTGACCCCCGGCGCGCCGAACGATCCGACCATGCCGGCCATTCAGGTCACGCTCAACGAATTCATGGCGGCCAACACCACCCTCCCCGACCCGGCGGACGGCGATTTCGACGACTGGTTCGAGCTGCACAACGCCGGCAACGCGCCGGTGGACCTCTCCGGGTACACGCTCACCGACGAGCTGGCCAACCCGGCCAAGTACCTCATCCCTCCGGGCTCGATCGTCCCGCCGGGTGGCTTCCTGCTGGTCTGGGCGGACGAGGAGGGCAACCAGACCCAGCCCGGCGGCCCGTTGCACGCGAACTTCAAGCTCAGCGCGGCGGGGGAGGCGCTGGGCCTCTTCGCCCCGGACGGCTCGCTGGTGGACGGCTTCACCTTCGGCGCCCAGACCAACGACGTCAGCCAGGGCCGCTACCCCGACAGCGGGCCGCTGCCGCTGGTGACGCTGGACCGGCCCACCCCCGGCGCGCCCAACGACCTGGTCGGCGGCAACCGCCCGCCGGTGCTCGATCCCATCGCCGACCGCACCGCGCCCGAATTGAGCCCGCTCCGGTTCACCGTCACCGCCAGCGACCCCGACGCCGGCCAGCAACTGACCTTCAGCTTGGGCGCCGACGCTCCCGCCGGCGCCAGCCTCGAGCCGGACACCGGCGTGTTTGCCTGGACGCCTGCCGAGGCCCAGGGCCCGGGCGAGTACACCTTCACGGTGCGCGTCACCGACAACGGCACGCCGCCCCGCGCCGCGTCCCGCACCGTGACGATCACGGTGAGCGAAGTGAACGCGCCGCCGGTGCTGGACCCGATCGCGGACCAGGTCGCGGATGAAGGCTTCTTGCTGGCCGTCCCCTTGGCCGCCACGGACCCCGATTTGCCGCCGCAACGCCTGACCTTCAGCCTCGAGCCGGGCGCGCCCGAGGGCGCGGACATTGACCCCGAAGGCCCGGCGTTGGTCTGGACGCCCGCCGAGGCCCAGGGCCCGGGCGTGTACCCGATCACCGTGCGCGTGACCGACGACGGCACGCCGCCGCTGAGCCACACGCGCACCTTCCGCGTCACGGTCAACGAGGTGAACAACCCGCCGGAGATGGCCTTCATCCCGCCGCAGACGGTCGAGGAAATGGACCAGTTCACCCTCCGCCTCGAGGCGCGCGACCCCGACGCCGCCAATTCGCCGATCACCTTCTCGCTGGTCCGCGCCCCGGCTGGCGCCACGCTGGACCCGCTCACCGGCCTCATCACCTGGCCGACCACCGAGGACGACGGCCCGGGCAACTTCATCTTCGAGGTCCGCGCCACCGAGACGCTGCCGCCGCACCTGAGCACCACCCGGGTCTTCGGCGTGGAAGTGCTCGAGCGCAACCAGGCGCCAGAGCTGGCCCCGCTGGCCGATCGCCAGGTGCGGGCCGGCGAAATCTTGCAATTCACAGCCGTGGCCACGGATGCGGACCGGCCCGCCCAACGGCTGACCTTCAGCCTGGGCCCGGGCGCGCCGGTCGGGGCGGTGATTGATCCCGACACCGGCGTGTTCACCTGGCGCGCCGGCGACGACGAGGCGGGCGCGGTTTATCCCGTCACCGTGCGGGTGACCGACAACGACCTGCGCCATCCGCTCACCGCCGCGCGCACTTTCGCCATCACGGTGCTCGGCGTGCCGCGGGTGGTCATCAACGAAATCATGTACAGTCCCCCGGCGCCGGGGGCCGAGTTTGTCGAGCTGCACAACGTCTCGACCAACCGGACCTGGGACCTGTCGGGCTGGCTGTTGACCGGCGCGCGTTACCTCTTCCCTGCCGGCACGCGCTTGGAGCCGGGCGGTTACCTCGTGGTCGCGCGCAACCTGACCGCCTTCAACAGCACCTACGGCTCGCCCACCAACGTGCTGGGCAACTACGTCAACGAACTGTCCCCCGACGGCGGCGTCATCGCCCTCTACCGCGCCGCCACGCCGGACCCGGAGGCGCTGGTGGACCGCGTGGCCTTCCGCAGCACCCCGCCCTGGCCCGCCGCGGCCGGCACCGGCCAGGCCTCGCTCCAGTTGATTGACCCGCGCCAGGACAACGCGCGCGTGGCCAACTGGACGGCCGTGGTCCAACAGACCACCAACGCCCCTCGCAACCTCGTTCCCATTGACGCCACCTGGCGCTACTGGCAGGCCGCCGAAGACCCCGCGCCCGGCTGGACCAACCTCAACTACAACGACAGCTCCTGGCCCGGGGGCAAGGCGCTGCTCTACGTCGAGAACGCCGCGCTGCCCGCGCCCAAGAACACGCCGCTGACCCTGGGCCAGATGAGTTACCTATTCCGCCACACCTTCACCTTCACCGGCAATCCCGCCGGCGCCACGCTGAGCCTCCGTCCCGTGATTGATGATGGCGCCGTCTTCTACCTCAACGGCCAACCCATCTTCTGGCTGGGCATGACCGAAGGCGTCCTGCCTGACCGTGGCGACACCGCCCTCCGCACCGTGAGCGATGCCGCGTACGAAGGCCCCTTCGATGTCCCGGTGGACAATCTGCGCGCCGGCACCAACGTGCTGGCCGTCGAAGTGCACCAAACCAACCCGACCAGCTCTGACATCGTCATGGGCGTGAGCGTGGACGTCATCGAGCTGCGCCGCGAAGGCTACACCCCCGGTTACGTCAACTCCGTGCGCGGCACGCTCGAGCCTTTCCCCAACCTCTGGATCAACGAAGTCCAGCCCGTGAACCGGACCGGCCCGCGCGACAACGCCGGCGAGGCCGACCCGTGGCTCGAGCTGGCCCACCTGGGCGCCGCGCCGCTGCCGTTGGCCGGTTGGTACCTCTCCGACAACTTCAGCAACCTCACCCGGTGGGCCTTCCCGGCCGGCGCCACGCTTGCCCCCGGCGAGTACAAGGTGGTCTGGGCCGACGCCCAGGCCGGGCAAACCACCGGCCCGCACTGGCACACCCTCTTCCGCCTGAGCGCGCCCAACGGCGTGGTGGTGCTCGCCCGCCTCCAGGACGGGCAGCCGGCGGTCGTGGACTTCCTCGAATACACCGGCCTGAGCGCCGACCAAGCGTTCGGTTATCCCGAACCGCGCGGCGAGGACACTCTGCCGCAGGTGCTCGCCACTCCCACGCCCGGCGCCGCCAACACCGCCGCCCCGCCGCCGGCGCCGCAACTGCTCGGACTGAGCGTGAGCCCGACCGGCCAGGTCACCTTGCGCTGGAGCACCCAGCCCGGCCGCACCTACCGCGTTGAAGCCACCGCCGCGCTGGCCAGCGGTGTCTGGCGCAACGCCGGCCAGCTCACCGCCACCGGCACCGAGGCCGTGCTGACCGATACCGGCGTCGGCGGCGCACGCACGCAGTTCTATCGCGTGGTCTGGGTGCCGTGAATCGAGCCGGCCAGGTCGGACGAGGCGGCCCGTGGTTTTGGCGCAGCCGGAAGGACTCGGTTGATTCCGGGTGGCACGGCCCACTTGGCCGTGGTCGGCCTGCCTGCCGGCAGATCGGCGGCAACCTGCCACTGACTCCGGTTTTCAAGCCGCCACTTCGCCAGGGGCGCTCGAGCCGGGATTGGGGGCCGCGCCGCCGCGCGGCCGAGGTGGGCGGCGCCGACACAGCGGTGCCCTAGCCAGAGCTCGTCACCACGGGCCAGTGGCCCGTTCTTCCCCCGTTAGACTGAATCGCTCCAGCTCAAGGCTGGCTGACCTGCCCCAGCCGCACCGCGCGCCGCGCGCCGGTCGTGGCCGGCAGGTTGGCGGGCAGGTTCCAGAGCCGGTACGCGGCCAGGAGCGCAAAGGCCGCCGCCTCGACCGCCGCCAGGGGCCAGCCCAGCGCCGCGGAGTCCGTGACCGCGATCGCCGGATGCCAGGCGTGGAGGTGCGCCGTGATGCGGCGCACCAGCTCCGGGTTGGCCGCGCCGCCGCCGGTCAACACCACGCGGTCCGGGCGGCCGCCCAGGTGCAGCCGGTAGTTCAGGACCAGCGAGCGCGCGGTGAACTCGGTGAGCGTGGCCAGCACGTCTTCGGGCGTCAGCCCGCGCCGCCGCGCCGCCGCGAGCACCTCCCGCCAAAACGGCTCGCCGAATTCCTCCCGCCCCGTGCTTTTGGGCGGGGGCCGGTGGAAAAACGGATGCGCCAGCCAGCGCGCCAGCAGCGGCTCGCACACCCGACCGCGCGCGGCCAGGCGCCCGTCGCGATCACACGCCCGCCGGCCGCCGGAAAAATGGCGTGCGGCCAGGTCGAGCAACACGTTCGCGGGGCCGGTGTCGAAGGCCCGCACGCGCGGCGCGCGACCGCGCCGGCGCCAGTCGAGCGAGGTCACGTTGCTGATGCCGCCCAGATTGTTCACGCACACCCACTCGCCCGGTCGGCCAAAGGCCACCTGGTGAAAGAGCGTGGCCAGCGGCGCGCCCTGACCGCCGGCCGCGAGGTCGGCCGCGCGAAAGTTGCTGACCACCGGCACGCGCAACGCCTCGGCCAGCCAGGCCGGCTCGCCGATTTGCCACGTGGCCGCGGGCGGGCGCGGCTGGTGAAAGACGGTCTGCCCGTGCAGCCCCACCGCGGCCACCCGCAGCCGCCCCGGCCCGGCCTGCGCAGCGCGGGCGTAGAAGCGGCCCAGGTCGTGGTGGAGCTGGCCCAGTTCCCAGGTGCCGGCGGCGTTGCGCGCGGCGGCCTCGAGCCGGGCGCGGAGCCGGGGGGAGAAATTCACCCGCCAGTGGCGCACAAACCGCACGCTCCGGGGCGTGCAGTCGCAGACCGCGCAGTCCACGCCGTCCAGACTGGTGCCGGACATCAGGCCCAACACGCGCAACGGGCCGCGCCGGGGTGAAAGCGGGCGCGCGGTCACGGGGCAGGGGACGCCGCGCGGCGCCGCTGTTCGGCGCGACGCCAGGCACGCTCGCGCCGCCGGGCCTCGGCGCGGAGCAGTTCTTCGGCCGTCCAGCCGCGCTCCTGGCACAGCGCGGCCAGCTCGAACAGTTCCCGGGCCAGGCGGAGGCGCGTCCAGCGTTCCACTCGTCGGGGCGGTGGTTCGGCCAGGCCGGCGCGGCGGGCCTTTTTCCACAGCTTCTGGGCGCGCATCAACGCGGGCAGGTGCCGCGGGATGCCGTCCAGGGCGGAGGCGCGCTGGCGGGGCGTGCCGGCTTTCTCGGCGTGCTTGAGGCGGTCCCATTGCTCCCAGACGGCGGCGGCGGTGCGGGCGCGGGCGTCGCCGAAGACGTGGGGATGGCGGTGGATGAGTTTGTCCACCAGGCGGCGGGCGACGGTCTCAAAATCAAAGGCGCCGCGCTCGGCGGCCATTTGGCAGTGAAAGACGATTTGGAGCAGCAGGTCGCCCAGTTCCTCGGCCATTTCGGCGTCGTCGCCGGCCTCGATGGCGTCGAGCAGCTCGTACACCTCCTCGACCGCGTGGTGGCGGAGCGTGCGATGGTCTTGAGCGCGGTCCCAAGGGCAGCCGTCCGGCGCGCGCAGGCGGGCCATGACGTCGAGCAATTGGTCCAACGCGCGGCCCCGTCGGGGCGGGGGACGCCGGCGCGCGGGGGTGGTCCCGACGTTGGCCGCCCGGGAAGTAGCGCGCGCAGCAGCGCGGCCGGGGCGTGGAGTGGCGGAGCGTTTCACAACACGACGAGGTTGTCGCGGTGCACGACTTCGCGGTCGGGCGCCGGCCCGGCGCGCAGGGCGGCGGCGTCGCAACCGACCTGGCCGCGGGCGAATTCCCGCCCGGCGGGGTCGCAAATGCGCACGACGTCGCCGCGGACGAAGTCGCCCTCGACGCGGAGCACGCCGGGGCGAAGCAGGCTGCGGCCCTGTTCGCAGAGGGCGCGGCGGGCGCCGTCGTCCACGATGAGGGTGCCCTTGGGGTGGTGGAAGAAGGCGATCCAACGTTTGCGGCCGGGGAGCAGTTCGCCCTGCGGGACAAAGAGCGTGCCTTCGTCTTCGCCGGCGAGGATGCGCTCGATCACGTCGTGCTTGCGGCCGTTGGCAATGACGGCCGGGATGCCGGCGCGCATCACGATGCGGGCGGCGGCGAGTTTGGAGGTCATGCCGCCGACGGCGGTTTCGCTGCGGGTGCCGTGGGCGAGTTGTTCGAGCGCCGCGTCCACGCGCTCGACCAGCGGGATGACGCGGGGATGATCGCCGCCGAAGCCGTCGAGCACGCCGTCCACCGAGGTGAGGATCACCAGCAACCGGGCGGGCAGGAGGCTGGCGACCAGGGCGGAGAGGCGGTCGTTGTCCCCGAAGCGCAGTTCCTCGACCGAGACGACGTCGTTTTCGTTGATGATGGGCACGACGCCGCGTTCGAGCAGGGTGAGCAGGGTGTTGCGGGCGTTGAGGTGGCGGTCGTGGTCCTCGAGGTCGGCGTGGGTGAGCAGGACCTGGCCGACGTGGAGGCCGAACTTGCCGAACAGGTCGGCGTACGTGGCCATGAGGCGGGACTGGCCGATGGCGGCGCAGGCCTGGAGCTCGTGGAGGCGGGTGGGGCGGCGGGTGAGGCCGAGCACGCCCATGCCCGCGCCCACCGCGCCCGAGGTGACCAGCACGACCTCGCGGCCGGCCTGGCGTTGCCGGGCGAGCTGGGCCACCAGTTGGACCAGTTGCAGGAAGTCCGGCTGTTTGCGGGCGTCGGTGAGCACGCCGGTGCCGAGCTTGACGACCAGGCGGGAGACGTCCCGGAGCCACTTGCGTCGCATGGGCCTTGGGTAGCAAAGCCGCGGGGGGAAGTCGAGCGTCGAGCCGCAAGCGCACGCGGAAGGCTCGCGTTGCCAAAGGCATACCCAGCCCGTAGGGCACCCCATTCATAAGGAGCAGAACCCCAAAGGCTAAACGGGATTAAAAAGTAACTTCTCCTGTAAGAAAATAGTTGATTCCACTGCAAGACTCATAAAAAGTTTCCCACTGAAGGGAGAAAGGAAAGTGGGGAGTACAGCAACATCAAAGCAATAACCGAAAGGAGTCCCATGAAGAAAAGACAGTTCGTGAAACCCGGTCTTTGGACCGTGGGCCTGTGTGCCTGCCCCCTGTGTGCGGCGCGGGTCATCGTGGATACCTCACCTGGAACGGGAAGTCCTCCGGCAACCTTGGGAGGCTACTCCATGACTGCGTTCCTCGATGACCCGTCGGCCGAGGGCACCATGCTGACAGAACTGACACCCCCGTCCGGCTTTGCCGGCTCGGGGAAACTCACATTCGATGTCGAACTGGAACACCTCAAGGTGGGCTCGTGGTGGGCGACGTGGAGTCATGGTTACTCGGGAAGCGTTTACTACACCGCTGGTGACGCACTTACCTTGACGTTGCCATCGGAGACATACGCGTTCTCGCTATACGTCGAGCCCAACCTTTTTGGTCCGTTTACATTCACCGTTCAATCGGCCTCAGCCTCAGTGACCACACAAATCGAAGGTAAAGGGGGTGCGAGCTATTTCGGTTTTTACACCGACGATACCAGCGATCCGCTGATCACAATCCGGGTTACGCAAGACCCGGGAAGCTCGGATGGCTTTGCCGTTGGGGAGTTTATGATCAACGGGGTCGGTGTCCCGGACGCGGGGTTTGGTGCGCTGGAATTGTGTCTGGGCTTGTGCGCCCTGGCGGGAATGAGGCGAGCCTTGTTGTGACCTTGATTGTGCCGGCCAAAGCCGGCTCTTTGCCTCAGCCAAGGTGGACAGGGTGTTGAAGCAGTACGCCGGCGGTCCGGCTGTTTCTTGAACTGAAAAAACCCCAAATTGGCTGGACGCCGAGCCAGTGCCCGGTTTCCGGCCCAACCGCGAAACGAAACACCATGAAAGCCAAATACGCTTCTTTTTTGTCCACCTTGGCCGCCCTGGGAGTCATGTGCGCCACGACGCAGGCTGTAATGCCGACAGTCAAAGTGGTGCCCTGGGTTGCCAGCAATCCGCTGATACCGCACGACACGTATGACGGTAAATTGATCACGCTCAAGGGCACCTGCGATCAGCAGGGCGCCAACTTCGAGTGGATTTGGGACTTCGGTGACGGGTCTCCCCCCGCGGTCGGCACCGTGTCCGACCAATACGTGGTCGAAGCCCGCCACGCCTACAGCGGTCCGGTCGGGACCATTTTCACCGCCCGGCTGACGGTACGGGACAAGACCACGGGCGAGAGCGCCAGCAAGCCGTACTTCATCAAGCTCGAGCCGCAGGAACTGCCGTTCGAGGTGAACGTGGCCATTGATGAAGGCCTGTGGTACCTCCACAAGACCCAGCGCCGACTGGTGGTGGACGGCGTTGATGTCGGGGACTGGGCGCAGAGTAAATACGGGGGCTACGTGTATTCCGGATGGCCCAGTGTCTGGGCGGCCAACGTGAACGCCTTCGAGGTGAACGGCCATTTGGAAAGCGGCAGCCCCGACAATCCGTACACGGAGACTGTTCAGCGGGGTCTGCGCCGGCTCTTTCAGTACTTGAACGCCGCCACCATCGGCATGCAGTCGAACCCGATGTACCCCGGTGGCGTGAATCCGGACAGCAATGGGAACGGTTACGGCGTTTTCGTCAACAGCAGCTACCCGTTTTATCAAGGGGGCATGTTGATGGATGCCATCATCGCCAGCGGCACACCCATGGCGGTGGCCGTTGCCGGACCCGCTCCTTCGGGGAGCAACCCGGGCATCCGGGGCCGGACTTATCTGGACATCATCCAGGACATGGTGGATG
Source organism: uncultured Verrucomicrobiota bacterium (assembly GCA_964466945.1). Classification (GTDB taxonomy): domain Bacteria; phylum Verrucomicrobiota; class Verrucomicrobiia; order Limisphaerales; family J093; genus DSVZ01. Next base: position 37,560 of record CAYXPA010000007.1, on the reverse strand, counting down.
GCTACGCTTGGGCTCAATATGACGGTAACCCCGGAGGCGGCTGGCGTTACAGCGCCAACCAATATCCCGACAACTCCGCCTGCCAATGGGCGGCCATCGGCATGATTCCAGCCGAGCGCAACTGGGGTCTGACCGTGCCGCAGTGGGTAAAGAACTGGAACGTGCCCTGGCTGGCTTACACCCAAGTAGGTACCGGGTCGTCTGCCGGGGCGTTTGGTTACACCAGCACTACTACCGTTTGGGGGCCGTATGCCACGACCCCCTCCGGCATGGTGCAAATGGTCATGGACGGGATTGGCCGCGGGATGATCGGCCCCACCGGTGCACCGAGCTGGGACAAGGCCGAAACCTTCATCCGCGACCGGTTTGGGAATACCGGCGGCCCGGGAAACGCCATCAAGGACTACTACTACGGGCTGCTGTCGTTTGTGAAGTCCATGCTGCTCTATCCGTTTGACGGGGACGAGGACCCGGCCACGCCAGATCCGACTCCGATCAAATGGTTGCGCTCCCAAACGGCTGGTGTGCCGCCGCTGGACTGGTATGGCGCGCAGGTGAGCAAGGGGGATCCCACCGACGGCGTCGCGCGCACGCTGGTAGGCGACCAGTCTTTTGGTGCGACCTATTGGGGGTACTGGTATGGCCACAACGCCAGCGGCGACCAATATCCCTTCGAAACGGCTTGGGCGATTCAGATGCTCAATCGCACGATCGTGGACCCGGGGGCTCCGGTGGCCGTAGCCAAGGCCATTCCCAACCCCGGGGTGGCGGGCCAAGTAATCACCCTGGACGGTTCAGACTCGTATCACCAGACCCCGGGACTGATTATTGATTCGTGGGAATGGGACCTGGACAGCGACGGCACCATGGATGCCAGCGGTCCTGTGGTGGCGGCCACTTTTGCCGCTGTGGGCAATTATCCCGTCCGCTTGCGCGTTACGGACAACGGGGTGCCGGAAAAGTCGGCTGAGACCATCTTGGTGGTGCGCATCACCGAGCCTCCCGTGGCCCCAACCGCAGATGCCGACGGCCCGTATGTCTTCTGCCCGCAGGCGAAACCCTGGTTCTTGGACGGGCGCTGGTCCCGCAACCCGGACGAGGGCCGCAGCGAACCCGGCAAGCCGGGTGACACCATCCAGGAATACGCCTGGGATCTCGATGGAGACGGGCAGTTCGACGACGCCTTCGGCCCGACACCGGACGTGACGGCCTGGTTCGAGGCGGCAGGTCCGGGAGACTACCTGGTGCAACTGCGCGTGACCGACACCACGGCCACCTCCTTCCCCAGCAGTGGTCAGGGAGACCTTTCCTCCACGGCGCGGGCGGAAGTGCATGTTCTGGCCGCGACTGATCCCGCGTGCGCGTGTGTGCAACTGACTGCCACCGTTGCCGGCAAGCTCGTCAAGCTGACCTGGACAGTTCAGCCCGGCGCGGCCGCCTACAACGTGTACCGCGGCACCGTTGCCGGAGGACCCTACCTGTGGATCGCCACGGTGCCCGGCACCGCGTATGACGACGGTTCGGTTGTCTCCCACACCACCTACTACTACGTGGTCCGGCCCACGGCCCTCAATGGGGACGAGTTGTGCCAGTCCAACGAAGTGGAGGCTACCCCTCGTTGTGCACCACCGCAGGTGAATTCCGTCCCGACGAACAAGTGCTCGAACCTGGCGCGGTATTATCGGGAGTTGACCGCTTCGAGTGATTGCTTCGGGCGGATGCAACTGAAAATCTGGGTCGGTGATACCGGCACGCCGGGCTTCAAGGCCGGGCCCTTCAAGTACGGGGACGTTGTTCGCATCAGCAAAGCCTCGACCGCCTCTTCGCGGCCGGGTACCACCACGTGCGTGGCGGCAATCATCACGGTGAAAGGTCAGGCGCTGGTCTGGGCGGAAGACCCCCTGGGTCAAACCACCGACCCGCCCATGATCTCGCCATAGGACGACACCCCGTTACTTCCGCGTGAAGCACATCCCGTCCCGTGGTCGCAGCGGCCGCGGGACGGGAGCCTTTGGGAAGGGGCTCAGAGATACGGGAACACCATCCGCAAGATGCCCCCGGTGGGAAAGCGAGTGCGCCCTTCGCATTGGGCCTGCGTGCGGCGGGCCTTTCAGGAAGTCAGAATGGTCTTGGCCACGTCGTCCTGCCAGTCGGTCAGGTAGGGGATGCCAGTGACCTCGGCGGTCTCGCGGTTGGCGGAGAGCAGATCGGTGCGGCTGAGGTCGGCGAGGCGGAACTTGCGCGCGCCGGCCATGAATTGTTGGAGCCCGGCCTTGAGTTTGTCGGCGTAGCAGTAGAGCGCCACCGCGCCCCAAGGGATGTGTTTCATCTCCTCGCGACCGACCTTGGCGGCGACCTCTTCCCAGCAGATGAAGATTTCCTCGGGTTTCTCGCCGTAGCATTTGACGCTGGCCGGGAGGGTGTCCCAGTGCCCGTGTACGTCCGCCCGGCGCTCGGGCCGGAGGGCGCCCTCGATGTTGCTGCCCAGAAAGCCGGGGATCATGGGGGCGCGGCCCATGCAGACCAGTTTCACAAACGGCGCGCCCAGGGCCAGCGCCTTGAACAGGTGGTCCTCGCGGGCCAGGCCCCCGCCGAAGGCCAGGTCCGGTACGCGAAAGCCGCGGGCGCGCAGCAGGGTGGCATACTCGTAGGCCTTGGCGTGCAGGGGCAGGGAAGGGATGCCCCAATGTTCCATCATGTTCCAGGGGCTCATGCCGGTGCCGCCGCCGGAGCCGTCAATGGTCAAGAGGTCCAGTTCGGTCTCGGCGGCGTAACGCAGGGCCATGGCCAGGGCTTCCATGCCGTAGCTGCCGGTCTTGAGGGAGATGCGTTTGAAGCCCAGTTGGCGCAGGTGGGCGATGGTTTTCAGGAAATCGTCGCGCACGGCCGCCTCGGTTTGCAGGTGCGTGGCGCCCAGCCGGCTGTGGCGGGCGAAGGCCTTGATGGCGCCCTCGCGGAAGGCCTGCTCGACCTCGGGACGGTAGGGGTCCGGGTCGAGGATGTAGCCGCGGTCGGCCAGGAAGCGGGCGTATTCGAGGGAGGTGACCTGGATTTCGCCGCCGATGTTTTTGGCGCCCTGACCCCACTTGAGCTCGAGGACCACCTGGTCACCGTATTTCTCGATAAGGTACTCGGCCACGCCGTTGCGGGTGTCCTCGACGTTCATCTGGACGATGATCGCCCCGTAACCGTCGTGGTAGCGCTGGTAGATGGCGATGCGGCGGTCCAGCTCGGGCGAGGAGGTCAGCCGGCCGTTGCGGAAGGTCGAGTCGCGGTCCACGCCCACCACGTTTTCCCCGATTACGATGGGGAACCCGCACAACGCGGCGCCGACGGCGAAGGCGTTCCAGTACTTGGCCGCCACAAAGGTCGAGCCCAGCGCGCCGGTCATGAGGGGCAACCGGCAGCGGGTGGGGACGTGCACGCCGAAGCTGGTTTCGACGTTGACGTTCGGGAACAGACAGGCCTCTGCCTCGCAGTTGCCGTTCAGGCCCCGCGCGCCGTAGGCGTAGCCGTTGATGCGGAGGCTGTGGTAACCTACGCCCACGGCGCATAGATTCGAGGCGCCCGCGGTGACCTCCCCGAAATCTCGCGGGTAAAGAATCTCGCGCCCGCGCAACGAGGCGAGCCAGGTTTCACAACGGCCTTTGCAGTCCGACTGGCAGAGCGTGCACAGGCCGGATTCACAGGGGTTGCCGCGGTTGGCGGAGCCGATGGCGTCGTTGGATTTAGGCCAGGCAATCATGGCAGGGTGAGGTTAACGTTCGAGGGCGAGTTTTCGGGCCGGGCGGTGCGGAGGCAAGTCTGAAATTAATCTTGCTCAGTCAACGGCGCCGAAATTCAAGGCGCTCAAGCATCCAGGCCCGGCGGGAATGCCTTGTCTCCACGGTTCGGGTGAGGGCAACCTCTGCACGATTCGGTCCGCCGCGCTGCGGCGCGGCCGGGTGGGCGGCGCCGGCGCAGCGGCGCCCTACCGCGCGAAGCGCATGGAGTGCGCCGGCTGGCCGGCGCTGGGGGGCGGGTTCGGATGCCGGATGCCCGAGGCCGGATACCAGACACCGGAGGTCGGAGGCCGGTGCTGGGACAGGCGGCGCCGGGTGCGGACGTAGCGCAGACCTCTGGTCTGCTGTACCGCGGGTTTCCAACCCGCCGGCACTCGGCGTACCGACCGCCGGGGCCGACTGGCAGTCGGCGATACGGCAGGCTGGCAGCCTGCGATAAGAGGCCGACGGCGGGGGCGCCGTCGGCCGCACGCGAGGCGCGGGCGCTCCCCGGATCGGTCGGCGGCAAGTTGCCGCCGGGGACGGCCAGGTAGGCCGGCCGCGGCCAGATGAGCCGTGCCACGCCGGAGCCCGCCGAGTCGTTCCGGCTCAGACCAGCACCACCCGGGTGGTGGGCGCTTCGGGGTCCCAGCCGCGCGTGGGTTCGGCGGTGATGCTGGCCACTTCCTTGATCGAGATTTGCCGGCCGCGCGTCTTGGGGCCGCGCACTTCGATCTCGCCGGGGGCGCAGGTCTGTTGGTTGATCTTTTGCCGTGGCGCCGGCTTGTAGCGGATGTAGAGCGTGGCCGGGGTGTCGGGAGCGAGGAAGTGCACGCGGCATTTTTCGCCCGGGGGCACGCAGGTGTATTCCTTGTCGAGGATGGTCCCGCCAAAGGTGAAACGCTTGAGGTACACCGCGTCGCGGGTGCTGTAGGCGAGGGTGAACACGCGGTCCCGCTCCGGCAGCCCGGCGTAAACGAGGTCCGGCCCGACAAAGAGTTTCTCCGGCAGTTCGATGACCTTGTAGCGGCCGTCGCGGAAGACCAGCAGGAGGCGGTCGTAGCGCGTGCACTCGGTCTTGAACTCCTCGCCGTTGACCTTGTGGCCCAGGTAGCCGCTTTCGCGGTCGTAGGCGACCTTGAAGGCCTTGAAGGCCACCTCGCGCGCGTCAATCTCATCGTGCCGGCTGCTCCGGGTGCGGCGCGGGTAGAGCGGGCCGTATTTTTCCAGCAGGCCCTCGAGGTGGCGGATGGCGTAGGCGACCAGGTTTTTGAGGTGCCGCCTCGTCTCGGCCAGCTCCGCCTTCACCCGCTCGAGTTCGGCGCGGTGCTGGGCGATGTCGAAGAGCGAGATGCGGCGGATGCGCACCTGGAGCAGGCGTTCGACGTCGGCGTCGGAAAGTGGCCGGACCAGTTCGCGGGCGAACGGTTTGAAGCCGGCGTACACCGCGGCGAAGACCGCCTCGTTGGTCTTGCAGGTCTCCAGGCGCTGATAGAGCCGCTCCTCGATGAAGATGCGTTCGAGGGTGCGGAAGTGCAGTTCGTCCTGGAGTTTTTGCGCCTTGAGCTCGAGCTCGCGCTTGAGGACGGCCACCAGTTGCTCGGTGTTGTGGCGCAGGACCTCGCTCACCGTGAGCTCCACCGGCCGGTGGTCGCGGATGACGATGATGCGGCTGGTCAGCGTGACCTCGCAGTCGGTGAAGGCGTAGAGCGCGTCCACCAGGCGCTCCGGGTCCACGCCCGGCGGGGCCTTGACCTCGATCTCGACCGCGTCGGAGGTGAAGTCGCTGACCGAGCGCACCTTGATCTTGCCCTGGCGGGCGGCGTCCTCGATCGAAGCGATGAGCGACTCGGTGGTGGTGGTGGGCGGGATTTCCGTGATGACCACGGTGGACTCGTCCTTGACCCGGATGCGGGCGCGCACCTTTACCGTGCCGCGGCCGTCGCGGTAGTCGCGGGCGTCCATCAGGCCGCCGGTGGGAAAGTCCGGCAGGCACTTGAAGGGCTGGTTTTGCAGGATGGCGATCTGCGCGCGGAGCAGCTCGGGGAAATTGTGCGGCAAGATGCGCGCGGCCAGGCCCACGGCAATGCCCTCGGTGCCGAGCATCAACGCCAGGGGCAGTTTGCTGGGCAGGGCGACCGGCTCGCGGTTGCGCCCGTCGTAGCTGGGCACGAACTCGGTGATCTCGTCGTGGAACAGCTCGGTGCGCGCCAGCTCGGTGAGCCGGCACTCGATGTAGCGCGGCGCCGCCGGGGGATCGCCGGTGAAGAGGTTGCCGAAATTGCCCTGACCCTCGATGAGGTAGCGCTTGTTGGCCAGCACGACCAGCGCCTCCCCGATGGCCGCGTCGCCGTGCGGGTGGAACTTCATCGTGTCGCCCACCACGTTGGCCACCTTGGTAAACCGGCCGTCGTCGCTCAGGTGCATCGCCCAGAGGATGCGCCGCTGCACCGGCTTGAGCCCGTCGGCCAGGTTCGGGATGGCGCGGTCGCGGATGACGTACGAGGCGTAGTCCAGGAAATTGCGGTCCACGCGCCGGTGCAGCGGCGCCTCGACCCGCTTCGGGTCAAACGGCCGCGGCGTCCCGCCCGGCGGTGTGGGCACGGCCTCGGCCTGGACGTGCTGCTCGCCGTTGCCGGATGCCGGCGCCGCCGGGGCCTGCGCCGGCGGCTGGCCCGCCGCGGGCGGCGCCTCGGGCGAGCCCATCACGGGCAGTTCCGGTTGACTCGAGGGGTTTTTGCGTCGTTTTGCCATGATCCGCCGACTCGTGCGTCGGCGCGGTCGGCCAGTTTGCCGCGCGGCACGCGGAAACTGAACCCGAAAAAACCGCACGGCCCGGAGAGCGCACGCGGTCCGGGCGGAACGCTCACGCGCGAAACCCGCGCGCGGCCAGCACGGTGGCGGCCGTGCCGAAGGCCGCCAGCACGCCCAGCGGTTTCGCCACGGCGGCCCAGCCCGCGCCGAAGCTGATCAGTTGATGCAGCGCGTCCATGGCCCAGCCGGTGGGGAAAACGTGGGCCGCGGTGCGCAGCCAGGCCGGCGCCAGCTCCAACGGCCACCAGCACCCGCCCAGCGCCGCCATCAACATGCTGGCCAGCACGCACAGGCCCACCACGCGGTCTTCGCTCGTCACCGTGCTGCCGGCCAGCACGCCCAACGCGGCCGCCACCCAGGCAAACACCAGCAACGTGACCAGCACCGCCGGCAGGTTCGCGCCCAGCGGCACGCCGAAAACGAACCGGCCGATCAGCTGCAAAAACGCGGTCTGCACCGCTCCCAACAGGAGCAGCCCGTACAGTTTGCCCGCCACCAACTCGCCCCGGCGCACCGCCTGCGCGCGGCAACGCCGCAACACCCCGTTGCGCCGCTCCGCCGCCAGCGTCGCCCCGCCGAACACCGTCAGGTTCATCATCAGGTACATCACCAGGTTGCCCGGCAGCGAGAAGCTGAATCCGGCCGGCACCGGCTTGCGCCCGGCGAAACGCGCGTCCAACCGCACCGGGTTTTCGCGGGCGCGCACCGCTTCCCACGCGGCGGCATTCGTCAACGCCGCTTCGCCCCGGCTCGTGACCAGTTCGATCAGGTGCGAGTTGAGGGCGATGATCGTGCGCACCAGGCGCAGCTCGATCAACGCCGCTTCGCCCGCGCCGGAGCCCTCGACCTGGAAAAACTCCACGCGGGCCGGTTCGTGGCGGAGCACCCGCGCCGTGAAATCCGGCGGGATGCGCAATCCGCGGGTCGCGCCGCCCCGGGCGGGGTCCACCACCTGCATGCCCTGCGCGCCCAGCTCCTCGAGCAACACGCGGCTCAGCAGGCCCGAGTCGTGGTTCTCGACCTGCACGGGCGGACGCGGGTTGGCGGGGTCGCCCGGGGCGCGGTTGGCGAAGCCCATGAAATACACAAAGGCCAGCGGCACGATAAACAGCCAGACCCAGGCCAGGCGCGTGCGGAGAAACACCCGCAGGTCGTTGTGGCCGATGACCAGGGCGGCGTTCATGGACTTTCAGAGCATTTGCCCGCGCGCGAACCGCCGCCGGAACCGCCACGCCGCCAGGCCCAGCAGCCCCGCGCCCAGCGCCGTCAGCCGGAGCAGAATCCACGGCCAGTCCACCGGCGCGCTGCCGAACTCGAGTTCGCGGATGCCCTCGGCCAGCCAGGCGGTGGGCAGCAGCGGGGTGATGTGCTCGCGCAGAAACGCGGGCAGCGCCTGCGGCGGAAACGCGCACCCTCCGGCCAGCCCCAGCGCCATGCCCACGAGGTTGCTCAGGGCATCGGCGGCGCGGGCCTCCGGGACCAGCGCCGCAAACAGGGCCGTGTAGCCCGCGGCGAACACCGCATAGCCGAAAACCAGCAGCGCCAGGGTGCCGGGATGCTGCCAGCGGATGCCGAAGAGCCGGGCACCCCCGCCCAGCAGGATGGCCGCGCCCGCCAGCACCATGACCATCACAAACAGCCCCTTGGCGGCCAGAAACGGACTCAGGCGCGCGTGCAGCGTGTGATAGCGCGCGAAGGTCCGGCCGGCCACCTCGCGGTACAGATCGCCCATCGCGGTGTTGGCTTGAAACAGCAGAAACATCGTGCCCAATCCGGCCAGGAGGTAACCGAACAGGTTCAGCGCCCGCCCGGCTTTGGCCTCGCCGGGGCGGACTTCGCGGATGTAGTTGATCAGCGGCGGGTCCAGATACCGCCGCAGCGTGTCGAGCTTTTCGCCGGTGCGCACGATCAGGTCGGCCACGCGGCGGTAGTCGGCGCCCTCCTCGAGCGCGGCGCGCCAGGCGGGGAATTCGGCGGCCAGGTTGCGCGCCAGCGCGTTGAGGCCGGTGACCAGCGCGCCCAGCAGTTCCTCGAGCACGGCGGGCTGAATGGACCGGGCCGGATTCTTGATCAGCTCGAGCGTGACCGGCGCCCGACCGGTGAGGTAATCGCGGGTGAAATGCCGCGGGAGCACGACCACGGCCGCCAGTTCGTCGGCTTGCAGGCGGGCCAGCGCCGTGGCGCGGTCCAGCACCACCGGTTCAAGGTACTTGCCGCCTTCGCCCTGGCCCAGGCCGCCGCGCAGGAGCCGGCTGAGGGCCGAGTCATCCTCGTCCACCAACGCGAAACGGATGCGTCCCAATTCCGTGCCCGAAGCGTCCCCGCGACCAAACGCCAGCCCGAGCAACGCGGTGATGGCCAGCGGCAGGGCCAGGTGGATGAGCCAGGGCCAGGGATTCCGGGTCACCCGGCGGAGGTCCTTGGCCAGCAGTGTGCCCCACAGGTTCATTCGCGCAGGTCGCGGCCCGTCAGTTGCAGGAACACGTCGTTCAAGCTGGGCCGCTTGAGGGTGACGTTTTCGACACGCACCGGCAGGGCGAGCAGGTCCCGCAGGCACTCGGCCGGGTCGCGCGCGTCCCGGGCGGCCACCACCAGTTGCCGGGCAGTGCGTTGGATCACGCGGAAACGCGCGGCGAATCCGGGCCAGGCGTCCGGCGCGGTCTCGCCCAGATCGCCTTCGAGGACAAACAATCGGTCGCCGCCCAGCCGCTGCTGGAGTTCCTCGAGCGTACCCTCGGCCAGCAGACGGCCGTGGTCGAGAATGCCGATGCGCTGGCAGAGCGTCTCGGCTTCCTCGAGGTAGTGCGTGGTGTAAAGGATGGCCGTGCCGGCGCGTTGCAGGCCGCGGATGAAGTCCAGGAGATTGACGCGCGCCTGCGGGTCAATGCCCACGGTCGGCTCGTCCAGCAACAGCAACCGGGGCCGGTGCAGCAGCGCGCAGCCGAGGTTCACCCGCCGTTTCATGCCGCCCGAGTAGGTCTTCACCGGCTCGCGAGCGCGCTCGGTCAGGGCCAGCGCCTCGAGCAGTTCGGCGGCGCGGCGGCGGGCTTCGCGAGCGCTCAGGCCGGCCAGGCGGCCCCAGAACTCGAGGTTTTCGCGGGCGCTCAACTCCTCGTACACAGCCAGCTCCTGCGGCACCACGCCCAGGAAACGCCGCGCGCGCTGCGGGTCGTCACTGAGACGCACGCCGTCCACGGTCACCTCGCCGGCGTCGGGACGCAGCAAGCCGGCGATGATCGAGAGGGTGGTGGTCTTGCCGGCGCCGTTGGGGCCGAGCAGGCCGTACAACTCCCCCGCGCGCACCGCGAAGCTGACGTTGTCCACGGCCCGCAAGGTGCCGAAGGACTTGCTCAGGCCCTCAACGCGCAGCAGGCACATGCGGGCAGTCAATCAGACCCGCCGCCGGGCGCAAGCGGAGGAAAAGCAGGCGCGGTCCGGAGCGGGGACCTGGGAAAGCACTTCTGCCAGAGCCGAAATGAGGCGGTTGAGGCTCGGCCGGGGACGGATTGCAGGGGAGGGGGCCGGATTCTGAGTGGCGCGACGGGCGAGCCGGCGCAGGTCATGCTGCGTCGCCTCAGGTTCTTGGCGTCCCAGCCCCGCGGAGGCCGGTTTGAGCCGGAACGAATAGGTTGGTGCCAAGAGGCGCTGCCAACCTGGCCGTGGTCGGCCTGCTTGCGGGTAGGCAGGCAGCAACCTGCTGCCGACTTCGGGTTTCCAAGACGCTGCACCCGGAAGTGCGACCGATTTCGCCGCGCCGCGACAGGCGGGTGCTCCGCCGACCCGGGCCAGCGGTGCTTCCACCCGCGGCAAGACGCATCGTTCCGCTTCAAGTGCCGGGCCAGCAGCCCAGTTCGCGCAGCGAGACGAAGTCTTTGTCCCGCTCGGCGGTGCGACGGCCGAGGATGACGTGGTCGAGCACCTCGATCTTGAGCAACTGCCCGGCTTGGACGAGGTCGCGGGTCACCCGGAGGTCCGCGTCGCTCGGGGTGGGGTCGCCGCTGGGGTGGTTGTGGACGAGGATGATGGCGGCGGCGTTGGCGGCGATGGCGGCCTTGAAGACTTCGCGCGGGTGGACCAGCACGGTGTCCAAGGTTCCTTGGGATATGGCCACCGGCTCGACGCGGATCAGGCGGCGTCGGGTGTTGAGCAACAGCACCTGGAAATGTTCCACCTCGTATTGCCGGCAATCCTCGCGCAGGTAATCCGCCACCTGTTCGGGCGATTGCAGCAGTGGCGCGGCTTGGGCGGCTTCCCGGGCCAGCCGCTGGGCCAGGGTGAAGGCGGCCTTCAGGGTCAGCGCCTTGTCCCGCCCGACGCCCCGGACCGCGGCCAGGTCCTCGACCCGCGCGCGGGACAGGGCGTCGAGGCTGCCGAACTGCGTGAGCATTTGCCGCGCGGCGTCCAGGGCCGAGACCCCCGCCGTGCCGGTGCGCAGCAAGATGGCGAGTAACTCCTCGGTTGCCAGCGCCTGGGCGCCCTTGGCGAGGAGGCGTTCGCGGGGGCGTTCGCCCTCGGGCAGGTCCTTGATGCGGATGTGGGCGGGCATGGGCGGACCTTGGCAAAGCGATGCGGGCGGTTCAATGGCAAAGGCCGGATTCCAAAAACCGCAGTTCAACCGCGAATCCACACGAAGGGCTCTCGATGAGCAACGAACCGGCGGCACCGGCGCAGAGGCCCCGCCTCGCAAAGCGTATGGCGTGCGCCTGCCTGCCGCGCTTCGCTTGGCGCAGGCAGGCCGGCTTGCCGGCGCTGTGGGGCGGGTTCGGATGCCGGATGCCGGATACCAGATACCTGATGCCAGATGCCGGAAATCGGAGGTGTGCGCTGCGGTCGGAAGAAGACCCGTAGCAGCCGACATCAGTCGGCTCCAAAATTCCGGGCCGGAGTCGAGCGCCGGGAGCCGGCAGGAGGTTGGAGCGGACGGACGTCCGCTGCTACGCTTCGGCGGATTCCGAATCCCTGACGCGGCAGCCCAGCCGGTTGCGCCATGAGGCTGGCGCCGCCCGAACCGCCCGTCAGCCCAGCACCCGGCGAAACGCCTCCAGCGCGCGCTCGAAGTCCGCCGCCGTCACGTTCAGATTGGGTACCGCCCGCACGGTGTCCGGTCCGCTGGCCAACACGCGGACGCCTTCGGCCGCGAGCGCGGCCACCACTTCCGCCGCCGGCCGGCGGGTCACGCGGAAATAGACCAGGTTGGTCTCCACCTCCGCGGGGTCAATCGCCGCCCCCGGCAGCCCGGCCAGTACTTCGGCCAGGCGTCGCGCCCGCGCGTGGTCCTCGGCCAGGCGCTCGCGGTGATGTTCCAGCGCGTACAGCGCCGCCGCCGCCAGCACCCCCGCCTGCCGCATCCCGCCGCCGAACATTTTGCGGAACCGCCGCGTCGCGCCGATGAACTCCGCCGGGCCCGCCAGTGCCGAACCCACCGGCGCGCCCAGGGCCTTCGAGAAACACACGCTTACCGTGTCGCACAGCGCCGCGTACTCGCGCTCCGGCACGCCGCTGGCCACGCTTGCGTTCCAGAGCCGCGCGCCATCCAGGTGCAGCGCCAGGCCGTGACGGCGGGCGCACGCCGCCACCTCGCGCAACGTTGCCAGCGGCCAGACCTTTCCCCCGCCGCGGTTGTGGGTGTTTTCCACGCACACCAGGCGGGTGGGCGGGAAGTGCACATCGGGCGGGCGCAGCGCGATTTCCACCTGCGCGGCGGTGAAGACCCCGCGCCGGCCCTCGAGGCAGCGGCACATCACGCCGCTGAGCGCCGCCGGAGCGCCGGCCTCGTAGTAGTAGAGGTGCGCCTGCGCCTCGACCAGGATTTCGTCCCCGGGCCGGGTGTGGACGCGCACGGCCAGTTGGTTGGCCATGGTGCCGGAAGGCACGAACAGCGCGGCCTCCTTGCCGAGAAACACCGCCACGCGCGCCTCGAGCCGTTGCACCGTCGGGTCGTCGCCGAACACGTCATCGCCCACCTCGGCCTCGGCCATCGCGCGGCGCATGGCGGGGGTGGGTTGCGTGACGGTGTCGCTGCGGAGGTCAATGAGCGAAGGCATGGCTGGCGGCTGGCGGCAGCGTAACGGGCGTCGGTGCCGCGTCAACGTCGCGCCGGCATCGGGCTTCGCCCCCGGCATCCGGCATCTGGTATCTGGTATCTGGCATCCGGCATCGGGCATCCGGCATCCGGCCTCGGGCATCCCCTTCTCCCTCCTCCATCCTCGCTTCTCACTTCTGAGTCGGTAGGGCGCCGCTGCGCCGGCGCCGCTCTCGCGGCCGCGCGGCCCCACCCGCCCCTGTGGTCCCCATGACCCCGTAGCATTCATCCGCCACCCCCAGCCTTCGACCTCCGACCTCCGACTCTTGACTTCTGACTTCTGACTCCTCACCCCTGCCTTCTCCCCCGCCCGTCCCGCCGGGCTTCCCGTGCGGCGTGCCATTTGTTTGACTGGCGCCGTGCGTTGCGCCGCATTCACCGAACCACTCCCCGTCCGGACGTGTCGCCGCGCGGGGCTGGCACAGACGAGCCTGGCGGCGTTGCTGCTGGGCGCCTGCCGCACTCCCGCCCCGCCCGGCCGACCCGTCGCGCGCGCCGGCGACGAAATCATCGTGGCCGGTCGTTTCTTCCACACCGGCACGCCGGTGGTCACCTGGCTGGACCCCGGCGGCTACGACGCCTACCGGGTCGAGCGTCGGTTCAGCCCCTGGACCAACGCCGCGTGGGAAATTTCCCGGCGCGAGGTGAAGGCCCTCGAGACGCCCAACCGCTACGGGCTGTGCAGCGAGCCGCTTACGCCCGAGCAACTCGAGCGGTTCCGCGGCGGCGGCTGGGAGTTGGCCGCGCTCACGAATCTGGTGGACCAGTTCGTGATCCACTTCGACGCCTGCGGCACCAGCCGGCGGTGCTTCGAGGTGCTCCACGACCGGCGCGGTTTGAGCGTCCATTTCCTCCTGGACGTGGACGGCACGATTTACCAGACACTCGACCTGAAGGAGCGCGCCTGGCACGCCACGACGGCCAACACCCGCTCGGTGGGCATCGAAATCGCCCACATCGGCGCGTACCCGCCCGACAAGGCAGGTCCGCTGGCCGAGTGGTACGGCCGGGACGCGCGCGGTCCGCGCCTCACCATTCCGCCGCGCTTCGGCGACGGCGGGGTGCGCACGCCGGGGTTTGTGGGTCGGCCCGCGCGGCCGGAGCCGGTGCGCGGCCGGGTGCAGGATGTCGAGTTGGTGCAATACGACTTCACCCCGGAGCAATACCGGGCGCTGGCGCACTTGACCGCGACGCTGTGCCGGGTCTTCCCGCGGCTGCGTTGCGATTATCCGCGTACTCCCGAAGGGACGGTGGTGCCGCGCCAATTGCCGGAGGATGAACTGGCGCGCTTCACGGGCCTCCTGGGCCATTGGCACGTACAGCGCAACAAGGTGGACCCGGGGCCGGCCTTTCAATGGGAGCGTCTGGTGCGCGAGGCCCGCGCGCTGCTGGACCGCGCGCGCCCCCGGCCCTTGCACTCGCCCAAGGGCGCCCAACTGGTCCGCCCATGACCTCGCTCCGGGCCATTGCCGCGATGTCGCTGAACCGGGTCATCGGCGCCGGGGGCCGGATTCCGTGGCATCTGCCCGAAGACTTCCGTTGGTTCAAGCAGGTGACCTGGGGCGGCACGCTGGTCATGGGCCGCCGGACCTTCGAGTCCATCGGCCGGCCCCTGCCGGGGCGCACCACGGTGGTGCTGAGCCGCGCCGGCTTCGAGTTCCCCGGAGTGCGGACGGTGGGATCGCTCGAGGCGCTGGCGGACCTGGCGTTGCCCGAGCCGGTGTTTGTTTGCGGGGGCGCCCAGGTGTACGCCCTGGCCCTGCCGCGATGCCGCGAGTTGTACCTGACGCTGGTCCGGCGCGAGGTGGCGGGCGATGCGTTTTTTCCGCCGTTCGAGGCGGACTTCGAGTTGGTGGCCCGGTTGCGGGAGACGCCGGAATTTTCGATTCTGCATTATCGGCGCCGCGGTCAAGCGGGCAGCCATTGCGGGTAAAAGCTGGCAGCGTGTGCGCCACAAACGGCAGGCAGGCCGAGGACGGCCAGGTTGGCCGTACCGCACGGTACAAAAAAAGCGGCAGCAAGCGGCCGCACTCCAAACGCAGGCGCGTGGTAGGGCCGCGCTGCGGCGCGGCCGGGTGGACGGCGCCGACGCAGCGGCGCCCTACCGAATCAGAAGTCAGAAGCGGGGAGTGAGGAGGGAGAAGGGGGATGCCGGATGCCGGATGCCAGATGCCGGATACCGGATGCCGGATACCAGATGCCAGATGCCGGATGCCAGTTGCCGGATGACGGAGGTGGGTGCCGGGGGCGGAAGCAGGCCCGTGGCAGCCGAGGTCCGTCGGCTCAGACGTGGAACTTGAACAGCAGCACGTCGCCGTCGCGCACTTCGTAGTCGCGACCTTCGTGGGAGTAATGGCCCAGCTCGCGGGCGCGGGCGACCGAGCCGCATTGTACCAGCGCCTCCCAGTGGACCCGCTCGGCCTTGATGAACCCGCGCTCGAGGTCGGTGTGGATGCGCCCGGCCGCCCGGGCCGCCGGGGTGCCGGCCGGCACGGTCCAGGCGCGCACCTCATTTTCGTTGAAGGTGAAAAACGTGCGCAGGCCCAGCAGGCGATAGGTGGCGCGGATCAACGCGGCGGTGCCGCTTTCGGACACGCCCAGTTCGGCCAGGTACTGTGCGGCTTCGTCGGGCGCCAGGTCGGCCAGGTCGCTTTCGAGTTGGGCGCACACCACCACGGTGTCGCAAGCCTGGTGGACCTGGGCGTACTTGCGTACCCAGAGCACGTGCGGGTTGGCCTCGGGCCGGGGCAGGTCGGCCTCCTTGATGTTGGCCACGTAGAGGGTGGGGTGACTGGTGACCAGGCCCAGGCCGCGCACCACGGTCTGCTCCTCGCCGGTGAACGGGAGCAGGTGAGCGGGCTGGCCGGCGTTGAGGTGCGGTTCCAGGCGTTCCAAGCAATGGAGCTCGAGCTGGGCGTGCTTGTCGCCGCGTTTGGCGTCCTTGACCACGCGCTCGAGCCGCCGGCGCACCGTCTCGAGGTCGGCCAGGATCAGTTCGGTGTTGACGATCTCGATGTCGCGCACGGGGTCGGGCTGGCCGGTCACGTGGTGGATGTCCGGGTCCTCGAAGCAGCGCACCACGTGGACGAGGGCGTCCACCTCGCGGATGTGGCTGAGGAACTGGTTGCCCAGGCCCTCGCCCCGGGAGGCGCCGCGCACCAGGCCGGCGATGTCCACAAACTCGATCGTGGCGGGGATGCGCTGCGGCGCCTTGACCACCGCGGCCAGCGCGTCCAGGCGCGGGTCCGGCACGGTCACCACGCCCAAATTCGGCTCGATGGTGCAAAAGGGGTAGTTCTCGGCGGCGGCCTTGTGGGAGCGGGTCAGGGCGTTGAACAGGGTGGACTTGCCCACGTTCGGCAGCCCCACGATACCGGCTTTGAGCATGGCCGGAGCCTGCCAGCTCGGGGCGGCCGCGGCGAGGCAAAAGGCGCCGTCGGCGCGGGGGGCGGAGTGGGGGGAGTGCGCCGGCTGGCGGGGCTGGGGGCAGATGCCGGATGCCAGATGCCGGATGCCGGAGGCCCGATACCGGTGGGCCGGCGGTCGGTAGGGCCGCGCTGCGGCGCGGCCGGGCAGGCGGCGCCGGCGCAGCGGCGCCCTACCCTATCAGAAGTCAGAAGCGAGAAGTCAGAAGCGAGGTGCCAAAAGACGGAGGCCGGAGCCCGGAGGCCGGAGGCCCGATACCGGTGGGCCGGCGGGCGGTAGGGCCGCGCTGCGGCGCGGCCGGGCGGGCGGCGCCGGCGCAGCGGCGCCCTACCCTATCAGAAGTCAGAAGCGAGAAGTCAGAAGCGAGGCGCCAAAAGACGGAGGCCGGAGGCC
Source organism: uncultured Verrucomicrobiota bacterium (assembly GCA_964466945.1). Taxonomy (GTDB): domain Bacteria; phylum Verrucomicrobiota; class Verrucomicrobiia; order Limisphaerales; family J093; genus DSVZ01. Next base: position 21,084 of record CAYXPA010000007.1, on the reverse strand, counting down.
AGATGCCGGATACCGGAGGCCCGAAGGCGGCGCTTGGGAGGCGGCGATGAGTGCTGGCGTAGCGCAGACCTCTGGTCTGCTGTAACGCGGGTTTCCAACCCGCCGGGGCCGGGCGAACCGCACGCCGGGGCCGACTGGAAGTCGGCGATACGGCAGGTGGGAAACCTGCGCTCCGGGGCCGGCGGCAAGTTGCCGCCGGCGATGGCCTGGTAGGCCGTTCCACCCATTAAAAAGCAGTGCCGGTGGCCGCCGAGGACGGCCTGGGGGCCGCGCCGCCCAGCGCCCGGCACCGAGTTGCGGCTCAGGTGTTGTTCGGGCGGACCGGCTCGCGCCAGAAGTAGTTCGTGTCGCCGCAAATGCCCGAGATGTCGAAGGCGGCGCCGTGCCAGAACAGCTCGACGCCGTGCCAGGGTCCGTACCACAGCAGGCGATCCCACACGCTCCACCAGTTCACGGGAGTGACCTCGCGCAGTTCAAAGGGCGTGGCGTTGTTGAAGCGCAGCAGGCGGGGCGGGGTGGTATTGACGATGACGTTTTGCTGGGTGGGGTCGGCCGCAAATTGCACCTGCCAGTGCGGGCGGCCGTAGGTGTCCACCCGGTAGAGCGTGTGCCGGGAGGTCGGCTCGCCCAGGAATTGCGCGCTCAGGACCCAGCCATCCGGGAGGACGGCCGCGCCGGTGATCATCTGGTTGGCGGTGAGCCGGTGCTGGAAGGCGACGTTGCCCTCGGCGTTGAGGTAGGTGAAGTAGGTCGTGGCGGTCTCCGGCCAGATCAGGGTCGAGGCCAGGAACAGGCCGTTGGTGTTTGCGCCCAGGACCACATGCTCGAGGTAACCGCCCTCGCGGGTGTGCTGGAATTCCACCTGAGTGACGCCCAGGACGGACAGGTTCGGCCCCAACCGGGCGGCCCGCAGGCGGCGGGTGGTGCGCTGGCTCAGGTCCACCATCCAGGTGCCGGCGTAGGCGCGCCAGAAACCTTCGGGCCAGGAGAGTTGAAGAGTCCCCAGGGACTCCATGTTGGTGTTGTACACGGAGGCAACGAGCTGGTTGTCGGGCTGGTAAATCACGTAGAGCAGGTCGTTTTGCGGCACCACCCGCGTGGCATCCAGGTAGGGCAACGACCAGGTCCCGCTGCGGGCGACCGTGCCGTTGGTAAGGTTCAGATAATACCAGCGCAGGGAACTGGCCCAGAGCAGATGCGTGGGACCGGCGATGACCGCGCGCGTGGTTTCCTGGGGGTCAGGTTTGGGCAGAGGTGGGCTCCAGGCCCAGGCTTGCTGGCCGCCCATGTTGCTGCGTTCGACCAGGGCCGTGCCGTCCTCGAGGTCCCACACGGCCACGTACTCGCCGCTGTTTTCGGGCAGGAAGGAATTGAGGCTGGCGTTGGCCACCGGCGTGGACACGGTGCGGTTCCACCCGCCCAGGTCGTAGGGTTGCAGGAGGGTCCACTGATCGTAGTCCTCGCTCCGGCCGGGCAGGGTGGCCAGCCACAGGGCGCCCAGCACGCACGCGTGGGCGGGGATGGTGAGGGGGTTGAGTTTCATGGCGTTTTGGGGTTGGGGCCGCCGGCCGGCGCCTGCGACGAGGCGCCCGGCCAAACGACCGGGGTTAGTTGATCAATCGTGGTGTCAGGAAGATGACGAGTTCCTTTTTGCGCTTGGCGTCGTAGTGGCCGGTGAACAGCGCGCCCAGGCCGGGAATGTCGCTGACCACCGGTACCTTGCGTTTGTTGCGAGCCCGTTCGGTCTGGATGAGTCCGCCCAGGACCACGGTGGTGCCGCTGGGCACCCGGACCATGGTCGAGGCCTGCTTGGTGTCGAGGATCGGCGCCGTGGCCGTGCCGCTGGGAGACCGCTCGGTGCCGACGAGGCTGGTCAACACGGGCGAGATGTCCAGGGCGATCTGGCCGTCTTCGGAGATTTGGGGCGTGATGGCCAGAATGGCGCCCACGGTGATCATCATGATCTGGTCGCCCTGGGTTTGGGTCGTGCCGCCGGCGTTTTGCATAAAGGAGGAAGTTTGCGCGAAAAACGGCGTTTCGGTGCCCACCTTGATCAGCGCGGTCTGGTTGTTCAGGGCACGGATGCGCGGTTTGGAAATGATTTCCACCGCGCCTTGCAGGCGGAGCGCGTCCACCACCACGCGGGTGCCGTGGGGCACGCTCAGGTAGTTCAGGGTGAGGGAGGATTCGCCCAGGCTTCCGCCGCCGATGACCTCAGGGAGAGTGGAGCTGCCATAAGTGAATCGTTGGCTGGCCGATTCCATGACCCGCGCCCAGTCAATGCCAAACTGGAAGTTGTCGTTGAGGGTTACGTCGTAGATGTTGGCCTCGATTTCCACCTGGCGCTGGACGGTCTGCCGCAGGCCCTGCAGGTAGTCTTCGACCCGGCGCAACGCCGAGGGCCGGTCAGTGATCTGGATCAGCCCGGCGGTCATGTTGATGGCGATCGAGTTCTTGCCCTTCTCGGTAAGCAGTACGCCCAGTTCGTCCTTGAGTTCCTTCCAGAAATCCACCGGGTTGTCCGCCGTGAGGCTGATGGACGAACCGCCACCGCCACCACCGCCGCCCATGCCGCCACCCATCCCGCCCATGCCACCGCCCATGCCGCCACCCATGCCACCGCCGCCGCCCATGCCGCCGCCCATGCCGCCACCCATGCCACCGCCCATCCCGCCACCCATGCCGCCACCGGTGCTGCCCGCGGCCAGCATGGCCGAGCTCTGGCCCTGGCCGGTGCGGCTCAGGCGCAGGTAATCCACCTTGAAGAGCCGCGTCTCGGTGGTGCGCACGCGGATCAGGCCGTCTTGCTCGCTCCAGGTGCAGTCGTGCGCTTCGAGCAGGGCGCGCATCATCTGGTCCAACGGCAGGCCGCGTACGTCCAGCGTGACCGTGCCGGTGACATCATTGTCCGGCACGATGTTCAGGTCATTGGCCCGGGCGAACATGGCCAGGGCGGCCTTGAGCTCCAGGTTGTCCGCGGCGAAGCTGTACAACTTTTTGTCCGCGACGTGGGACTCGGGGCCGGGAGGCGGCGGCGCCGGCGGTTCCGGTTCAGGAGCCGGGCCGGGCGTGGGTTGGTCCGGCGTGTTCAGGTAAGGCGGCGCCTCGAATTTGCTCCAGTCCGGCACAAACTGGTTGCGGTCGGAGCGTTTGGCCTCGGCGGCGCCTGCGAGCAGGCACGCGCCGCTCAGGGCCAGCACCAGCAGCCCGCGTGCGCGCGCTGCGCTGGACAGCGGCCGGGATGCCACGCCCGAGCGGCGCCCAAACCGGTTCGGAGCGGCGTACACAGCAGGTTGGGATTGGAGCAAGGAGGTGTTCGGACTCATAAAGCCTCAGTTGCGGAGTTTTTCCTGTTCGGGACCCAGCAATTTTTCGATGAGATTGGTGCTGATGAGCCGGCCCTGGCCGGGCGGCGGCGGGGGCACGTAGGTGGCGAAGGTGATGGTTTCGTTGCGCTCCGGCCCTTGGAGGTCCACCTGGCCGTGCTCGATCTGGAGCACGGTGTACCCGGCGACCTTGTCGCCCACGCCATAGATGCGCTGATCAATGACGGCCAGCCGGCTGCCGGTCTGTACCCACGTGGCGGAGAGTTTCAAGTGCCGGGCGGGGGTCAACTCGGCCTGCGCGACCGCTCCGGTGCTCACCGGAAACATCACCTGGAACGGATCGCGGTAGTGTCCCTCCGCCCACTCCGGCCAGCGTTCGAGGATGGCGCGCCGGTCCAACCGTGGCAGGTTGTCCGGGGCCGGCGACGCGTTGGTCGCGACGTTGGTGGCGCCCGGGGTTGACGCCGCCGCGGTGAGATTGGTGGCCTGTTGGCTCCGGTTGACGGCGGCGGCCACGGGCGAGGACTTGAGTTTGGGCCAGAGCAGCAGGGCGGCCACGGCGACCACCACCAGGGCGCCGGCCACGATGAGGACTTGCACCCGCCAGCGGTTCATGGGGTGGCCTCCTGTCCGGCCCAGAGCTCGAAGACGGCCCGGACCTGGGCGATCGAGTTGGAGCCCGCGGTGATGTGCAGCGCCAGGAGGTCCGCCCGGTTGGTCTGCCGCACCAGTTCATCGAGCAGGGTCAACACCCGCACGTGCGGGCTGCGCGGCGAGGTGGCGTCTTCGCTGGGCTTGATGTTGAGGGTGAGCGTGGCCGGGACCACGGCCACGGAGTAGTTGGTGGCGGGGGTGCGTGGCGGGCCGAAGTCGGCATTGGCCTCCAGGGCCAGGGGCACCGAGCGTCGGCGCAGGCCGTTGAACCAGGCGGCCAGGGCCTCTTCGCCGCCGAAGAGTTGCGCGCCGGCGAACTGGAACTCGCGGGCCAGCTTTTCGAGGTCGGCCGGGGTATAGCCCCGCTCCATCAGGGCGACCTCTTCTTGGAGTTTGTTGACGCGTTCGGTCAGGCGGCGGCCCTGTGCCTGGAGGGGCATGAGCCGCTGGTAGCTCCAGACCAATACACCGAGAGCGGCCAGCAAAATGCCCACCATCGCCCCGCGGATCACCCAGTCGCGGGTGGTGAGGGAAGCCTTCTTCGGCGGCGGCGGGCGGCGCAGGCCGGGCGCGCCAGCCGGCGCATCGGCTGGGGCAGGTGGAGCCGGCGTCTCCGGCGGGGCAGACTCGGTCCCCGACTCGCCGCGGCTGAGCTTCAACTGCGAGGGCGGGATGGCCGGCCAGGATTTGTCGTTGTCGGTGCTCATGGGTGCATCCAGCCTTCAAGGGCAAATTCCGCCGGCGAGTTGGTGGGCGCGGTGCCGGTATCGGCCCGGAGCCGTTTGAGGAAGGCCAATAGATCGGCCGAACTGGGCGCCGCGGTGGCGACCGCTGGGGCGGCGTTGGTCGGCGCGGCACTGGCGGCCGCGGCGGCCAGCGTGTTGGTGTCGGGCGGGGTGAAGCGGACGTGGAACGGGCCGTTCATCAGCCGGTTGCTGAGGAGGTTCCGGTCACGCTCCAGGGCCAGCAGGTCCCGGCTCTGGCCGGTGCGGGGCTGGGGCAGTCCGCTCAACCGCAGGTGCCAGTAAGGCCCTTCGCGGGCGCACTGGAAGTTGGTGACCACCAGGTCCGGCGGCACGGCTTCGCCCAGGTAGCCCAGCAGCCACAGTGGCACGGGATCGGGGCGGTTGGCGCTGACCAGGTCCACCAGGCCGCGGCGGTGCGCGGCCTCGGCCTCGAGGCGTTGCAATTCCTGGTGACGGGCCTGGAGGCGCGCAACCTCCTGTTCGAGATGCCGCACGTTTTGCAGCTCGTCCCGGTACATGCCGTGGAGTTTCCAGGAGAAAATGGCTGAGGCCAGGACCGCCAGGGCGGTGATGGTGCCCACGACCTTGGCGAAGATGTGGCGTTGCGGGGCCTGGCGGAGTTCGGGCGGCACCAGGTTCTGGCTTTGATTGGGCTCCAGGCGCAGGGCGGCCAGGGCCCAGTAATCCTCCGACCAAGGCGTGGGGCTGGGCTGGGTGGGCAGGCCGGTCTGCTCCTGCACGCGCGCCACCTGGGCCTCGGCCCCGGGGCCGAAGAGCCAGAGGTGGTCCACGTTCACGCCCTCCTGCTGGTTGACAAAGAGCAGGGTGCGTTTGAGGTCCACCACCAGACGCGCGAAACTGTCCTCCCAGTTGCCCGGGAGCACGCGCGCCAGCAGCAACCGGCCGTCGCTGCGGCCGACCAGCACGGTGGTGTTCTCGCCGGTGAGTGCCACGATCATAGCCACCTGGCTTTCGGGAACGGGCAACTCGAACAACTGTTCGCGCAGGATCGCCGTGGCGGGAATGACGGCGGTGAGGTAACACCCCGCGCGCTGGGCACCGGCCAGCAGTTCCTCCAGGAGCAGTTGCGGGAAGAGGTTCAGCAGATACTGCGGCGGGCCCTTCTTCGGGCTCTCGGCCGGGGCTATGCTCCAGACGGCCTGGCCGGGGAAGAGCCGTTGTTGCTGGGCCTGGCGGTTGACCACCTTGTCCAACATGCTCCGCTTGACCGGCGGCACCTCGATGAGCAGGTGCACCAGGTGTTGGTGCACCAGCACCAGCGACACGGTCGAGCCGGCGTACCCGGTGGCGGCGATGGCCTTTTGCAGCAGCTCCGCAAACCGGTCGGTGCCCTCGACCGGCTCGGGCGATTCCCAGACGCCGGTGACCTGGCCGCGATGCACCGCCACGGCGCGGAAGTGCTTGCGCAACCAAGACACGCTCAGCGTGTGGTGGTGGCCGGGCAGACTGCGGCGGGCGGGGGAGCTGCGGGCGCGAAGGGTAAGCATGGCGCGGGGTTGCGGGGTTATTTGGTCGAGGCCTTCTTGTTGCAATAGGTCTTGACCTGGGTGGCCATCGAGCTCTGCCACAGGGTGACATTTACTTTGGCCGAGGTGCTAAAGCCGCTGTTGGCCCAGACCACGTAGTTGCTCATGAAGTTGTACATGGCCCAGGTCACGCTGGACTGCGTCACGCTGCCCACCTTGTACACGTTGGGCGGGCCGGACATGAAAATCTCGTACGCGGCCTGGAGGTCGTTGCCGGAGCGCCGCGGCAGGGGCGTCTCCATGAACAGGCGGCCGCGCCAGATGCCGCGTTCGTACACGTAGGAGGGATACCAGGCATAGGTCGGGTCCCGACTGGCCGCCTCGGCGCTCGGCACCAGTTGCACGGACTGAAGCGGCCCGGTGCCGTCGCCGTGCAGGCCCAGTTGGGTGCGGCCCAGGAAGAAGGCGGTGAAGCTGTTGGTGGTCAGCGCGACCGGGGCGTTGGTGTTGTCCACCGAGTAACGGCCGAAGCGGATGTGGTTGTTGTTGAGCACCACCCGGGTGAACAACGGCTGGAGGTTCACCCGCTGCACCAGGATTTGCCGCCACTCGCCGCCCCAGGTCCAGCCCGGCGGTGGCGTGCCGTCCGGGGCGTCCCACAGGAGGTTGAAAACCGTCACGGCGTTGCTGCCGGGGTTCCCGATCACACTCGGCAGGGCCGCGCCCAGGCTGGACACGATCAGGAAACGCGCGCCACTGAGCGCGGCGGCGCCGCTGGTGGTCTGCACATAAGGCAGCGTGGATGCCGTGGTGGTCCCGATCTGCAACTCCGGGTCGTAGAGAAACACCCGGGGCTGACCAGCGGCGGTTTCCAGCACCCACCGGACCGGCCAGCCCAACACCTCGGCCACGTTTGTGGCCAGGGTGTTCAGGGCGGGCACCTGGTGGGCGCGCAGGATGTATTCGCGCAGGCCCTGGCCGATCTGGCTCAGGCGCTCGAGCTCCTGGCGGCGGGCCAGTTCGCTCAGTTGCTGCAGGAGCGAGGGCAGGGCCAGGGAAGCCAGGATGGTCAGCACGCTCAACACGCCGGCGATTTCCAGCAGGCTGAAGGCGCGCTGACGGCGGGGCGGAAAGGCCCGCGCGCCCGGCGGCCCGGCCGGCCAGGCACGCGCGGCGCGGGTCCGCGGGCGGGGTGGGGGAGGCGAAAAACGGGTTTTCATGACAGGCCGCTCCTAATTGACCGAGGCCTTCTTGTTGCAGTAGGTGCTCAGCTCGCTGGCCATGGCCTGCTGCGAGGGCTGGAGCACGGATTGTTTGAAGCTCGTACTGAACCCCTGCTCGGTCCACCGGACGTAGTTGCTCATGTACTCCCACATCCGCAGGGTGAGCGAGGTCTGCGTGACCGACCCCACCATGTACACGTTGGCCGGGCCGGACATGAAAATCTCGTAGGCCCACTGGAGGTCTTCCCCGTTGTGCTTCTGGGCCTGGGTGCCTTTGTAGAAGCGGCCGCGCCAGACGCCGTCCTCGTAAACGAAGGTGGGCATGAGCAGATAGGGCGGGCCGTTGGTGGCTAGGGGCACGTCCTGAAGGACCTGCCGGGTCTGTAACGCATAGGGACTGGTGTGGCTGTGCAGGCCCAGCTCGCTGCGCACGAAGTACAGGGCGCTGAAGTCGTTGGTCGGCAGTGCGACCGGGCTGTTGGTGTTGTCCACCGAGAAGCGGCCCACCACGCCGGCGGCGTTGTTGGTGCTGTTGATCAGCCGGATGCGGGTCAGCAGCGGCTCGAGGTCCAGGCGCGCCACGCGGATGTCCGCCCAGTTGCCGCCCCAGGTCCAGCCGGGCGGCTCGGTGCCCTCGGGCGCGTGCCAGAGCATCGAGAACACCTGCGCGGCGTTGGTGCCCGGGTTGGTGAGGATGGCCGGCAGGGGCTCGCCCACGCTCGAGACCAGGGCCAGGCGCAGGTTGCTGGTGTTGGTGATGCCGTACACGCCCTGCACAAACGGCAGGTTGTTCGCGGTCGTGGCGCCCAGGCGGAAGTTCGGATCCACCAGGTACACGCGCGGGTTGCCACGGTGGTTGGTGCGGGTCAGGCCGATCTCCCAGCCCAGGGTGTCGGCCAGATTGGTGAAGACCGTGCTGGCCGCGGGCACCGAGCGGGTGGTGAGGATGTACTCGCGCAGGCCTTCCTTGAGCCGCTGCAATGCCTGTGCCTCGCGCGCCAGGTCGGCCTCGCTCAGCGACCGGATTTGGTTGGGCATCAGCACGGCGGCCAGGATGGAAAGCGTGGCCAGCATCGCCATCACCCACACCAGGGCGCCGGCGGCTTCGCGCCGGGGCGCGCGCCCGCCGGGCGGACCGGCCCTTTGGGATGTTCCGGGGATGCGCATGGCGGCCTCCTCAGTTCACGATGAGCAGGTCACTCGAGTAGTCCGACAGGCCGGTGGCGCCGGCGTTGGACTGCTCGTAACCCGGGATGTGCGGCCAGGGCGGGCCGCCGTAGAAGTTGTCCAGCGACCACTGCCCGAAGCAGTACAGGAACTGGTACATCGCATCCACGACCCATTGCTGGGTCGAGTACCGCCGCGTGGCCCCGGGCGGCGCCGGCGCGGCCAGGAACTTGTCCACCATCTCGCCGAACCAGCCGTTGCTCCGGTTCGGCCCGTAGCGCAGGTAGCGGCCCCAGCGGCCGTTCTCGAAGGTGTAGCCCACGTCCTCCATGATGTACTCGCGGGCCTGGATGGTCCGGTCGGTGTCGGGATAGTGGAAGTTGAGCACCGTGCCGCGCACCAACCAGAACATGCGGCTGCTGTTGCTGGCGGTGCCGGAGGGCTTGGGAATCGAACTGAGCGTGTTGGTGGTGTCCACCGAGTACCAGGCGTCGTAGTTGGCGTCGAGGTTCTCGAGCACCACCCGGCAGAAGAGCGCCCCCAGCTCGAGGCGCTGAATGTTCAGATCGTCCGGCCGCCCGTTCCACGACGAGGTCAGAAACGCCGGCACCGACCCCGCCACGGCGTTCCACGCCTGCTGGAACTGGGTGGCGTTGGGGTTGATGGCCGGGGTGGGTAACGGCGCGCCGATGCTCGAAATGACCACCATCCGCAATTTCTGCGGCTGCAGGCTGCCCAGCCCGGTCTGCGTAAACGGCAGCGTGCTGGTCGTGTTGGTGCCCACCCGGTGATCGGGGTCCACCCAGAACCAGCGTGGGTTGCCCTGGGCGGTTTGCGTGACCCGGTCCTGCGCCACGGCCAGGTCCGCCGCCAGCGCGGTGGACAGGTCGTTGAGGGCCGGGATGCTTTTGGTGCGAACGACGTAGCGCTCGAGCGTCTTGGTCAGCGAGGCCAGCGAGGTGCGCTCGGCATCAATGGCGGCCAGGCGCATCTTCTCGATGATGTTTTCCGCCATGAGGGCGGCGATAATGGCCACGATGGCCAGCACGCCCACCAGCTCGACCACGGTGAACGCGCGGGCCGCGCGCGCGGGCCGGCGGGTGTGCCGGCGCGGCTTGGGTAGGTTGGAGAGTTTCATGGGGTGTTCCCGGGTTGGAGGTTTTCCTAGTTCTTGCCCACCGCGGTCACCATGCCGAGGATGGGCATGAAGATGGCCACCGCCACCAGCCCGACCACCCCCACCAGGAACAGGATCAGGGCCGGCTCGGCGATGCTGAAAATGCGCTTGATGGCCCGGGGCACGACCAGGTTGTAGTACTCGGCCACGTTGTCCAGGGCCTGGTCCAACTGCCCGGTGTTCTCGCCCATGACCACCATCCGGTTCAGCAGGCCCGGAAAGACCGGATATTCCTTCATCGCCCCGCTCACCGTCTCGCCCCGCTCGATGCGCTGGCTGACCTCCCGCACGCAATCCCCCACCCACACGCTGCCCACCAGGCTGGCGGTGAGCTTGAGCGCCTCGACGATGTTCACCCCCGCGCGATACAGGATGGCCAGGTTGCGCGCGAACCGGGCGATGCAGAGCATGTGGTTGAGGCTGCCGAAGAGCGGCAGGCGGAACTTCACCTGGTCAAACCACACCGCAAAGCGGTGCGACACGCGCCGCCCCACGGTGATCACCGCCGGCACCCCCAGCGCCAGGCCGAACCAGAGGTACCAGGTGCTCTTGATGAAATCGCTGATCCCAAAAACCATCCGCGTCGGCAGCGGCAGCGCCACCTTCGCCGCGGTCAGCAGGCTCACAAACCGCGGCACCACGAAGGTGAACAGGATCAACACAAACAGGATCACCACCGCCAGTACGATGGCCGGGTAAATCGTGGCCTGGCGCACGTCCGAAATGATCTGCTCCTGCCACTCGAGGTAGCGGCGCAATTCCATGAACGAATCCGGCAGCGTGCCGCTCTCTTCCCCCGCCTCGACCAGCGCCACAAACTGCTCCGAGAAAATCCGGTGCCGCCGCATCGTCTCGTGCAACTGCAATCCCGCCTCCACGTCCTGCCGCATCGCCTCGAGCACCGCCCGAAACGCCTTGTTCTCGCAATCCTCCGCCGCCACCCGCAGCGCCGTCACCATCGGAATGCCCACCTTGAGCTGGAAGCTCATCAACACGCAGAAGTTGATCAGCTCCCGCCGCGACGGCCGCCGGCTCAACCGCCGCGCCGACAGCCCCGCCTCCTTCTCCCCCTCCTCGTGGGCCTCGGCCAGCCACAGCCCCGCCGCCCGCAGCCGCGCCTCCATCTCCTCCTCGTTCAACGCCAGCATCCGCCCCGAGACGCTCCGGCCCTGACTGTCCACGCCGCGATACAGGTAGCTCTTCATCAAGTCGCCCTCCGCCTCACTTGATCCGCGTCATGTTCAACACCTCGTCCAGGCTGGTCTCCCCGGCCAGCGCCCGGCGCAGACCGTCCTCGAACAACGTCCGCATCCCGCCCTCGCGCGCCAGGCGCGCATACTCCTGGGCGCCGGCCCGGCGGGTGATCGGCTCGTGGAACCGCTCGTCCACCATCATCAACTCGAAGATCGCCATCCGCCCGCGGTACCCGGAGTTCTTGCACGCCGGGCACCCCCGCCCCCGCCACAACTGCGGCGGCGGCCCTTCCGGTAGCGGCACCCCCAGCCGCTCGAACACCGCCGCCGCTTCCGGCACCGGCTCCTTGCACTTCTCGCACAAGCGCCGCACCAGCCGCTGCGCCAGCACGCCGATGAGCGACTCCGGCAACAGAAACGGCTCCACCCCCATGTCCACCAAGCGCGGAATCGCCCCCGGCGCGTCGTTCGTGTGCAGCGTGGTGAACACCAGGTGCCCCGTCAGCGCCGCCCGCACCATCAACTGCGCCGTCTCCGTGTCCCGCGTCTCCCCCACCAGGATGATGTCCGGGTCCTGCCGCAGGAGCGTCCGCAGCCCCGCGCTGAATGTCAGCCCGATCTCCTCCTTGATCTGCGTCTGCCGGATGCCCGGCATCCGGTACTCCACCGGGTCCTCGAGCGTGAACGTGCTCACGTCCGCGCCCGACACCTCCCGCAACACCGCGTACAACGTGGTGGACTTCCCGCTGCCGGTCGGCCCGGTCACGATGAACACCCCGTACGGCCGGTTGATCGCCGCCCGCAACTGCGCCTCCACCGCCGGCGCCATCCCCAGCGCCGAGATCGAAAGCAGCCCCGTCCCCGTGTTCAAAATCCGCACCACCACGTTCTCCCCGAACGTCACCGGCAGACTCGACACCCGCAGGTTCACCTGCCGCCGCCCCACGTACACCGTCGCCCGCCCGTCCTGCGGCAGGCGCGACTCCGCCACGTCCATGTCCGCCAGAATCTTCACCCGCGAGCTCACCGCCGATTGCAGCGACTTGGGGATGAGCACGTCCGGGAACAACACCCCGTCAATCCGCACCCGGATGCGCATCATCTTCTCCTCCGGCTCGAAGTGGATGTCGCTGGCGCCGATGTTTACCGCCCGGGCGATGATCTGGTTCACCAGCCGGATCACCGGCGCCTCATCCTGGCTGGCCGCCGCCAGGTCCACCTCCTCCTTGGTCGCCAGTTGCCCGTCGTGGGACACCGTTTCATCAATGATCTCGTCAATCGAGCTCTGGATGCTTTCCCCGCCCTGCAGCACGCTGTCCAGGTACGCCAAAATGTCCTGCTCCGGCGCCGTGGCCACCTCCAGGTGCAGCCCGGTGATCTGCTGCAAGGTGTCCACCGCCCGGATATCCGTCGGGTCCGCCATCGCCACCGTCACCGAGCCGTTGACGCGCGTCAGCGGCAGCACCCGGTACTTCCGGCACAGCTCCATCGGCACCAGGTTCAACGCCGCCTGGTCCACCACCGTCTTGTTCAGGTCCACCAACGGCGCCTGCGCCTCCTCGGCCAGCACGCGCGCCAGCGTGTCCGGCGGCACCAGACCCAGGTCCGTGACCACCCGCGGCAGGCTGCCCCCGCGCTGCCGCTGCTCGCGGTACACCAGCTCGAGCTGCGCCGGGCTCAACAGCCCGCGCTGCACCAGCCGCTCGCCCAGCCCGGTCTGCACGACCGGGCCGGCCTGACTCGGCGTCTTGGTCAACCCGCGACTCATCGCCTCAAAATCCTAACGCCCGCCCGCGCTTGGGTAGGGCGCCGCTGCGCCGGCGCCGCCTGCTCGGCCGCGCCGCAGCGCGGCCCTACCGTGTGCCAGTCCCCCGGCCTCCGGAATCCGGTATCCGGTATCCGGTATCTGGCATCCGGTATCTGGCATCCGGTATCTGGCATCCGGCCTCCTGCCTCCGGCCTCCTGCCTCCTGAAAAACAATCCCCCGGCGCGGTTGCCAGAGGCGGAATGGACCGGCCGGGGGTTCATGGTGAGGTGAGCGCCCCTTGCGGGGCCCTGGGCGGACTTGGCGGGCGGACGGCTAGCCCCGTCCGCCCGCCGTTGTTCCATCGTTCTGTGAGAGGGTTGTTATTCCGGTGCGCGCCCGGGGCCAACGGTCACCCGACCCGCCCCGGCGCCTCCGGCTTACTTGTGCGCGAGGTACACGTACACGGTAGCCAAACCACCCGAGGGAGTAGCGTATGCCACACGGCCTTCTTTATCTGCTGTGGAAGTGTCGCCCGCGCTCATGTCCGAGCCATCAAGGCGCAAACTCAGTTCGCGCGCATCGTCCGGCTTGACGTTCGTGAGTACCACTTGAACCACGCTGGCGTTTTCCGGAACATCTGCCGCCGCATCCCCGTCCAGATCAAAACGCCCGTTGCCATCAGACCCTCCCTCGGCAGCGCCAGTACTTGTGGTCGCTTCAATTTCGCAATCGGCCGCCGTCCCCAATTTGACTTCGAGTTCCTTGTCCAAAAAGCCTTGGGTCAGGAGCGTCCCGTCAAAGTCACTAGTGTCTACACTGGGGAAGGATCCGTTCTTGGTGAAGTACTGGATCGCCGCCGTCTTGCAGGTGTTGATGCCGCCTAGGGCGTTGTTCAGCCGCGACTCGTTGATCGCCGCGAAGATTTTCGGCACCAAGAGGGCCGCGAGGATGGCAATGACCGCCAGCACACCCACCATCTCGATGAGGGTGAAGCCGGCCCGGTTGTTGTGGCGTTGGGTTGTCTTCATGTGTGTTTCCCGTAGTTTCCGTCCCCTGACCGCGGCCGGGTTTCCATGGTGGGCGCCCGCCGCCACCCGGCGGAAGGCGTGGCCCCGGTCCGGAGACATTTTTTTCCCGTCCCGCCCGGCTCGGCGGTCAACCGGCCCGGTCACGCGACCGGCGGTTCGCCCCAGCCCGCGGAACGCCTGCCAGCCCAAGCAGCGGCGATGCCAGCCGCGGTCGCCTGCCCGCGCCATGCCCCGGTGAACAACTCCGCCCGCCCCTCGCGCCGCGCCGCCCGCGCCGCCATCCGGCGTGACCCGGGCGCAGCTTGGGGCGGGGCCGCGCCCGCGACCAGCGGCGGCGGCCTGGCCGGTGGCAGCCCTTGGCAGCGCGTGACTTGCGCGGCGGACCGCGCGCTCCATCCACCGCGCTGGCGATCCGTCGGATCCGTCCGATCCGTCGGATCCGCCCGATCGCCCGGCCGCGCCGCACCCCGCCGCGGGCGGTGAATAACTCGTGAATGGCCGGGGCCGGGGCGGGCGGGCGCACGGCCGGCGCCCAGAAGCCCCGGACTGGCAAACTGCCCAAACTGTCAAACGGACTGTTTGAAAAACCGGACACCGGAAGCAGCGCGGCCCTGCCGGCGCGTCAGCGTTTGGAGTGCGGCAGCTTGCTGCCGCTTTCTGCTCGGGGGCACGGCCAAACCCGGCCGTTGTCGGCCTGCCTGCCGGCAGGCAGCGGCCACCTGCCGCCGCACGGTTCGGGGGAGCGCCCGCGCCCCCGCGTGCTGCCGACGGCGCCCCCCGCGGTCGGTCCGGCCTCGTAGCGCAGGTTTCCAACCTGCTGTATCGCGGACTTCCAGTCGGCCCCGGCGGGCGGTACGCCGCGCACCGGCGGGTTGGAAACCCGCGCTACGGCAGACTGGAAGTCTGCGCTACGCCAGCACCCATCGCCGCCTTCCGGCATTCGGCATCCGGTATCTGGCATCCGGCATCCGGCATCCGGCATCTGGTATCTGGCATCTGGCATCCGCCCCCACCCCACAGCGCCGACCAGTCGGCGCACTCCAAACGCTGCGCGAGGTAGGGCGCCGCTGCGCCGGCGCCGCCCACCCGGCCGCGCGGCAGCGCGGCCCTACCGACAGCGCCGGCAAGCCGGCGCATTCCAAACGCTGCGCGACTGACCGGGCGTTCGACCCGCGCGCCAGCGTGTGGAGTGCGGCAGCTTGCTGCCGCTTTTTTCTGCGGGAGGCACGGCCTACCAGGCCGTCCTCAGCGGCAACTTGCCACCGTCCCGGCTCGGCGAGCGCCCGCACCCGCGCGCGCCGCCAACGGCGCCCCCCGCGGTCGGTCCGGCCTCGTAGCGCAGGTTTCCAACCTGCTGTATCGCGGACTTCCAGTCGGCCCCGGCGGGCGGTACGCCGCGCACCGGCGGGTTGGAAACCCGCGCTACGGCAGACTGGAAGTCTGCGCTACGCCAGCACCCATCGCCGCCTTCCGGCATTCGGCATCCGGTATCTGGCATCCGGCATCCGGCATCCGGCATCTGGTATCTGGCATCTGGCATCCGCCCCCACCCCACAGCGCCGACCAGTCGGCGCACTCCAAACGCTGCGCGAGGTAGGGCGCCGCTGCGCCGGCGCCGCCCACCCGGCCGCGCGGCAGCGCGGCCCTACCGACAGCGCCGGCAAGCCGGCGCATTCCAAACGCTGCGCGACTGACCGGGCGTTCGACCCGCGCGCCAGCGTTTGGAGTGCGGCAGCTTGCTGCCGCTTTTTTCTGCGGGAGGCACGGCCAAACCCGGCCGTTGTCGGCCTGCCTGCCGGCAGGCAGCGGCCACCTGCCGCCGCACGGTTCGGGGGAGCGCCCGCGCCCCCGCGTGCTGCCGACGGCGCCCCCCGCGGTCGGTCCGGCCTCGTAGCGCAGGTTTCCAACCTGCTGTATCGCGGACTTCCAGTCGGCCCCGGCGGGCGGTACGCCGCGCACCGGCGGGTTGGAAACCCGCGCTACGGCAGACTGGAAGTCTGCGCTACGCCAGCACCCATCGCCGCCTCCGCAGCGCGACCCTCCCGCCGCGCGCCCGCGCGCACCGCCGGCCGGCGCGTTGACGGTGCCGGCCGCCCCGGTACGCTGGGGGCATGAAAAGCCCGCGGCGTGAGACCGTCACGCGCTTCAGTGTCTCTTTGCCGGCCTTGCTGGCCCGCCAGCTTGACCAGATGGTGCGGGAGAAGGGGTACACGAACCGTTCGCTGGCCGTGGCGGACATGGTCCGTGACCACCTGGTCGAGCACCGGCAGAAGTACGGCGACCAGGAAATCGCCGGCACCATCACGCTGGTGTACGACCACCACCAGCCGCACGTCCAGGCCACGCTCACCGACCTGCAGCACGACCATCACGCGGTAATCCTTGCCACGTTGCACGTGCACCTGGACCACGACAATTGCCTGGAGGTGCTTGCCGTGCGCGGGCGGGCCGGACTGATCAAGCACATCGCCGACCAGCTCATCGCCGCCCGGGGCGTCAAGCACGGCAAGTTGACCGTGACCACCACCGGCCAGGACCTGCCGGCCTGAGCCGGGCACCCGCGCCGCCCGACAAGCTCCCGCGGCCTCCCAAGGCTGCGAAGCCCGGGCCGCTTACTCGGCCGGCGAGACGATGTAGCCGCCGGATTTCTCGTCGTGCTCGAGTTTGAGCAGGCCGCGTTTTTGGGCCTCGAGGAGGATGTCGTTGAAGGAGCGGAAGCCGTGGGCGCGCTCGTTGAAGCCCGGGTTGCGGCGCTTGAGGGCCTGTTTGATCATCGAGCCCCAGATGCGGTCGTCTTCGTCGCGTTCTTCGCGGATGGCCTCGAAGGTTTCGAGGACCTGTTCGAGGGCCTTTTCCGGCGAGAGGCTGGAGCTTTTGGGCGGCTCGGCGGCGCTTTCCTCGCCCGCCCCGGCGGGAGCGGTGGGCCGTCCGCCGGCGGGGGTGGCGGCGGCCGGCTCGCGGCGCCGCGGCCGGGCACGCTCGGCCCGCACCAGGTCGTCGTAGTACAGGAACTCGTCGCAATTGCTGATGAAGAGGTCGGCGGTGGAGTTTTTGACGCCCACGCCGATGACGGTTTTGGCGTTTTCGCGCAGCTTGGAGACCAGGGGTGAGAAGTCGGAGTCGCCGCTGATGATGACGAAGGTGTCCACGTGGCCCTTGGTGTAGCAGAGGTCCAGGGCGTCCACGACCATGCGGATGTCGGCGGAGTTTTTGCCGGACTGGCGGACGTGGGGGATTTCGATGAGTTCGAAGGCGGCCTCGTGGAGGTCGCGTTTGAAGGCCTTGTAGCGATCGAAGTCGCAGTAAGCCTTTTTGACCACGATGTGGCCCTTGAGCAGGAGGCGCTCAAGCACCTTGCGGATGTCGAAGCGCGGGTAGTGGGCGTCCTGGGCGCCGAGGGCGATGTTTTCCAGGTCCAGGAACACCGCCATGGTGGCGTCGTCGGTGCGGGGGGGGGGCATGGGTGGGAGCGGCCGGGGCACGGCCTCAGAGGGTGATCAGTTCGGGATGGGTTTTTTCCGGGTTCAGGTCCAGATCGCGGAGGGCGCGGGTGACCAGCGCGGGCGGCACGGCGCCGCGGCGGACCAGGGCGTGGAGCGTGGCCACGGTGATGCACTCGGCGTCCACCTCGAAGAAGCGCCGCAGGCGCGGCCGGGTGTCGCTGCGCCCGAAGCCGTCGGTCCCCAGCGTGGTCAGGCCGCCGGGCACCCAGGGGGCGATCTGGTCGGGGACGGCGCGGATGTTGTCCGAGACGGCCACGAAGGGGCCGGACTCGGCCTCGAGCAGGGTCTGGACGTAGGGCCGGCGGGGCGGGGCTTCGGGGTGGAGGCGGTTCCAGCGTTCGGCCTCGAGCGCGTCGTAGCGGAGCAGCTTGTAACTGGTGGCGCTCCAGACATCCGCAGAGACGCCGTAGTGCTCGGCCAGGAGGGTTTGGGCGCGGAGGGCCTCGTTGAGGAGCGGACCGCTGCCCAGCAGATGCGCCTTGTGCGGGAGGCCGTCGGGGCCCGGCTTGAAGCGGTACAGCCCTTTGAGGATGCCCTCGCGCACGCCCTCGGGCAGGGGCGGCATGGCGTAGTTTTCGTTGTAGAGGGCCAGGTAGTAAAAGACCTCTTCGCCGCGGGCGAACATGCGTTCGAGGCCGTCGGCGATGATGACCGCCAGTTCGTAGGCGAAGGCCGGGTCGTAGGCCAGCAGGGTGGGAATGGTGCTGGCGTGGAGCAGACTGTGGCCGTCCTGATGCTGGAGGCCCTCGCCGTTGAGGGTGGTGCGGCCGGCGGTGGCCCCGAGCAGGAAGCCCTTGGCCCGGATGTCGCCGCTCAACCACATCAGGTCGCCCACGCGCTGGAAGCCGAACATCGAGTAGTAGATGTAGAACGGGATCATGTTCACCCCGTGCGTGGCGTAGGCGGTGCCGGCGGCGATGAAGCTGGCCATCGAGCCGGCTTCGGTGATGCCTTCTTCGAGAATCTGGCCGTCCTTCGTTTCGTGGTAGTAGAGCAGGGACTTGCTGTCCACCGGCTCGTAGAGTTGGCCGTGCGGCGCGTAAATGCCCACCTCCCGGAACAACGCGTCCATGCCGAAGGTGCGCGCCTCGTCCGGAATGATGGGCACCACGTGCCGGCCCACGCCCTGGTGGCGGATCAACATGCTCAACAGCCGCACGAAGGCCATGGTGGTGGACACTGCCATCTTGCCCGAGCCGCGTTCCAGCTCGGCGAAGAAGTCCGCGCCCGGCACCTCGAGGGGCGGGGCGGTGACCCGCCGCTCGGGAAGGAAGCCGCCCAACTCGCGGCGGCGTTCCTTGAGGTAGATCATCTCCGGCGCGTCCTCGGGCGGCCGGTAGAACGGCATCTCGGCGATTTCCTCGTCGCTGATCGGAACGCCGAAGCGGGTGCGAAACTCGCGCAGCTCTTTTTCGTTCAGTTTTTTCTGCTGGTGGGTGATGTTGCGGCCCTCGCCCGCCTCGCCCAGGCCGTAGCCCTTGATGGTCTTGGCCAGGATCACGGTGGGCTGGCCGCGATGCTCGACCGCCGCCCGGTAGGCGGCATAGACCTTCTCCGGGTCATGCCCGCCACGGGTCAGGCGCCGGATTTGCTCATCGGTCAGGTGGTTCACCAGCTCGAGCAACTCGGGGTACCGGCCGAAGAAATGTTTGCGGGTGTAACTGCCCGGCTCGACCGAGTACTTCTGGTAATCGCCGTCCACGGCCTCTTCCATGCGCTGGACCAGCCTGCCGGTCGCATCGGCCTCCAGCAGCGGGTCCCAGTCGCTGCCCCAGATGACCTTGATGACGTGCCAGCCGGCGCCGCGGAAGACCGCCTCGAGTTCCTGGATGATCTTGCCGTTGCCGCGCACCGGGCCGTCCAGGCGCTGGAGGTTGCAGTTGACCACCCAGGTCAGGTTGTCCAGGTGCTCCCGCGCCGCCAGCGTCAACGAGCCGAGCGTCTCGGGCTCGTCGGTCTCGCCGTCGCCCACAAAACACCACACCCGCGGCTCCGGGCCGGAGAGGAAGCCGCGCGCCCGCAGGTAGCGGATGAACCGGGCCTGGTAGATGGACATGATCGGGCCCAGCCCCATCGAGACGGTGGGGAACTGCCAGAAACCCGGCATCAAAAACGGATGCGGGTAGGAGGAAAGCCCGCCGCCCTCGGCCAGTTCCTGGCGGAAATGCTCCAAGTGATGCTCGTCCAAGCGGCCCTCGAGGAAGGCCCGCGCGTACACGCCCGGCGAGGCGTGCCCTTGGAAGTACACCACGTCCGCCGGATGCCCGGCGCCGGCGCCGCGGAAAAAGTGGTTGAAGCCCACCTCGTACAGCGTCGCGCACGAGGCGTAGGTCGAGATGTGGCCGCCGACATTGGTGGTCGAGTTGGCCCGCACCACCATGGCCATGGCGTTCCAGCGGACCAGGCTCTTGATGCGCCGTTCCAGTTCGCGGTCACCGGGCATGGGCGGTTGTTCCGCCCGCGGGATGGTGTTCACGTACGGCGTGCTGGTGATGTCCGGCACGGGCAACCCGGCCCGGCGCAGGCGGACCAACAACTCGCTCAGCCGCCGGCGCGCTTGCGGGGGGTCCTGCGTGCGCAGGGTCAATTCCAGCAGGCGGCCGTAAGCCTCGAACCAGGCCCCGGCCGTGGCCGGGTCCGGCGCGGGGCCCGCCGGGGCGGACACCGGGGCAGAATCAAGGGCGGTCGGTTTCACGATGGTTTCCAGACGTATTGTCGCGGCCCATCCCGGGCGCGGCCCGGCGCCACCCGCGCCAACGCGGGCGCGCCGGACCACAAGCATACCGCAACGGCATCGCGCGACAATCCCCGGATGCGGCGGGCCGCTGCCCACGGCGCCGGCGCAGCGGCGGCCTACCTCGCGGAGCGTGTGGAGTGCGCGGGCTGTTGGAGAAGACAGGAGTCAGAAGTCAGAAGTGAGAATGCGGATGCCGGATACCGGATACCAGATGCCAGATACCGGCAGTCGGTAGGGCCGCGCTGCGGCGCGGCCGTGGGGCGGCGCTGGGGCTGCGGCGCCCTACCTCGCGAAGCGTGTGGAGTGCGCCGGCTGGCCGGCGCTTATGCGCGGCGCTCTGGCGTCGTAGCGCAGACCTCTGGTCTGCCGTATCGCGGGTTTCCAACCCGCCGGGGCCGGGCGAACCACGCGCCGGGGCCGACTGGAAGTCGGCGGTACAGCAGGTTGGAAACCTCGCTACGGGCGCCACCGGCAGCCCGCGGGGGCGCGGGCGCTCCCCCAACCGGGTCGGCGGCAGGTGGCCGCTGACAACGGCCGGGTAGGCCGTGCCACCCGAGTAGAAAAGAAAAAGCGGCCGCAAGCGGCCGCACTCCACACGCTGGCGCGCAAGTCGAGCGCCCGGTCAGTCGCGGAGCGCTTGGAGTGCGCCGGCTGGCCGGCGCTTATGCGCGGCGCTCTGGCGTCGTAGCGCAGACCTCTGGTCTGCCGTATCGCGGGTTTCCAACCCGCCGGGGCCGGGCGAACCACGCGCCGGGGCCGACTGGAAGTCGGCGGTACAGCAGGTTGGAAACCTCGCTACGGGCGCCACCGGCAGCCCGCGGGGGCGCGTGCGCTCGCCGAATCGGCTCGGCAGCCGATTGCTGCCGACCACGGCCTGGTTGGCCGTTCCACCGGAGCAGGAAAACGGCGGCCAGTTGCGGCTATTCCGCGGGGCAGCCCGGTGCCGCGGTCTCGCGCTGAAATGAGCCCGAGCGCCACTCGCCCGCGGTACGGGCGCGAACCACCCGCCAGCCGGCCATCGCATATGCCGCGCGCACTTCCCGTAACTCCGCGGCCAAGATACCCGCAAGCACCAGCGTGCCGCCGGGCGCCACG
>CAYXPA010000006.1:0-65392 GCA_964466945.1 uncultured Verrucomicrobiota bacterium | reverse complement strand
TGCACGCGACCCGGTGGGACGGCGTGGTCTCGATCGAGTGCCACGGCTCGGACGAAAACACCGCGGCCAGCGTGGCCTGGATGAAGTCTGCCGTGGCGGCGCTCAAACGGCGGGGCAAAGCCTGAACCCTCCGCACCCGAACAGCTTGCCCCTGCCCCGGCGATGATGGCGGCCCTTGGCCAATGGCGCGACCCGGACTGGTGGTTCACCGTCCTGCTGGGCTTGATTGCGATCAGCCTGGTTTGGAGCTTCGCCCGGGACGCGGTGCAGCGGCTCCTGGGCCCGTGGTTCCCGGCCATCAACCGCTGGCGCGAGCGGCGCCTGCAACGCGAGCGCCGGCAGGTGGACGTGCTGGCCTCGAATCCCCAACTGTTGAATCTGGAACTGACCCGCTGCCTGCTGCTGGTGGTGCTTTTCCTGGCCCTGGTCGGCTTCTACCTCTTCTTCGCGATCCTCGGCACCGCCCTGCTCCGCCTGGCCGAGGCGCCAGAGCCGGCCGGCTACGACCTGCGCCGGGTGGCGGAGGTTTGCCTGGTGCTGGGCGCCGCGCTGGGGTTGTGCAGCATTTACTTCGGCACACCCATGACGCCCCGCCTGCACACCGTGATGCGCGCCCGCGCCGAGTTTGAAAACCGCTGCAAACGCGCCGCCGCGCAGGCCGAGGCGGCGGCCGCCCCGCCACGCCCGGCGGAAACCCGCTCATGAACACCCCGCTCACTCCCGCCCCTGCGCCGGTTCCCCTGCCCCGCCGCCGTTTCCTGGCCGCCACGGCCGCCGCGGCCGGCGCCTTCACCGTGCTCAAACCCGCCACCGTGTTCGGCGCCGACGCCAACACGCGGATCGAACTTGGCCTGATCGGCTGCGGCGGGCGCGGCAGTTGGATTGCCGACCTCTTCGCCCAAACCGGCAAGTACCACCTGGCGGCCTGCGCGGATTATTTCCCGGACCGCACCGCCACGGTGGGCCAGAAACACGGCATCGAAGCGGCACGGCAGTACACCGGGTTGTCCGGCTACCGGCGCCTGCTCGATAGCCGGGTGGACGCCGTGGTGATCGAGACCCCGCCGTACTTCCACCCGCCGCAGTGCGCGGACGCGGTGGAGGCCGGCAAACATGTGTTCGTGGCCAAGCCGGTCGCAGTGGACGCGCCCGGCTGCCTGAGCATCGGCGAGTCCGGTCGGCGGGCCACGGCGAAGCGGTTGGTGTTCCTGGTGGATTTCCAGACCCGCGCCCACCCGCTGTTCCGCGAGGCCCTGGCGCGGATTCATCAGGGCGACCTGGGCAAGCTGGT
Organism: uncultured Verrucomicrobiota bacterium; assembly: GCA_964466945.1. Classification (GTDB taxonomy): domain Bacteria; phylum Verrucomicrobiota; class Verrucomicrobiia; order Limisphaerales; family J093; genus DSVZ01. The sequence continues at coordinate 64,101 of CAYXPA010000006.1, read as the reverse complement.
AATGGTGGAGGCGCACTACCCGTGGTCCGCCGGCGGGCGCGACCTGCCCCCGGCCAGCCGCGAGGAGCAGTTGCGGCGCTGGTACCACGTGAAGGCCCTGTCCGGGGACTTCATCGTCGAGCAGGCCATTCACGCGCTGGACATGGCGACCTGGGTGATTGACGCCGACCCGGTGCGGGCGCTGGGCCTGGGCGGGCAACGCCTGCGTCCGCCGGGCAGCATCTGGGACCATTTCGCCGTGACCTACGATTTTGCCAACGGCGTGCCCCTGTCGTTGACCTGCATCCAGACCATCCCGGAGATGCGGGACGAGATCACCTGCCGGGCCTACGGCGCGGAGGGCTATTTCTACGCCGATTACTTCGGGCAGGTCTGGATACGCGGCAACGAACCGTTTCCCGGCGGGTCCGTGGGTAACCTCTACACCGACGGCGCGGTGGCCAACATCCTCGAGTTCCACCGAGCCATCACCGAGGGGCGGTACGAGAACCCGACCGTGGCGCCGTCGGTGCGGTCCAACCTCACCGCCGTGCTGGGCCGGGAAGCGGCGTACCGCAGCGGGGAATTGACCCTGAAGGAACTGCTCGAGGCCGGGCACCGGCTCGAGTTCGACACCGCCGGCCTGCGGGCGTAAAGGGCCGCCGGGGCGGCCGCGGTCACTGAGCGCCGCGGCGCATCAGTTGCTCGATGAAGCCGGTCGAGTAGGTGCCGCGCCGGAAGTCCGGGTCCTGGAGGATGGTTTGCTGCAAGGGGACGGTGGTCTTGACCCCGGTGAGCATCAGTTCGCCCAGCGCCCGGTTCATGCGATCGAGGGCTTCCCGCCGGTCTTTGCCCACGGTGATGAGCTTGCCCACCATCGAGTCGTAGAAGGACGGGATGGTGTAGCCGGCATAGACGTGGCTGTCCACGCGCACGCCGTGCCCGCCGGGCGGGTAGTACATCTCGATGCGGCCGGGCGAGGGGCGGAAGTCGTCGTAGGGGTCTTCGGCGTTGATGCGGCACTCGATGGCGTGACCGCGGAAATGGATGTCGCCCTGGGAGAGTTTGAGGGGCTCGCCCATGGCCACGAGAATCTGGAGCTTGATCAGGTCCAGGCCGGTCACTTCTTCGGTGACCGGGTGCTCGACCTGGATGCGCTTGTTGACTTCGAGGAAGTAGAAGTTGCCCTGGTCGTCCACGATGAACTCGACGGTGCCGGCGTTGGTGTACTGGGCGGCCTCGGCCAGGCGCAGGGCGGCCTTGCCCATGGTCTTGCGCAGGGCTTTGAACTTGTTTTCGATGAGGGGCGAGGGGGTTTCCTCGATGAGCTTCTGGTGCCGGCGCTGGATCGAGCAGTCGCGTTCGCCCAGGTGGATGAGGTTGCCGCGGGAGTCGCCGATGATCTGGATTTCGATGTGGTGGGGGTTCTCGAAGAATTTCTCGACATACACGCCGGAGTTGCCGAAGGCTTTCTCCGCCTCGCTGCGGGCGGTGTGGTAGCCCTTGATCAGCGAGATGTCGTTGTGGGCGATGCGCATCCCGCGGCCGCCGCCGCCGGCCACGGCCTTGATCATGACCGGATACCCGATCTTCTTGGCCACGGCCAGGGCTTCGGACTCGGTCTCGACCACGCCCTCGGATCCGGGCGGGGTGGGCACGCCCACTTTTTTCGCCAGCGCCCGGCTGGTGGCCTTGTCCAGCAGGGCGTTCATGCAGCGCGAACTCGGGCCGATGAACCGGATATTGCAGCTCTCGCAGACGTCCGCGAAGTGGGCGTTCTCGGACAAAAACCCGTACCCCGGATGGATGGCGTCCACGTCGGCCACTTCGGCCGCGCTGACCAACCGGTCAATGCGCAGGTAGCTCTCGTTGGCCGGGGCGCGGCCGATGCAGATGGCTTCGTCGGCCAGTTGGACGTGCATCGAGTCGGCGTCCGCCTCCGAGTACACGGCCACGGTCCGGATGCCCATCTCCTTGCAGGTGCGAATAATGCGGACGGCGATTTCGCCCCGGTTGGCGATGAGGATTTTCTCGAACATGTCGGCGGGTCGGGCGTGTCAGGCCGGGGCCAATCCCGGGCGGGCAAATTCAGGCGGGACGGATTTTGAACAGGGGCTGCCCGAACTCGACCGGCTTGCCATTTTCCACCAGCACCTGGGTGATCACCCCGCGGGCTTCGGCCTTGATTTCGTTCATGACCTTCATCGCCTCGATGATGCACACCACCGTGTCCGGCTCGACCGTCGTGCCCACCTCGACGTACGGTGCCGCGTCCGGCGAGGGTGCCCGGTAAAAGGTGCCGATCATCGGGGACTTGATCTCGGCCTCCGGCGGCGCGACCACCGGCGGCGGCACGGGGGCCACGCCAGGCACGGGTTGAAACATCGGGGGCGCGGGCATCGGCGCGGCCGCATAAGCCCCACCCTCTTCGCCCGCAGGGGGGGTGATGCCGTTGGGACCGCGTTTGAGCCGGATTTTGAACCCTTCCTTCTCGAGCTCGAACTCGGAGATCGAGTTCTTCCGCATCAGGTCAATGATGGCCTTGATGTCTTTAAGGTCCACAGACGCCTCCGGGGTGGCTGGTCGGATTTATCTCGGTCCGTTTCGCAAAGGCGCTCATTAAGCAAAAAGCAGAAGCACACGTTGCCTCTGCTCCGTTGGTGATCCGAAATGCGCCTGCAGCCTAAAAAAGCCGTTCCGCCCCGTCAAGGAATGTTTCCGGGCCCCCGCGGACGCGCCGCGGCCTCACCGGCCGGGACCCTCGCGGCAGGCGCTGAGCCGGCCCGGCCGGCGCCGGGGTTCCCCGCCGTCAATTTTTGGGCGATGCCGCGCCGTTAGCGATCACCGCTTCCAACCCCAGCAGGTAACTGGCGGCGCCGAAGCCGCAAATCACGCCCCGGCACACCGGCGCAATCATCGAGTGCCGGCGGAATTCCTCGCGGGCGTGAACGTTAGAAAGGTGGATTTCCACCGTGGGGATGCCCGTGGCCGCAATGGCGTCACGCAAGGCGATGCTGGTGTGGGTGTACGCCCCGGCGTTGAGCACCACCGCGTCGAACTGGCCGGCCGCCTGTTGAATCCAGTCCACCAACTGCCCTTCCGAGTTGGTTTGCCGGAACTCAACTTCGACCCCCCGCTGGGCCGCGCGTTGACGCACCGCCGCCTCAATGTCCGCCAGGCTGGTCCGGCCATAAATTTCCGGCTCGCGGCGCCCGAGCCAGTTCAGGTTCGGCCCGTTCAGGAACAGGATGCGCATGACCGCAGGCTAGGCCGGCCTGGCTGAACTGTCCAAGCGTTTCAGCGTCGGACAACGGGCCGGTCCACGCGCGGAGCCGCCGGGCGGCCCGGCAACGGGGCTGTTTGCGCCGAGCTTGCCGTCGGCAGCGCGCGACTCGATCCGGGAGCAAGCCCGGGACGCCGCGGGGAGGGCTGCGGCAGTTCGATCCGGGGTTGGCCCGAGCCCGGTACAGTGCGCCACACCCCGCCGGGCCAAGCCAACGTTCCGGCCGTTCGGGCGGCCCGGGCCACAAACACATTCCCCGACGGGGGATCAGGATTGGCCGGCGGATTGGACGGGGCGTTTCCAGTCACCGGGTTGCTCCCGGGAGCCGGCGTGTTGTTGGTAGGCTCCCCCACCAGCCAGCCCACGGTCCAAAGCCAGGGCCAACCCGGGTAATGCTGGGCCACGCTGAAGGCGGTCACGGCCGCCGTCGCCCGCGGTGCAGATTCGCCTGCAGCGGCTGCGGCCGGTCCCTCCAAATGAACCGTGGCTTCCGGTGCTCGGGCATCGCCCGACTGCATCCAACCCGTGCCGAGATAGCGGCCGTTGGCAAAGACCCGCACGCGCGTGGCGGAGGGCGCCGGCGCGTTGGTGGTTTGCGCGTCGCGGCGGGCGTCCACTTCGGCGCGGAGGGTCTCGAGTTGTGTGCGGTGTTCGGTCAGGCGGGATTCGGTCTGGTCCAGGTGGGCCTGGAGGCGGGCCAGTTCGGCGGCTGCGGTCTGGTGCCGCTGCTGCGCCTCGGCCAGGCGGTCGCGCAAGGAAAGCGTTTCCCAACCCAGCACGGCGACAAGCACCAACAATGCGGCGGCCAATCCGCTGGAAAAACCGCCCAAGAGGAAAATGGCTCGGCTGGTTTTCATGGTCCGCTTGAACTTACGCGCCGGCGACGCCGGGTCAATGGCCGGTTCGGCCCGGGACCGACCGGGTCGCAACTCCCTCCTGGCAATGGACCGGACTTGAACCACCGCTGCGGCAGCAACGGTCCTTGGATTTCCGAGGCTGACCAGAGTTTTAGCCCGAGGCGCATCAGCACGACACCGGTTTTGGGGCACATCGCTGTCGGGGCGACTTTGGCCGGCGTGGCCGCCGCCTGCAGCCGCTGGCAGAAGGCCCGCAGGGTGCGGTCAACCACCCGGCCCAAGCATCTCAAGTCACAGAGAGGCGCCGCCGTTGGCCCTGGACGCGTATGGGGACTTGCGCCCGGCCCGGGGCTGCGCGAGCGTGGCGCCGTTCCCGAGTGTTCCCCTGCCATGAAAGCCGCGAAACCACTTCCGACGCGCGAGGCCCCGAACCGGGGGCGTAAAACTGAAAAGCCCATGTCAACCCCGGCCCGCCCGGGTGCGCCCGCATCCGTAAACCGCCGCGCCTTTCTCACCGGCACACTGGCCGCGGCCGCCTGGGCCTCGGCCCGGCCCGGCCAGGGGGCGGAAGCGGACTTGAACACCGACCCGGGCTACGTAGGACCGGCCTACTTTGACGAGGCCGAACGGCGCGCGCTCCTCGAGGTGTGGGAGGCGGCCTCGCCGTTTCGTTTCTGGGGTCCCGGCCGGCCGGTGAAGGTGCAGGCGTTCGAGGAGGCGTTTGCCCGGTACATGGGCGTGAAGTTTGCGTTGGGGGTGACTTCCGGCACGGCGGCGTTGGATTGCGCGATGGCCGCGCTGGGCATCGGCCCCGGCGACGAGGTGATCGTGCCGGCGTACACGTGGTGGTCGGATTACACCTGCGTGGTCCAAGCCGGCGCGTTGCCGGTCTTTGCCGAACTGGACCGCTCGCTGACGCTGGACCCCGCCGATTTCGCGCGGAAGATCACCCCGCGCACCCGGGCCGTGATTGCCGTGCATCTGCTGGGCGGACCGTGCGACATGGACGCGATCCTGGCCACGGCGCGCGCGCGGGGCATCGCGGTGGTCGAGGACTGCGCGCAGTGCGTGGGCGGCAGTTACCGGGGGCGCAAGCTGGGGTCGCTGGGCGACGTGGGCATCTACAGCTTCCAGATCAACAAGACGATGACCTCCGGCGAGGGCGGGGCGGTGGTGACGAACGACCCCCGGCTGTACGAGCGCGCCGTGCGCTTCCACGACATGGGCCTGTACCGGCCGTTGTTTGAACAACGGACCGGCGGCGCGCGCGAAAACATCTTCGCCGGCGAAAACTTCCGCATGAGCGAACTGACCGGCGCGGTGCTGGGCGCGCAGTTGCCCAAGCTTGACCGCATGGTGGCCGATCTCCGCCGCCACGCCGGCGCGCTGTACGCGGGCCTCCGAGAATTGCCCGGGGTCCGGCTGCGCCACCAGCCCGACCCGGCGGGGGACATCGGCACGGCGGCCTTCTTCGAGGTGCGCGACCGGGCCGCGCGCGACCGGTGCATCGCGGCGTTGCGGCGGCTGAACGTGCCGGCCTCGACGCTGATCGGCTCGGTGTTTCTGCCGGCGGAGGAGGCCGTGATCGCCAAACGCACGCGGCACCCGGCCTGGCCGTCGTTCCAATCGCCCGAGGGCCGAGCCCTGCGTTACGGGGCGGACACCTGCCCGCAGACGGCCTGGGTACTCGACCGCTTCGTGCAAGTTCGGGTCGGCCCCAGGTTTACCGAACGGGTGGACCGGTACCTGGTGGAGTGCCTGCGCCGGGTGTGGACGGAGTTGGGTCTGGGTGGTTGAGACCTAGGCAGCCAGAATACCTGCCGCCACGGCCCACCGTTCGCCCAAGGGCGTGGGCCTTCGCCCTCAAGGTGTCGAGGCGCCTTTGCCTTCGGCGCGGTCCAATTGCTTTGACGGCTCCGGTCCGTTCCCGTACGCTGGAATAGCGTTTTCTATCGCATGATCCGCTGGCTCATCAAAACCGTCATCGGCACCAAGAACGACCGCGAAATCCGGCGGTTGCGTCCCTTGGTGGCCCGCATCAACGAGATCGAGGCCTCACTGCAATCGCTCCGCGACGAGGACCTGCGGGAAAAGACCGCCCGCTGGAAGGCCGAGCTGAGCCAAATCCAGGACGACGCCGAGTTGGCCCGGCGCCTGGACGAGCTGCTGCCCGAGGCGTTTGCGGTGGTCAAAAACGTCTGCCGCCGCCTCGCCGAGCGCCGGGAGAAGATCATCGTCCGCGGGCACGAAATGGTGTGGGACATGATCCCGTTCGACGTGCAATTGATCGGCGGCTGGGCCCTGCACCACGGGCGCATCGCGGAAATGGCCACCGGCGAGGGCAAGACCCTGGTGGCCACGCTGCCGGTGTATCTGAACGCCCTCACCGGCCGGGGCGTGCACGTGGTGACGGTCAACGATTACCTGGCCGCGCGCGACAGCGAGTGGATGGGCGCGGTGTACCGGTTTTTGGGCCTGACCGTGGGCTGCATCCTGCACGACCAGCCGCCCACAGTGCGCCGCCAGCAGTACTACTGCGACATCACTTACGGCACGAACGCCGAGTTCGGCTTCGATTACCTGCGCGACAACGGCATGGCCATCCGCAAGGAGGACCAGGTCCAGCGCGGGCATTATTACGCGATCGTGGACGAGGTGGACTCGATCCTGATTGATGAGGCACGCACGCCCTTGATCATCAGCGGCCCCGCTGTGGTGACCCAGGACAACGAGCTGTACGTGCAGTACAAGCCCCAGGTTGAGGCCCTGGTCCGCGCCCAGGAACAGCTTTGCCACCGCTTCCTGCGGGAGGCTGCGGAACTGCTCAAGCAAATGCACCCCGCGGACGGCTCCAACCCGCCCAACGCCGCCGAGCTCGAGCGCCAGATCGGCCTGCTGCTCTACCGGGTCAAGCGCGGCAACCCCCGCTCGCCAGAGCTGCTGCGGATGCTCGAAAATCCCGAGAACGCCCGGCTCATGAACGCGGCCGAGCTGGAGTTGCACGCCGACCAGACCAAGAAACAGCTCTACGCGGAGAAGGAAGAGCTGTTCTTCGGCATGGACGAGAAGGGCCACGAGGCCGACCTGACCGAGAAGGGCCGCAACTTCCTCAGCCCCGGCGACCCCGACGCCTTCGTGTTGCCGGACCTGATCACCGCCTTCCACGAGATTGACAACGGACCCGAGGCGGACGTCCGCAAGCGCCTGGACCTCAAGGCCAAGGTGCAGGCCGAGTTCGAGGCCAAGGCGCGCCGCATTCACGTCATTTCCCAACTGCTCAAGGCCTATTGCCTCTACCAGCGCGACGTCCAGTACGTGGTCCAGGACGGCAAGGTCATCATCGTGGACGAGAACACCGGACGCCTCATGACCGGCCGCCGGTGGAGCGACGGCCTGCACCAGGCAGTCGAGGCCAAGGAAGGCGTGGCCATCGAGCGCGAGACCCAGACCCTGGCCACCATCACCATCCAGAATTACTTCCGCCTTTACAAGAAACTGGCCGGCATGACCGGCACCGCCGAAACCGAGGCGGCCGAGTTTCACGACATCTACAAGCTCGGCGTCCTGGTCATCCCCACCAACAAGCCCTGCATCCGCAAGGACTACCACGACACCGTTTACAAGACCAAGCGCGAGAAGTACGACGCGGTCATCCGCGAAATCCAGGAAATCCACGCCCAGGGCCGGCCCATCTTGGTGGGCACCATCTCCGTCGAGGTCAGCGAACACCTCTCGCGCATGCTCAAGAAGGTGGGCATCCCCCACGCCGTCCTCAACGCCAAGTACCACCAGCAGGAGGCCGAAATCGTCGCCCGCGCCGGCCAGCGCGGCGCGGTGACCATCGCCACCAACATGGCCGGCCGCGGCACCGACATCAAACTGGGCCCCGGCGTGGCCGAGTTGGGCGGCCTGCACGTGCTGGGCACCGAACGCCACGAGGCCCGCCGCATTGACCGCCAGTTGCGCGGCCGCTGCGCCCGCCAGGGCGACCCCGGCTCGAGCCACTTCTTCATCTCGCTCGAGGACGATCTGATGCGCCTGTTCGGCTCGGATCGCATCGTCAAGTACATGGAAAAAATGGGCCTCGAGGAGGGCCAGGAGCTCGAACACCCCCTGCTCAACCGCTCCATCGAGCAGGCCCAGAAACGCGTCGAGCAGCACAACTTCCAAATCCGCAAGCGCACGCTCGAGTACGACGACGTGATGAACAAGCAGCGCGAGGTCGTGTACGGCTTCCGCAACGAGATCATCCACGCCGATGAAGTCCGCGACCGCCTCATGGATATCATGGAGGAGGTGGTCATCGAGAAAGTGCGCCAGCTCACCCCGGCCGACAAAGACCCCGCCGAGTGGAACCCGCGGCCGCTGGCCGACTGGGTGAACCTGAACTTCCCCCTGGGTCTGCCCGAAAGCGAAATCCGCCGCGTGGCCGAATCCGACGCCGAGGAGCCCGTGCCCGGCTCGCTCTTCGACGGGCTCAGCCCCGCGCAGTACGCCGTGGCCCGGTTCATCATCAAGGGCGTGCGCGACGCCTACGAACTCAAGGTCAGCTTCGAGGACCCGGCGGCCCTGGCCAAGGTCGAGCGTTACACCATCCTCAGCGCCATTGACCGCCTGTGGCAGGAGCACCTCTACCACATGGACAGCCTGCGCAACGCCATCGGCCTGCGCGCCTACGGCCAGCGCGACCCGCTCATCGAGTACAAGATGGAGGCCTACAAGATGTTTGACGAGTTGATGGTCAACATCAAGACCGAGATTTGCCACAACATCTTCCGCAGCGCCTCGAGCCTCCTGGCCTTCGAGAACTTCCTCCGCAACCTCCCCCAGCGCACCATCCACGCCCAAACCACCGCCCTCGGCGCCGGCGCGAGCGGGGCGCCGGCGGGCGCGGCGCCCGCGGCCGACAAGCGCGACGGCAAACGCGCCAGCGACATGGTATCCGAAGCCGCCGAGGCGGTCACCAAGGCCCGGCCCGTGCGCGCAGGCCCCAAGGTCGGCCGCAACGACCCCTGCCCGTGCGGCAGCGGCAAGAAGTACAAGCAGTGCTGCGGCCGTTGAAGCCGCGCGGGCGGCCCGCTGACCACGGCTCTGGGCCACCGCCCGCGGTGAATTCCCACCCAACCAAGCCCTGCCGACCCGGGCCCGGCTCGGAGCCCGGAGTTTTTCCCTTCGGCCGCCGCCCGGTTTGTGGCTTGACGCTTTCGTTCAACCGGGCTAAATTGCAGGGTATTGCTGCATGGACGTCGGAGCCTCCAATCAGGCTGAGGTTGCACCAGGGCGCCTGCCGCCTGCGGCCTGTCAATTCCTTAAGCGCGCCGCGATATGCCTCCCCCCGCCCTGACCGCCCTGCTGCAAAACACCGCGCTGCTGATGGCGCTGGTGTTGTTCTTCGACCTGGTGACCAGCCAGCGGCGCCTGGAGTGGAAATGGCCGGCCCAGGTGATTGCCGGCTTGGTGGTCGGTTTTTTTGGCGTGGGCCTGATTGCCAGCGCCTACGTCCTCGAGCCCGGAGTGGTGTTCGACACCCGTTCCGTGCTTTTGAGCATGTCCGGCCTCTTTCTGGGCTGGATTCCCACCACGGTGGCGATGGTCATGACCTCCATCTATCGGCTCATGCTGGGAGGCGTGGCGGCCTGGCCCGGAGTGGCGGCCATTCTCACCACCGGCGGGCTGGGCCTGCTCTGGCGGCATCTCCGGCGCCAGCCCTTGGCCGACCTGTCCTGGGGTCAGCTCCTGGTCTTCGGCTTCCTGGCGCACGCGGCGATGTTTGCGGTCCTGACGCTGACCCTCCCGTGGCCGGTGGCGAAGCGAGTTTTGAGCGACCTTGCGCCGCCAGCGATGCTGATTTATCCGCTGGCCACCTCCTTGCTGGGCTGGGTGATGGTCAACCGCCTGCGCCGGGAACTGGCCACCCGGACCCTGACGCAGAGCGAGGCCCGGTTCCGGCAACTGGTGGACGCCCTGCCGGTGGCGGTGGTGGTCACGCGCCTGCCCGGCTACACCATCGAATTTGTCAACCCCAGGGCCGCCCACCTGTTCGGCATCACCCCGACCGAGGCCGTGGGCCAGCCGACCCTGCGCTTTTACGCCCAGCCCAAGGACGCCCGCGGCATCCGGGTCGAACTCGAGCGCCACGGCCAGGCGTACCGCCCGGAAATCCGGTTCCAGCGCACCGACGGCCAACCGTTCTGGGTCGAGCTGTCCACCGTTTTGGTGACCGACGCGCGCGGGCACATTGCCCTGTCCGCCCTGCACGACATCTCGGAGCGCAAGGCCGCCGAGGCCTCGCTCGCGCGCAGCGAACAAAACTACCGCGAGATTTTCAACGCGGTCAGCGAGGCCATTTTCCTGCTCGACGCCGCCAGCGGGCAAATTCTGGACGTAAACGAAGCGATGGTGCGCCTCTACGGCTTTGCCTCGAAGGCCGAGGCCCTGGCTGTTCACCTGGCCGACCTCTCTGCCAATGAACCGCCGCACACCCCGGAAGCGGCCCTCGAGCGTATTCGGTTGGCTGCGCGCGAAGGCCCGCAGGTCTTCGAGTGGCAGGCCCGCAAGGCCAACGGCGAACGCTTCTGGGTCGAGGTCTCGCTGCGCGGCACGGCCATTGGCGGGGCCGGGCGCGTCCTGGCCGTGGTGCGGGACATCACCGAGCGCAAGCGGGCGGAGGCGGAGCTGCGCGAGCGCGAGCGGCAGTTGTCCACCTTCCTGAGCAACCTGCCCGGCATGGCCTACCGCTGCCGCAATGACGAGCACTGGACCATTGAATTCGTCAGCGCCGGCGCGCTGGCCCTCACGGGCCACCCGCCGGAAGACCTGGTGGGCAACCGGCGCGAGGCCTATGCCGACCTCATCCACCCCAAGGACCGCAGCCAGGTCTGGGAGCAGGTGCAAGAGGCCCTGGCCCGCCACGAGCCCTTCGTGCTCAACTACCGCCTGGTCCGCGCCAACGGCGAGGAGTGCTGGGTCTGGGAACAGGGCCGGGGCGTGTATGATGAGCAGGGCCGGGTCGTGGCCCTCGAGGGCCTGGTGCTCGACGACACCGCCCGTCACGAAGCCGCCCAAGTGCTCGAACAGCGCGAGGCCCACTTCCGCTCGCTCATCGAAAATGCCTCCGACCTCATCACCGTGATCAACCCCCAGGGGGTGATCCTTTACCAAAGCCCCACCAGCCTGCGCCTGCTGGGTTATCACGCGGAAAGCCTCATCGGCGCCAACTTGTTCGACTACCTTCACCCGGATGATGCCGCGGAAGTGACCGCTTCTATTCGCTGCCTTCTCGAACTGTCCGCCGACCGCGCGGCCAACCACGAACCCACCCGCGTGGAATGCCGCGTCCGCAACAGCGCCGGCCAGTGGCGCACCCTCGAGGCCTACGGCCGCTTCCTCTCCGGCGCCGGCACACAAACCCGCATCGTGGTCAACGCCCGCGACATCACCGACCAGCTCCGCCTCGAGGAACAGTTCCGGCAGGTCCAAAAGATGGAAGCCATCGGCCGGCTGGCCGGCGGCGTGGCGCACGACTTCAACAACATCCTGGCCGTGATCATGATGCAGGCCGAGGTCACCGCCCAAATGACCGGCCTGCCGGAGCGCGCCCGCGAGGGCATCCACCAGATACGCGCCGCGGCCGAGCGCGCCGCCAACCTCGCTCGCCAGTTGCTCCTGTTCAGCCGCCGCCAGGTCCTCCAGCCCCGGGACGTGGACCTCAACGAGCAGACCACCAGCCTGGGCAAGATGCTCCAGCGCACGCTCGGCGAGGACATTCACTTGGAGTGGAAACTTCACCCGCACCCCCTCCGGCTCCACGCCGACCCCGGGATGCTCGACCAGGTGCTGATGAACCTGGCCATCAATGCTCGCGACGCCATGCCCGAAGGGGGCACTCTCACCATCGAAACCTCCGAACTGGTGCTGGACGAAGCCGCCGCCCGAAACCAACCCGGCGCCACGCCCGCGTCGTACGTCTGCCTCGCCGTGCGCGACACCGGCGCGGGCATCGCGCCCGAGGTCCTCCCCCACATCTTCGAGCCGTTTTTCACCACCAAGGAACCGGGCAAAGGTACGGGCCTGGGCCTGGCCACGGTCTTCGGCATCGTCCAGCAACATCGCGGCTGGATCACCGTGGAGAGCGCGCCCGGCCAGGGGGCGACCTTCCGGGTGTACCTGACGGCCCGGCCCAAGGGTGCCACCGCCACACCGCTCGTGGCCGGTCAAGCGACCACGCCCAACACCCGGGGGGCCGAAACGGTGCTGGTGGTCGAAGACGAAGCGTCGGTGCGGACATTGATGCGCACCGTGCTCGAGGGGCGGGGCTACACCGTGCTCGAAGCTGCCAACGGGCTCGAGGCCCTTGAACGCTGGCAGGCCCATCAACCCAGGATTGCCCTGTTGCTCACGGACCTGGTCATGCCCGGCGGCCTCAGTGGCCAGCAACTGGGCCGGCGCCTGCGCCAGGAGCGCCCCGGCCTCAAGGTGCTCTACCTCAGCGGCTACAGCGCCGAAATGGCCGGCCGCGTCCCCGGCCTGCAACCCGGTGAGCGGTTCATGAGCAAACCCTTCACCTCCGACCAGCTCCTGCGCGCCGTGCGCGAAGTCTTGGAAAGTTGAGCCCCCGCCGCAGGCCCCACGCCCACCATCCCGTGCAAACCGCATTCCTTGGCCGGCTCCCCGCAAAGGCTTGGCTCGCGCTGACCGGCTTGCTGCTCGCGGCGGAGCCTGGACCCGAGCAAATCGCCGCCGCCCGCCGCTGGGAACCGGACCTCGCCGCCCTCGAGGCCCGCGACCGCGCCGAAAGCCACCCGCCCGACAGCATCCTGCTGGTGGGCAGTTCCTCGATTCGCCTCTGGGACTCGATCGTCGCCGACCTGGCGCCGTACCATCCGATCCCGCGCGGCTTCGGCGGCGCGCGCTTCGCCGACGTGGCCGTCCATGCCCGGCGCCTGATCCGCCCGCACCGCTTCCGGGCGCTGGTCCTGTTCGCGGCCAACGACGTGACCGGCGCTCCGGACGACGCCCGCCCCGAGCAGGTGGCGGCCTGGTTTGGCCACCTCGTCGAGGTCGCCCGCGCGGCGCAGCCGGAGGCGCCGATCTTCTGCCTCGAAATCACGCCCACCCCGGCCCGCTGGGCGGCCTGGCCCAAGATTCAGGAGGTTAACCGCGCCCTGGCCCGGGAATGCGCGCGCCGGCCCGGCGTCCACTTCATCCCCACCGCCCACGCCTTCCTCACGCCCGAAGGCCGCCCCGCGGCGGACCTGTTCCGCGACGACCGCCTGCACCTCAACGCGCTCGGCTACCGCCTCTGGTCGGCCATCCTCAAATCCCACTTGGACGCCCGACTCGGGATTGGGAAGGAGGCCGCGGCAGCGGAACAACCCGGAGTCGGCGCGGATTCCCGCTGACTGCGGCCCGGTTGGTCGCGCCACGGAACCAACCGAATCGTTCCACCTCAGAGCACCCGCGCCCAAAGGACCTTGAGGTACCGGCCCTCCGGGCAGTTGGACATCACCGGGTGGTCCGGCCCCGCGCCGGTGCGGTCCAGGATTTGCAAGCGCCGACCCTGGCGGTGCGCGGCGCGGCAGACGAACTGCTCGAAGTCCTCCGCCGCAACCAGCCCCGAGCACGAGCAGGTCACCAACAGGCCGCCGGGCTCCAGCAGGCTCAACGCCAGGCCGTTGAGGTCCTCGTACCGGCGCTGGCCGTCGCGGAACTCCTCGCGCGTGGCCACAAACTTGGGCGGGTCGGCCACGACCACGTCCCAGCGCCGCCCGTTGCGCTGCATCTGGCGCGCATAACTGAAGGCGTCGCAGTGCACCCAGCTCACGCGCACCCCATTCAGATTTGCGTTGCGGCGGGCCTGGGCGATGGCCGCTTCGTCCAGGTCCACCCCGGTCACGTCCGTGGCCCGCCCCAGCACGGCGGCGGCCAGGGCGAAACCGCCCGTGTAGCAACACAGGTCCAGCACGCGGTGGGTCGGGTTGATCCAGCGCGCCAGGCGCAAGCGGTTGTCCCGCTGATCGCAGAAAAAGCCGGTCTTGTGCCCGCGGGCGAAGTCCACCTCGAAGCGGACGCCGTGCTCGCGGATTTTGACCCGCGCCACCGCGGGACGCTCCGGGGCGAGCGCCGGGATGCCTTCCACCCGCGTGGCGAACTCGCTGACCTCGACCACCGCGTGCCGTGTACCCAACCGGGCGTGCAGGCGCGGCAACCATTGCGGGAGCCGCTGCCAGACACCCAGGCTGTGGACCTCCACGCTCAGAACATCCGCATACCGGTCCACGATCAGACCGCTCAAACCGTCTCCGTCCGAGTGCACCACGCGGAAGGCGTCGGTCACCTCGGGCAACCGCAGCACGTCCAGGCGCAGCGCCACGGCGCGGTCCAGGAGGGCCAGAAAATCCGCTTCGCCGAACGGGGCTTCGCCATGGTGAAACATGCGCAGCGGCACCCGGGCGCGGGGGTGATAGAGCCCGGCGCCAAACCGCCGCCCTTCCTTGTCGTACACGGTCACCAGACTGCCCGGGGCGGCCTCGGGCGAAGCCGCCCGGATCATGGCGGGGTAAATTTGCGGCGAGAAACTCAGGTACTTGAGCTGCACCCAGGGTCGCGCCCACGTGGCGGGGTCGGCGGTTTCCCGAATCGCGGAGGGCGCGGGCGGGGCCGTGCCAGCAGCCGCTTCTTCGGCGCGCGGAGGCCCCGACGCTTCGGGGCCCGGCGCGGAGGGACCGGCTTCGCGAGGCGGAAACGAACGGCGCGTCATCGGCACCCAACCAGCATGGCGCGGCGGCGGGCGGGCGTCGAACCAATTGCCGCGCCGAGGCCGACGAGTCCTTGGGGAGTCTGGAAACGGGGAATGGTCCCGGGAATCATGGTGCGCTCGGGCGTCTCCTTTGCGCGGGACGCGTGCACCGCGCGGGGCGGTTCGGCGGCAGGTTACCGCCTGCCTGACGGTAGGCAGGCCGACCACGGCCCAGTTGGCCGTTCCACCCGGGCAAAAAGCGGCAGCAAGCTGCCGCACTCCATGCGCCGGCGCGCGGTAGGGCCGGGCTGCGTCCCGGCCGGATGGGCGGCGCCGGCGCAGCGGCGACCTACCTCGCGAAGCGTCTGGAGTGCGCCGGCTCGCCGGCGCTGTGGAGCGAGGTCGGATGCCGGATGCTGGATGCCGGATGCAGAAGTCGGGAGCGGCTGGCGAATCGCTCGACGGAGTAGCGCAGACCTCTGGTCTGCTGTACCGCGGGTTTTCAACCCGCCGGAGCTCCGCTCACCCCCTGCCGTGGCCGACTGGAAGTCGGCGATACAGCAGGTTGGAAACCTGCGCTACGAGGCAAGGCCAACAGCGGTGGCGCCGACGGCAACACGCGCACCAATGCGCCACAGTTGAGCACGGCAGCACGCAGGGACGCGTGCGCTTCCCAAACCGGGACCTTCTCCCGGCCCACGCCGATGGCTCGAAATGCGCCGAGCACACTTAAGCGCGGGATTTCCTTCTTGCGTTTCCAACCCCGTCTCAAAGAATCCGCGCTTTCTATGCAGCCGGAAAAGCAGGAATCCACGTGGATTTACGAAGCCTGGGCCTGGGCGGAGTTGCACCGCCGGCAGTTGGTCCTGGGCGCGGTGGGGGTGTTGCTCCTGATCGTGGGCGGCTACGTCTTTTTCTGGTTTCGCGGGCAGAATGAATTGCAGGCCAATCACGCGCTGCTGGCGCTGACCCCGGCCGGCCGGGCGGAGGAAAAGTCCGGCCCCGGGCACGACGCGTTTGTGCAACTGGCCGCCCGATACGGCTCCTCCCAAGCAGCCGTGCGGGCCTTGCTGCTGGCCGCCGGGGAGTTGTACCAGGCCGGCAAGTACGCGGAGGCGCGGGCCCGTTTCGAGGAGGTCGTGGCCCGGGACGACACCGGGTTGCTGGCGCCGATGGCGGCGCTGGGTGCGGCCACGTGCCTGGATGCCGAGGACAAGGTGGAGGCCGCCATGGCCGCTTACCAGCAGGTGATTGCCAAGTACCCGGACGACCCCGTCTCGGGCCGCGCGCGGCTGGCCCTGGCGGCGTTGCACGAGGCGCGCGGACAATTCGCCGAGGCGCTGAAAATCTATGACAGCCTGCAGGCAGACCGCACCGCGGGGCGCGCCGCGATGGAGGCCTCGGTCAAACGGGACACGCTGCTGCGACAGCACCCGGAGTTGGCCCCCGCGGCGGCGCCGGCCAACCCGCCCGTCATCACTCCAGTCGGCGCGGGTGCGCCGTCGGCGGCCTCTGCACCCGCCGCCACGCCCGGCCCCTCCACCAACGCCGCCGCCCCGCCGGGCGCTCCCGCCCCCACGCCCTAGCGGCGCGGTTGGTGCCGACTCCGAGCAGCGCGGACTGGCCCCGGGCAGCGGAATGACTTTTTCTCGGCTCGCATGAACATCGCCATCATTGGAACCGGCTACGTGGGTTTGGTGACCGGGACCTGCTTTGCGGAGATCGGCCACCGGGTCATCTGCGTGGACAACAACGTGGAAAAGGTGCGCCTGCTCCAGGGCGGCGGCATCCCGATTTACGAGCCGGGGCTCGAGGAGCTGGTGCCGCGCAACGTGGCCGCGGGGCGGTTGCGGTTCACCGACAGCGTGGCGGAGGGGGTCGCGCAGTCGGACGTGGTCTTCATCGCCGTGCCCACGCCGCCGTTGCCGGACGGGAGCGTGGACCTGAGCTACATCGAGGGCGTGGCCCGGGAAATCGCGGCATGCCTCACCTCGTACAAGATCGTGGTGGACAAGAGCACGGTGCCGGTGAAGACCGGCGAGAAGGTGGCCGAGACCATCCGGCGCTACAACCGGGCCCGGGTCGAGTTCGACGTGGTGAGCAACCCGGAATTTTTACGCGAGGGCTTCGCGGTCGAGGACTTCATGCACCCGGACCGGATCGTGATTGGCGCCGCCAGCCCGCGGCCGGTGCCGGCGATGCGGGAGATTTACGCGCCGATTGATGCGCCCATCCTGGTCACGGACATCAACTCGGCCGAGCTGATCAAGCACGCGGCCAACTCGTTCCTGGCGCTGAAAATCTCGTACATCAACGCCATCTCGGTCATCTGCGAGGCCTCGGGCGCGGACGTGCAGGAAGTGGCCAACGGCATCGGGCTGGACAAGCGCATCGGCCGCCGCTTTCTGGACGCGGGCATCGGCTTCGGCGGCAGTTGCTTTCCCAAGGACCTGAGCGCTTTCATCAAGATCGCCGAGCAACTGGGCTACGACTTCGGGCTGCTGAAGCAGGTGCAGTTGATCAACACCCAGCAGATGGACCGGTTCCTGCGCAAAATCACCGACACGCTCTGGGTGCTCAAGGACAAGCGCATCGGCGTGCTGGGGCTGGCCTTCAAGCAAAACACCGACGACGTGCGGATGTCCCCCGCCATCGAGGTTTGTCAGCGGCTCCTGCGCGAAGGCGCCCGGCTGCGCGTGTACGACCCCCGCGCGATGGAGAAGGCCAAGGCCGTGTTGCCGCCCGGGCCGCAGGTCGAGTACGTGCCCGAGCGCGACGCAGTGGCCGAGGGCTGCGACGCCCTGGTCATTGCCACCGAGTGGCCGGAATTCAAGGAGCTGGACCTCGATCGCGCGCGCCGCACCATGACCCACCCGATCCTGTTCGACGGCCGCAATCTGTTTGACCCGCGCGAAATGGAGCGTCTGGGCTGGGTGTACAAGAGCGTGGGGCGCTGAGGCCATGTCGGCCCTCAACCCAGTCCCGCCGGTGGAGGTGGCCGCCGGGGTCATCTTTCATCGCGGTCGGGTGCTGCTCTGCCAGCGCCGGCGCGGCGATCATCTGGGCGGGTTGTGGGAATTCCCGGGCGGCAAGTGCGAGCCGGGCGAAACCCCGGCCGCTTGTTTGCACCGGGAGCTGTGGGAGGAGCTGGCCGTGCGGGTGACGCTGATTGAGCCCCTCCTGACCTTGGAACATGCCTACCCCGAGCGGCGCGTGCGCCTGCACTTCTTCCGCTGCCGCCTGGCGGTCGGAAAGCCCCGGCCCTTGGGCTGCCAGGCGTTGGCCTGGGTCACGGCGGATGAGTTGGACCGCTACGATTTTCCCCCGGCCGACGCCCGGCTGCTGGAATTGCTCCGAAGCACGCCGGCCTGGTGGCAGGAGCCTGCGTCCGGGTCCTGACCGCCCCCGCTTGAGGCGCGGGCGCGACCTGCCTCGAGCCCCAAAAGCAAACCGGCCCGCCAAGTCAGCGGGCCGGTCGCGTACTAAGAAATGGGCGCGTCTTCAGGACGCGGGCTTTTCCGCGGGTTTTTCCGGGGACGCCGGTGCGGCGGTTTCCGCGGCGCTCGGGGTGCCCTCCGCCGGGGCGGGGGTCGGGGCCTCCACAAACTCGAGAATGGCCTGCGGGGCCGCGTCGCCGCGGCGGTGGTGCATGAGTTTGATAATGCGGGTGTAGCCGCCGGGCCGGTCCTTGTGGGCCGGGGCGATGTCGCGAAAGAGGATGCGCAAGGCTTCCTTGTCCTGGTAGAGGCGGGCCAGGGCGAGCCGACGGGCGTGCAGGGTGCCGCGCTTGGCTAAGGTGACGATTTTCTCGGCCACGGGGCGGGCCGCCTTGGCCTTGGCCAGGGTGGTGGTGATGCGGCGGTGTTTGATGAGGCTGCACACCAGGCTGGCGAGCATCCGGTTGCGGTGCTCGCTGGTGCGGCCGAGCTTGGCGGTGCGCTTGAGGTGTCGCATAGGCGGGGCGGCGGCGCTCAGGCCTTTTTGGGCGTTTCTTTCGGCAGGTCCAGGAGACTGGGGTCAATCTTCATGCCCAGGGTCAGGCCCAGGGCGGCCAGCTTCTCCTTGATCTCGTTGAGGGATTTCTTGCCGAAGTTGCGGTACTTGAGCATTTCGCTCTCGGTCTTCATGGCCAACTGGCCGACGGTGGTGATGTTGGCGTTGTTGAGGCAGTTGGCCGCGCGGACGCTGAGCTCGATTTCGTTGACGCTCATGTTGTAGAGCTTGCGCAGGCGGGCGCGCTCCTCGTCCTGTTTGTTCTCCACCTCCTCGAACTGGACGGCGTTCTTGTCGTAGCCCACGAATACGTCCAGGTGTTTCTGGAGAATGGCGGCGGATTGCGTCAGCGCGTCTTCCGGCGTGATCCGGCCGTCGGTCCAGATTTCGAGGATGAGGCGGTCGTAGTCGGTTTTTTGGCCCACGCGAGCGGCTTCGACCTGATAGCGGACACGGACCACCGGTGAGAAGAGCGAGTCAATGGCAATGACGCCGATGGGCTGGTCGGGCTTTTTGTTTTCGTCGCCCGGACAGTAGCCGCGGCCCACCTTGACCTCGAGCTCCATGTCGAACTTCTTTTTCCGGTCGAGGGTGCAGATCAACTGGTCGGGGTTCACCAACTCGAGATTCTGGTTGAGCTGGATGTCCGCCGCGGTGACCGGCCCTTCTTTGTTGACGGAAAGGAGGAGGATTTGCGGGTCGCGGGTGTGGGCCCGGAACTTGATTTTTTTGAGGTTGAGCACGATTTCCGTGACGTCCTCGACCACGCCGTCAATGGTGGTGAATTCGTGCATGGCCCCGTCAATTTTGACGGAGGTGATGGCCGCCCCCTCGAGCGAGGAGAGCAAAACGCGACGCAGGGAGTTGCCGATGGTGTAGCCGTAGCCCGTTTCGAAGGGCTCGGCCACGAACCGGGCATAGGTGGCTGTGGCGGTGGCGTCGTCGCGCACCAACCGCTTGGGCATTTCAAACCGACCGAGTCGTACTGGCATAGTGGTTCAGGCAGCAATTTTAATCTGACCGGCTCCGCTCCTATTCCCGCCGGGGAGCCGGCCCGTGTAATTGCCGGGGCCCCACCCGGGGCCCGCAAGACTAGCGGGAATAGAATTCGACCACCGCCTGTTCATTGGCGATGGGTTGGATTTCCTCGCGGCCGGGCAGGCGCATGACCGTACCCTTGAAGGCGTCCTTGTTCAGGGACAACCAGTCGGGCACGGTGCGGCTGCCGGCGGCCTCGAGCGCGCGGCTGGCCATCTGGCGCGAGACGTTGTGCGGCCGCACCTCGATCACGTCGTTCACCTTCAGGGCAAACGAGGGCACGGTGACCTTGCGTCCGTTGACCTGGATGTGACCGTGGGTG
Source organism: uncultured Verrucomicrobiota bacterium (assembly GCA_964466945.1). Lineage (GTDB taxonomy): Bacteria > Verrucomicrobiota > Verrucomicrobiia > Limisphaerales > J093 > DSVZ01. The sequence goes on along the minus strand of CAYXPA010000006.1, from coordinate 43,891 downwards.
ACCACCTGCCGGGCCGCCGGCCGCGTGGGGGCAAAGCCCAGGTGGTACACCACGTTGTCCAGCCGCGTTTCCAAAATCTGCAGCATGATCTCACCGGTCACCCCGCGGGTGCGCAGCGCCCGCTCGTACACGCGCCGGAACTGCCGTTCCATCAGCCCGTAGTAGTAACGGAGTTTCTGCTTTTCCATCAGGCCCAGTCCGTAGTCGGACACCTTGCGGCGGCTCTTGGGGCCATGGACGCCGGGACCGTAGTTGCGGCGCTCGAGGTACTTCGTGGGACCAAAAATGGGCACGCCGAAACGGCGGCTGACGCGAACGCGAGGACCAGTGTAACGAGCCATAGGGTGCGGGAGAGATTGCCTTGCCGGACAGGTTAAACGCGGCGCTTCTTGCGCGGCCGGCATCCGTTGTGCGGGATCGGGGTCACGTCCTTGATCACGGTGATGTCCAGGCCAATGGCCTGCAGGGCGCGAATGGCCGACTCGCGGCCCGAGCCGGGGCCTTTGACGTGCACTTCCACCTCGCGCATCCCGTGAGCCATGGCCTGGCGGGCGGCCAGTTGGGCCACTTGCTGGGCCGCAAAGGCCGTGCTCTTGCGCGAGCCCTTGAAGCCGGCACGCCCGGCGGTGGCCCAGCCGAGGACATTGCCCTGCATGTCGGTGATCGAAACGATGGTGTTGTTGAACGTGGCCAGGATGTGAGCGATGCCGCTGGTGATGTTCTTGGCGCCCTTGGCCTTGATGATCTTCTTGCCGGCCAGGTCGTCGGCCAGCAATTCGGCCGCCGTGGGGGCAGCGGGAGCTTCAGGCGCTGCCGGAGCGGCGGCGGTGGCGGCGGCCTTGACCGCTTTATCCGCGCCTTTGTCGGAAGCTTTTTCCGCCGGTTTCGCCGCACCTTTGGCGGCGGTCTTTTCACCGGCGTCGCCTCCGGCGGGCTTGGCCGGTTTGGCCGGCTTGGCGGCCGGGGCGACTGGCGGGGAAGATTTGCCCGATTCGGGAGCAGGATTGGGTTTGGCTTCAGCCATAGCTCAGATTAATCCGGGATTAGTGGATGCCCGCCTTGGCGTTGGGATTGCGCTGCACGCCCACGGTCTTGCGCGGGCCCTTGCGGGTGCGGGCGTTGGTCTGGGTGCGTTGACCGCGCACGGGCAGGCCACGGAGGTGGCGGATGCCGCGATAGCATTTGATGGCCTGCAGGCGCTTGAGGTTGAGGCCGATTTCCCGGCGCAAATCTCCTTCGATCACGTACTGCCCCTCCTGGATGGCATGCACGATTTGGGAGAGTTGCTGCTCGGTCAGGTCCTTGGCCCGGATGGACGGGTCAATTTGGGCGCGTTCCAAGATGACCTTCGAGTTGGACGGGCCGATGCCGTAGATGTAGCGCAGCGCAATGTCAATGCGCTTGTTGCCGGGGATGTCAACGCCGAGGATGCGAGCCATAGGAGGATTGCAAGTTGAGAAAAGCCTAGCCCTGCCGCTGCTTGTGGCGCGGGTTGGTGCAAATGACACGGATCACGCCCTTGCGACGCACCACTTTGCAGTGCTCGCAGAGTCGCTTGACGGACGCTCGAACTTTCATGGTCTCACGCTTTCAACTGGTTCTGCGCTTCAAAAATTACCAGGCCCTGCGACATGTCGCCGGGCGTCACCCACACTTCCACCGGGGAGCCCGGCCCCAGCCCCGCTGCCGCCGCGCGGGCCAGCTCGCGCCGGCGCACCCGCGCCACAAGCCGGTGGCCGTTGGGCAGCTCGACCTGCCACACGCCAGGCGCGAGGGTCTTCACAATCACCGCGCCAACACGGCAGGCATCGGCCGGTAACATGTCAAAATCTCCGGGTCGCCCGCAGTCACCAGCACCGTGTGCTCGAAGTGCGCGGACGGCATCCCGTCTTCGCTGACCACGGTCCAGCCGTCGCGCAGCACCCGGACCTGCGGGCGGCCGGCATTGACCATCGGCTCGATGGCCAGGGTCATGCCCGGCTGGAGCCGCGGCGATTTCTTGCCGTCCACGTAATTGGGCACCTGCGGCTCCTCGTGCATCGTGCGTCCGACGCCGTGACCCACAAACTCGCGCACCACGCTGAAGCCGTGGCGTTCCACGAACTCCTGGATGCTGCGGGAGATGTCCACCACCCGGTTGCCGGCGCGGGCCTGCCCGATGCCGATATACAGGGCCTGCTCGGTGACATCAATCAATTTTTGCGCCAGGGGACTGCACCCGCCCACCGGCACCGTCCGGGCGTTGTCGCCGATGAACCCGTGGTACACCACGCCCACGTCCAGGCTGACGATGTCGCCGAACTCCAAGCGGCGCGGCCCGGCCAGGCCGTGGACGACCTCTTCGTTGACCGAGATGCACACATGGCAGGGGTACTTTTTGTATCCCAGGAACGCGCTGCGCGCCCCGTGCCGGCGGATGCACTCGGCGGCAAACCGGTCCACCTCGGCCGTGGTCACCCCGGGCCGGATGAACGCCGCCACCTCGGCCAGGACGGCCGCCGCGACCGCGCCCGCCGCGCGCATGGCCGCCTGTTCCCGCTCGTTTTTGATCGGGATCATGCCTTACTTTTGCACGAGTCTCCCGCGTGTGAAAGAACTGTGGCGCCGCCGTTATCCGCCCGTAGAACCGTCCGGGTGCATCGCCGGCGCCGCCTCTAAAAGCGCCCCTTGATGCGGCCTTTCTTCAGGAACCCATCGTAGTGCCGCATCAACAGGTGGGACTCCATCTGCCGGGTGGTGTCCAACATGACCCCCACTGTGATCAACATGCTGGTGCCGCCAAAAAACTGGCCCACCTCGAAGGGCACCCCCGCCCATTTGAACAGCAAGGTGGGAATGATGGCAATGACCACCAGGAAAATCGCCCCCGCCAGCGTGATCCGGCTCATCGCCCGGTGCAGGAAGTCGCTGGTGGCCTGGCCGGGCCGCACGCCGGGGATGTAGCCGCCGTACTTCTTGAGGTCGTCGGCGATCTGCACCTCGTTGAACTGGGTGGCCACCCAGAAGTAGGCGAAGAACAGGATCATCAGGGCCTCGAGGGAAATGTACAGCGGGCTGCCGTGTTGCAAGGCCACGGCGACGGCCTGGCAGACCTTCGAGAAGCCGGCCATGCTCTTTTCGGTCACTTGGGCGAGCGTGTAGAAAATTTTCTCGGGGAACATCAGGATGGCCTGGGCGAAGATGATGGGCATGACCCCGGAGTAGTTCACCCGCAGCGGCAGGAACGAGGTGCCGCCGGCGTACACCTTGCGTCCCACAGCCCGCTGCGCGTACTGCACCGGCACCTTGCGCTGGGCCTGGACGACGGCGATCACCGCGGCCACCACCGCCACCAGCAGCAACACCAGCGCAATGGCGTGGAAGAGGTTGTAGTTCGATTGCACCCCGCGCGGCGGGAAGAACATCAACCACAGGGCCGTGATGGCCTGCGGCACGCGGGACACGATGCCGATGGTGATCACCAGCGAGGCCCCGTTGCCGATGCCGCGCTCGCTGATCTGCTCGCCCAGCCACATCAACAGCACCGTCCCGGTGGTCAGGATCAGCGTGGTCTGGATGCGATACCACCACACGTTGTCCACGAGCACCAGGTTGCCCACGAAGCTTTCGCCGAAAACCTTCTGCGGGTTCTCCCAACCCAGGGACATCACGAAGCCCTGGCCCAGGCACAAGAGCACGGTCAGGTACCGACCGTACTGGATGATCTTAACCCGGCCGCCTTCTTCCCGGACGAGCTTGCTCAACTGGGGAATCACCGCGCTCATCAACTGGATGATGATCGTGGCGCTGATGTAGGGCATGATGCCCAGCGAGCCGATGGCGCAGCGCTCCATCGCCCCGCCCGTAAACAGGCTGTACATCCCCAGCAAACCGCCGGTCTGCTGCGCGTTTTGCTCGAAGTACTGGGCCAGCGCGGCGCCGTCCAGCCCCGGGATGGGAATCAACGCAATGAGCCGGCAAACCGCCAACAGCAAAACCGTGAAGAAAATCCGGGACTTGAGCTCCGGGATTTTGAAGCAGTTGGCGAAGGTATCGAGGATGCTCTTGAACATAAGGGCCGGGGCCGCGGACCGGCTTTACGCAGCTTGCCCCGCGGGGGCCGCGGGCGACGCCTTGACCACCACCTCCACCACCCCGCCCGCTTGCTCGATTTTGGCCCGGGCGGACGCACTGAAGGCATGGGCACACACGGTCAGTTTCCGGGTGAGTTCGCCGTCGCCCAGGATTTTGATGCCGTCGGCCCGGCCGTTGGCCAAACCGGCCTGCCGCAGCAGGGCCTCGTCCACCCGCGTGCCGTCCTCGAAGCGGTTGAGGGCCCCGACATTCACGGGGATGTACCGGGTGGCGAACCGGGCGTTGTTGAAGCCGCGCTTGGGGATGCGCCGGATCAGCGGCATCTGGCCGCCCTCGAACCCGGGGCGAATCGAGCTGCCCGTGCGGGCGGTCTGGCCCTTGCCGCCGCGACCGCTGGTTTTGCCGTGGCCGCTGGCGCGACCATGGCCCAACCGCTTGGGCCGCTTCTTGGCGCCAGGGACCGGTTTGAGAGTGTGCAGACGCATAGGCTCGAAAAAAATCAGGCGGAGGCCGGGGTCGGGGTCGGTTCGGGTGCCGGCGCGGGCGGCGCCGCAGGAACCGGCAGACCGCGCAACTGGTAAATCGTCTCGCGTCGGCGCAGTTGCAACAGGGCGTTGAGCGTGGCCTTGGCCACGTTGGCCGCGTTGCGCGAGCCCAGACATTTGCTCAACACGTCCTTGACGCCGGCGGCCTCGAGGACCGCGCGCACGGTTTTGCCAGCGATCAAGCCCGTGCCGGGCGAGGCCGGCCGAATGAGGACGCGCGCGCCGCTGTACTCGGCGAGCACCTCGTGGGGGATGGTCGAATCGCGCAGCGCCACGGGCTGGAGGTTGCGCCGGGCGTCCTCACCGCCCTTGCGGATGGCGTCGGCCACTTCGCCCGCCTTGCCCAGGCCCAGGCCTACGCGGCCCTTGCGGTCGCCGGCAACCATCAGCGCGCTGAAGCTGAAACGCCGACCGCCCTTGACGACCTTCGAGGAGCGGTTGATGTAGAGGACCTTTTCGACCAGTTCGTCGCCGGGCTGGCCGTCCATTCCGGCGGCCGCGCCTTCGCCCGCAGCGCGGGGACGCCGTCCGCCGCCGCGCCCGCCCGGACGGCCGGCGCCGCGCCCGCCGCCGCGCGGGGCAGCCGGGGCGCTCTCGGCGATTTCTTCGGGGATGTTCGGGATGTCTTCCGCCACGATGAATGCTCCTGGTTGATTGGTTAGAACTTGAGTCCGCCGGCCCGGGCGGCATCCGCCAGGGCCTTGACCTTGCCGTGGTAACGAGCGCCGCTGCGGTCGAAGACGACCTCGGTGATGCCGGCCGCCCGGGCCAGTTCGGCCGCGACGGCTCCCAGGCGCACGGCGCCGGGGATATTGGCCTTCAAGCGGCCCCGCTCGGACAGGGTTTTGCTCCGGGTCGAGGTGCTGGCCAGCGTGCGTCCGGCCTCGTCATCCACAAACTGCACGTAGATGTGCTGCCCGGTGAAACGCACGCTCATGCGCGGGCGTTGGGCCGTGCCGACGATCTTCTTGCGAATGCGCCAGCGGCGGCGTTGGGCCAGGCGTTGTTTCTTCTCAATCTTCATGTCGCAAAGTGTGGAAACCCGGTCGGGCGCGCCCGGCTTACTGCACGGTCTTGCCTTCCTTGCGGATGATGCGCTCGCCCGCGTAACGCACGCCCTTGCCCTTGTAGGGTTCGGGCGGGTAGAAGGCGCGCAGGTCCGCGGCCACCTGCCCGACCACCTGCTTGTCCGGCCCCTCGACGGTGAGCTTGGTGTTTTCTTCCACCGTCACCTTGACCTGGGGGGGAAGCGGGTAGGTGATCGGATGGGAAAAGCCCAGGTTCATGGTGACCGTCTGGCCTTGCACGGCCGCCTTGAAGCCGACGCCCTGGATTTCGAGTTTCTTGACGTAGCCCTGGGTCACACCCTTGACCATGTTGTTCAAAAGGGCGCGGCTCAGGCCGTGGCGGGCGCGGGCGTCGGCGTCGTCGCCGTCGCGGCTCACGACGATCTGGCCGTTTTCCACGCTGGCCCGGGTGCGGCCGGGCAGGGCCAGTTGGAGCCGGCCCTTGGGACCTTCAATGGAAACCTGCGTCCCTTGGATGTGGACCTTGACCTGCGGGGGAATCGGGATGGGTTGACGGCCTATGCGCGACATGGTGGTGCGGATTTACCAGATGAAACAGATCACTTCGCCGCCCACGTTTTTGCGGCGGGCCTCGGCGTCGGTCATCACCCCCTGGGGCGTGGTGACAATGGCCACGCCCAGGCCGCCCAGCACGCGCGGCAACCCCTCGACGCCCGCGTATTGGCGAAGGCCGGGGCGGCTGAACCGCCGAATGCCGGAGATGACGCCTTTGCGGCCCTTGTACTTGAGCCGCAGTTTGAGGGTCTTGAGCTTGTCGCCTACGACGTCGCACCCGGCGGCGTAGCCTTCGCGGACCAGGATGCGGGCGATGCCCTCCTTGAGGCGGGAGTAGGGGACTTCCACCGCGGGCAGGAGCGCCTTGCTGGCGTTGCGGATGCGGGTGAGGAAATCGGCGATGGGATCGGTCATAGGGCTACCAACTGGCTTTGATGACGCCCGGAATTTTGCCGGCGAGGGCCAATTCCCGGAAGGTCAGGCGCGAGACGCCGTACTTGCGCAGGTAGGCGCGGCGCCGGCCGGTGATCTTGCAGCGGTTGACCAGCCGCACGGGACTGGCGTCGCGCGGGAGCTTGGCGAGGCCGGCGTAGTCTTTGCGGGCCTTGAGTTCCGCCCGCTTGGCGGCGTACTTGGCCACGGTGGCGCGTTTGCGCTGGGCGCGTTGAATCCAGGAGGCTTTGGACATGGCTATTTCTCGGCAAACGGGAATCCCATCAGTTTGAGCAAATCGCGCGCCTCGGCATCGGTGGACGCGGTGGTGACAATGGTCACGTCCATGCCCTGGTGGCGCTTGATCTTGTCCAGGTCAATCTCGGGGAAGATGGTCTGGTCTTCGAGGCCCAGAGAGTAGTTGCCCCGGCCGTCAAACCGCCGCGGCGAGAGGCCGCGGAAGTCGCGGATGCGCGGCAGGGCCGTGGCCACGAGCCGGTCCAGAAACTCGTACATGACCTCCCGGCGCAGGGTGACGTGGCAGCCGATGGGCTGGCCGCGGCGCAGTTTGAAGTTGGCCACGCTCTTGCGCGCGCGGTCCACCACGGGCTTGCGCCCGGTGATGGCCGCCAGGTCGCGCGCGGCGTCCTCGACGGCGGTCTTTTCGAGCGAGGCGCTCACGCCCATGTGGACCACGATTTTTTCCAGGCGGGGCACCTGATGGGGGTTGCGGTACTGATGCTTTTCCATCAGGGCCGGGCGGACCACCGATTCGTAATGGAGCTGCAAACGGGGTTTGTTCATGACGGACTCAGGCGGCCGGCGCGGCGGCCCGGGCGGCCCGCTTGGCCGCGCGGGCGTCGTACCGCGACGCCAGCATGACGTTGGAAATGTGGATGGAACCCTCGCGCTCGATGATACCGCCCTGTGGGTACTGCGGGCTCTTGCGCTGGTGGCGCTTGATCATTTTGACGCCCTCGACGATGACCCGCTGCTTTTTACGCAGGACGGCGATGATGCGGCCCCGCTTGCCCTTTTCGGCGCCGCTGATGACGACGACCTCGTCGCCCTTTTTGACGTGGAACTTTTTCTGGAGGGGCTTGTGCATGGTCAGATGACCTCCGGCGCCAGCGAGATGATCTTCATGAACTTCTTGTCCCGCAGCTCGCGCGCCACCGGCCCGAAGATGCGCGTGCCGCGCGGGTTGAGGTCCTTGTCAATGATCACGATGGCGTTGCTGTCAAAGCGCAGGTACGAGCCGTCCGAGCGGTGAATGGGCTGGCGGGTGCGGACCACCACGGCGTTGACGACCTCGCCTTTTTTCACGCTGCCGTCGGGGGAGGCTTCCTTGATGTGGGCCTTGATCACGTCGCCCACGCGGGCGTAGCGCTGGTTGCGGCCCAGCACACCGATGGCCGCCGCGCGCTTGGCGCCGGTGTTGTCGGCCACGTCGAGAATGGAGCGGACTTGCAGCATAGGATCAGGCCTGGCTCGGGGCGGGTTCCGGCGTCTGGAGGGTGGCGGCCCGATTCAGGATTTGCACCAACCGCCAGCGCTTGAGGTGCGAGAGCGGGCGGGTTTCCTGAATGAGCACCCGGTCGCCGGGACGCGCCTCGTTGCGTTCGTCATGGGCGTAAAACTTTTTGTAGCGGGTGACCACCTTGCGGTAACGCGGATGGCGGAAACGCCGCTCGACCCGGACCACGATGGTCTTGGTCATTTTGCTCGGCAGCACTTCGCCGATGCGTTCCTTGCGTCGGTTCGGTCGGGGAGTCGTCTCGGGCATAGGCAGCAAGGTCAGGCGGTGGCCGGGGCGGTGGCCGCCGGGGTGCGGGCCGCGTTTTGGGTCTGGCGTCGCAGGGCGGTGCTGGCGGTTTCGACCCGGGCGATGTCCTTGCGCAGGGTGCGCAGGCGGGCCGGTTTTTCCAACTGACTGGAGGCCTTTTGCAGGCGCAGGTTGAACAGCTCCTGGCGCAGGTCCCGGCTCAGGGCCAGCAGCTCCACCAGGGTCTTGTCCTTGAGGCTCTTTTTAAACTCGGAAGTTTTCATGGCTCAGAGTGCCTCACGCTCCGTGCTGGCGGGTGATGAACTTGGTTTGAATGGGCAGTTTGGTCGCCGCCAGGCGGAGGGACTCGCGCGCCAGTTCGACGGGCACGCCGGCAATCTCGAACAGCACGTTGGTCGGTCGGATGACCGCCACCCAGCCCTCGACCCCGCCCTTGCCGGTGCCCATGCGGACCTCGAGGGGTTTTTTGGTGAACGGCTTGTCGGGGAAGACGCGAATCCAGAGCTTGCCGCGGCGCTTGAGGTGGCGGCTGATGGCGATGCGCGCGGCCTCGATCTGGCGACTGTCCAGCCAGCAGCGGCCCAGGGCCTGCAGGGCGTAATCGCCAAAGGCGATGGTGTTGCCGCGGCTGGCCATGCCGGCGCGACTGCCGCGTTGTTGTTTGCGGTACTTAACCCGGGCGGGCATCAGGGCCATGGCGTCGTGTCCTCCTGGTCAGGGTTGAGGGTTCAGAGCGGGCGCGGCCGGGGCCGGAGTTACCGGAACCGCCGGGGCCGTCGCCGCGACCGGGGTCACGGGCGGTGGCGCGGTCGGGGCGGGCGTGGCGGCGGGCGTGGCCGCGCCGGGCTTGCGGGCGGTCTTGTCCGGTTTGCCCTCGCCCTTGCAAATCCAGCACTTGACCCCGAGGGTGCCGTAGAGGGTGCGGGCTTCGGCGAAGCCGTAGTCAATATTGGCGCGCAGGGTGTGCAGCGGCACGCGGCCCTCGTGGTAGGTTTCGACGCGCGCCAGTTCCGCGCCGCCCAAGCGGCCGGCGCAGCGGATTTTGATGCCCTCGGCACCGAAGTCCATGGCGGTTTGGACGGCTTTTTTCATGGCCCGGCGGAAGCTGATGCGGCGCTCCAGTTGCAGGGCCACGTTCTCGGCGACCAGTTGGGCCTCGATCTCGGGCGTCTTGACCTCCTGGATGTCCACGTAGATTTCCTTGCCGGTCAAGCGGCTTAGTTCCTCCTTGATCTTGTCAATCTCGGCGCCCTTGCGGCCGATGACGACCCCCGGACGGGCGGTGAAGATGGTGATGCGACAGCGGTTGGCGGCGCGCTCGATCTGGATGCGCGGGACGGCGGCCGACTCGAGCTTTTTCTTCAGGCGCCGGCGGATTTCCTGGTCTTCGGCCAGCAGTTTGCCGAACTCGCGTTTGGGGGCAAACCACTTGGACAGCCAGTCCTTGTTGACGGCGGTGCGCAGGCCGATCGGATTTGTCTTTTGACCCATAGGCTTACTGGTCGGAGAGGACGATGCGGATGTGGGCGCGGCGTTTGCGAATAGGGCCGGCGGAACCGCGCGCCTTGGGGGTAAAACGCTTGAGGGTGGTGGCCGTGCCGGCCACGGCTTCCTTTACCCGGAGGTTTTCCGCTTTGAGATTGCAGTTGTTCTCGGCGTTGGCAATGGCCGAGCGCAGGGTCTTGTGGACCAGCCGGGCGGATTTGCGCGGCACCATTGCGAGCACCGCCAGGGCGTGCTCGGCGGGCAGCCCCTGGATTTGCCGCACGACCTCCCGCACTTTTTGCGCGGACATCGGCACGTTTCGCGTGATGGCACGGACTTCCATAGGCGGTTACTTGGCTTCGGCCTTGGCGGTGTGCGCCCCGTGTTTCTTGAAGGTGCGCGTGGGCGCAAACTCGCCCAGCCGGTGGCCCACCATGTTCTCGGTCACGAACACGGGGAGGAACATTTTCCCGTTGTGCACGTTGAAGGTCAACCCCACGAAGTCCGGGGTAATGACCGAGCGGCGCGACCAGGTCTTGATGGGCGCCTTGGACCGGGTTTCCCGGGCCTTGAGCACTTTGGCCAGGAGGTGGTGGTCCACGAAGGGACCCTTCTTGAGGGAACGTCCCATAGCTTACTTGCGTTTCATGGGCCGGCCGTCGCGACGCACGACGATGAACCGGTTGGAGAGTTTCTTCTTGTCGCGGGTCTTGTAGCCCTTGGCCAGGAGGCCCCAGGGCGAGGTCAATTGCTGCCAGCCGCCGCCGGACTTGGACTTGCCCGCGCCGCCGCCGTTGGGGTGGTCCACCGGGTTGCGGGCCACGCCGCGGGTGATGGGGCGGATGCCCAGGTGCCGCGAGCGCCCGGCCTTGCCCAGGACGATGTTTTCCCAGTCCAGGTTGCCCACTTGGCCAATCGTGGCGTAGCAGTTCTCGTGAATCTTGCGGATTTCGCCCGAGGGCAGGCGGATGAGCGCGTAGCCCGCGTCACGGGACATGAGCGTGGCGGCGCCGCCGGCGCTGCGCACCAACTGGCCGCCCCGGCCGGGGATCATCTCGATGTTGTGAATCTGCAAGCCCACGGGAATGGATTTCAGAGGCAAAGCATTGCCCACCTCGGCGGGGGCGTTGGGACCGCTCATGATCTTGGCGCCGACCTGCAGTCCGAGCGGCGCGAGGATGTAACGCTTCTCGCCGTCCGGGTATTCGACCAGCGCCAGCCGGGCGCTGCGGCAGGGGTCGTACTCGATGGCAATGACCTTGGCCTCGTCGCCATGGCGGTTGCGCTTGAAATCCACCAGCCGGATTTTCTGCTTGTGGCCGCCGCCGATGCCGCGGGCGGTGACGCGCCCGTAGCAGTTGCGGCCGCCGGTCTTCTTGCGGGTGACGACCAGCTTTTTCTCGGGCCGGGTCTTGGTGATGTCGCTGTAGTCCGACCGGGTGATGTACCGGGTCGAGGGCGTCAGCGGGCGGTAAGTCTTGACGGGCATAACGATCCTGTTCAGGTGAGGACGATTTTGTCGCCCTCTTTGAGGGTGACAACGGCCTTCTTCCAGTCCGGCGAGCGGCCGGCCTGATGGGTGCGCTGGCGGCGCTTCTTGCCATGCACGTGCATGGTGTTGACGGCGACGACCTTCACCTTGAAGAGCTCCTCCACGGCGCGCTTGATCTGGGGCTTGGTGGCCCGCCGGTCCGCCACCAGGGTGTACTGGTTGTGCTTCTCGGACTGAATGGTGCCCTTCTCGGTGAGGCGGGCGGTCTTGATGATGTCAAAGGGGTTCATGACTGCTTGAGGCGTTGTTCGACCTTCGCCAGGGCCGGCCGGGTGAACACCAGCTTGTCGTAACGCAGCACCTGGTAGGTGTGCAGTTGCTCGCCGGTGGTCAGGTCCACGTCGGGCACGTTGCGCGAGGCCCGATCGAGGACGGGGTCCGGGTCGGCGCAAACAAGGACGGTTTTGTCCGTCAGGTCCAGCTCGCGAAGGACCTTGACGAATTCGCGGGTCTTGGGCGCGGGCAGGGTCAGGTCGTTAACCACCAACACGTCGCCTGCGCGCAGCCGGGCGCTGAGGGCCGCGTGGAGGGCAAGCCGCTTGACCTTGTGGTTGACCTTCTTCGAGTAATCCCGCGGCTTGGGCCCGAAGACCACCCCGCCGCCGCGCCAGAGCGGCGACTGGAAGGAGCCGGCCCGGGCCCGGCCGGTGCCCTTCTGGCGCCAAGGTTTTTTGCCGGTGCCGGCCACCTCGCCTTTGGTCTTGGTGCACGCGGTGCCGCGACGGCGGGCGGCCAGATGGGCCACGACCACCTCGTGAACGGCCTGTGTGCCCCGGCCTTCTTCGAGGAGCGGGATGCCCAGTTCGATTTCCCCGGCCACCTGGCCGTGCTGGTCTTTGAGGGGCAGTTTCATGGGGCGGGCGGTCGTTTACTTTTTCTTGGGCGCGGCCTTGGCGGCAGCGGCCTTCTGGGCGGCGGCGGCCTTGTCCGCCTCGAGTTTGGCCTTCAACTCGGCTTTGTGCTTGCGCATCTGCTCGGCCCGCGCCTTGGGAATTTTCTTGGATTCGCGGATAATGACGTAATCGCCTTCCGCTCCGGGGATGGCGCCTCGGATCAGGAGCAAGTGATCCTCGGGCAGCACCTGCACCACTTCGAGGTTTTGGACCGTGCGCCGGACCTGGCCCATGTGCCCGGGCATGCGCATGCCCCGGCGGACCGTGCCCGGGAACAGGCGCTGGCCAATGGCCCCGGGCCGGCGATGCCAGCCCTTCGAGCCGTGGGTGCTGTCGCCGCCGCGGAAGTGGTGCCGCTTGACCACGCCCTCGAAGCCGCGGCCTTTGGTGATGCCGATGGCGTCCACGTAATCCCCCGGCACGAAGATTTCCGGACCAATCAGGTCGCCGGGCTTGACCGGGAGAGAGAAGTCGCGGAATTCGCGGATGCGGGCGACTCCCTCGAGCTTGACCGGGGTTTTGGGGTCGGGCCGTTTGACCTCGAGACCGCACCGGACCAGATGGCCCAGCAGGGGCTTGGTCAGACGCGAGTCCTTCTGCGCACCGAAACCCAGTTGCACGGCGTTGTAGCCGTCCTTGCCCTCGCGGGTTTTGACCTGGAGGACGCGATTGGGGCCGGCCTGCACGACGGTGACGGGCACCACGTTGCCGTCCGCGTCGTACACGCGGGTGTGGCCGAGCTTTTTGCCGATCAAGCCGATCATAGCCGTTGCCTAAATCTTGATGGTGATGTCCACGCCCGCCGGCAGGTTGAGCTTTTTGAGCTCGTCCACCGTTTTGGCCGTGGGCTCCAGGATGTCGAGCAGGCGCTTGTGCGTGCGCTGCTCGAAGGTTTCCATGGACTTTTTGTCCACGTGCGGCGAGCGATGCACGGTGACCCGCTCGATCCGCGTGGGCAGCGGGATGGGCCCCGCCACCATGGCCCCGGTGCGTTTGACCGTGTCCACGATTTCACGCACCGACTGGTCAATCACCCGGTGGTCGTACGCCTTGAGGCGAATGCGAATGCGTTGTCCTGCCATACAAAGAACGGGTTGTCGAGGTTTAAGTGCGGGCCGCCTTGGGTTTGGCCGCGTCCAAGATCGTGGCGGCCACGTTGGCCGGCACGGGCTCGAAGGAGTGCGGTTCCATCGAGTAGGCCGCCCGCCCCTTGGAGAGGGAGCGGATGGCGGTGGCGTAGCCGAACATTTCCGCCAGGGGGACGTGCGCGTGGATGCTGGTGGCGTTGTTCTTGGCTTCGATGCTGATGATCTTGCCCCGGCGGCGGTTGAGGTCGCCGAGGATGTCGCCCTGGTATTCCTCCGGAGTGGTGCACTCGACCTTCATGATCGGTTCCAGGAGGATGGGGTTGGCCTTCTTGGCGGCATCCTTGAGCGCAAAGATGCCGGCCATTTTGAAGGCCAGTTCGCTGGAGTCCACCTCGTGGTAGGTGCCGTCCACGATTGCGATCTTCAAATCCACCATCGGGTAGCCGGCAAGCACCCCGCCCGCGATGGCTTCCTGGAGGCCGGCGATGACCGCCGGGATGTACTCCTTGGGGATGACGCCGCCCACGATCTTGTTCTCGATCTCGATGCCCTTGCCGCGCTCGTTGGGCGCCAGCGTGATGACCGCGTGGCCGTACTGGCCGCGGCCGCCGGATTGGCGGATGAATTTGCCCACCCCCTCGGCCGGGCGGGTGACCGTTTCGCGGTAGGCAATCTGCGGCGCGCCGGCACTGGCCTCGACCTTGAACTCGCGCAGCAGGCGGTCGCGGATGATCTCCAGATGCAGTTCGCCCATGCCGGCGATGATCAACTGGCCGGTCTCCTCGTTGGTGAAGCAGCGGAAGGTGGGGTCTTCCTCGGCCAGGCGGGCCAGGCTTTCACCCAACTTGTCGCGGTCGGCCTTGGTCTTGGGCTCGATGGCCATCGAGATGACCGGTTCGGGGAAGGTCGGCGGCTCCAGGAGGATGGGATAATCCTCGGCGCAGAGGGTGTCGCCGGTGGTGATGTTTTTGAGGCCCACCAGCGCGGCGATGTCGCCCGCGTACACCGCGTCCACGTCCAGGCGCTTGTCGGCCTGGATCATCATCACGCGGTTGACGCGCTCGCGTTTACGGGTGCGGGGGTTGTAGATGATTTCACCCTTCTTGAGCTGACCGCTGTACACGCGGAAGAACACCAGCTTGCCCACGAACGGGTCGGACCAGAGTTTGAAAGCCAAGGCGCAGAACTTCGCGTCGTCGCTAACCGGCACCTCGACGATTTCCTCCGGATTGTCGGCGTTGACGCCGGTGGGCGGCGGGATGTCCAGGGGCGAGGGCAGGTAGTCCACCACCGCGTCAATGAGGGGCTGGACGCCCCGCTTCTTGAAGGCGGAGCCGCAGAGCACCGGGACCAGCTCGATCTGGCAGGTCAGGCGGCGGATGGCGCGCTTGAGGGTGAGCGCGTCCACGGGCTGGTCTTCAATGACCAGCGCGGCGACTTCGTCGTCCTTGTTGGCCACGGCGTCCACCAGCTCGGCGCGCGCTTTTTGGGCCGCCTCCGCCAGTTCGGGCGGGATGTCAGTGACCTCGTACCGCATGCCGGTGTCGTCGGTGAGGTCGTAGAGGACGGCCCGGAGGTTCACCACGTCAATGACGCCCCGGAACTGGTCTTCACGGCCGATGGGAATTTGCACCGGGTAGGCGTAGGCGCCCAGCTTCTGGCGCATCTCGGCCACGGCGTTCTCGAAGTTGGCGCCGGTGCGGTCCATCTTGTTGACGAAGGCCACGCGCGGTACGCGGTACTTGGTGGCCTGGCGCCAGACCGTTTCGGACTGCGGCTGCACGCCCGCCACGCCGCAGAACACCGCCACGGCGCCGTCCAGCACGCGCATAGAACGCTCGACCTCGGCGGTGAAGTCCACGTGGCCCGGGGTGTCAATGATGTTGATCCGGTGCGGCACGCCCTCGAAGAGCTTGGCGCAGCCCGGCTCGGCCTTCGGGGTCCAGTAGCAAGTGGTGGCCGCGGAGGTGATGGTGATGCCCCGCTCGCGCTCCTGCTCCATCCAGTCGGTGACGGTGTTGCCGTCGTCCACGTCCCCCATCCGGTGAATGAGGCCGGTGTAGAAAAGGATGCGCTCGGTGGTCGTGGTTTTCCCGGCGTCAATGTGCGCCGCGATGCCAATGTTCCGCGTACACTGCAAGGTGTACTTGCGGTGCGGCGAATTGACGGCGGTCTGGGTGGCCACGGCGGTCATGGTGTCATGTTCAGGGGAACAAAAACGCCCCGATGAATTGCGGCTCTCGGGGCGCCAGTTCCCGGTACAGTTACCAGCGGAAGTGTGCAAAGGCTTTGTTGGCTTGGGCCATCTTGTGGACGTCGTCCCGTTTGCGGATCGCGCTGCCCTGGCCCTGATAGGCGTCCATAATCTCGGCCGCCAGGGCCTTGACCATTGGCGTGCCCTTCCGGGCGTCCGCGAAGCTCACCAGCCAGCGCATGGCCAGCGAGACCTGCCGGTCGGCCGGCACCTCGAGCGGTACCTGGTACGTGGCGCCGCCCACGCGGCGCGGCTTGACCTCCAGGCGCGGCTTGGCGTTGTCCACCGCCCGCTGGAGGATGTCCAGCGGGTTGGTCGTGGGATTCTTGGCGGCGATTTCGTCAAAGGCCCCGTACACGATGCGCTGGGCGGTGCTGCGCTTGCCCCGGCGCATCACAATGTTCACCAGCCGCGACACCAAGGTCGAGTTGAACTTGGGGTCGGGACTGACCGGACGTTTGACCGCGCGACGGCGACGAGACATACGCGAAAATCCTTTACTTGGCGGCGGGCGCGGCGGCCGCTGCGGCGGCCGGCTTGCCGGCCTTCGGCCGCTTGACGCCGTACTTGGAACGGCTCACCCGGCGTTTCTCGACGCCCGCCGCGTCGAGCACGCCGCGCACGATGTGGTAACGCACCCCCGGCAGGTCCTTCACCCGGCCGCCGCGGACCAGCACGATCGAGTGCTCCTGCAGGTTGTGCCCCTCGTCGGGGATGTACGCGATGACCTCGTAGCCATTGGTCAACCGGACCTTGGCCACTTTGCGCATGGCCGAATTGGGCTTCTTGGGCGTGCGGGTCATGACCTGCAAACACACCCCGCGCCGGAACGGCGCCCCTTCCAGCGCCGGCGACAGGCTCTTGGCCCGCAGTTTCCTGCGGCCCTTGCGGACGAGTTGATTGATGGTCGGCATCGCGTAAATCAGGCCACCCGGGCGGCTTGCTTTCAGGCCCGCCGCCGCCGGGGGGCGAAAAGAGGCGAAGAGCTTACCAATCGCCGTTTTCGTTGCAACTGCTATTTGCGAAAAATTTTGGTTCGTCCCCGATTTTTCACCCCGCCCTGCGGAGGACCCCATACACAGCCCGCACCCGCCGTGCGGCGCCCGGCCAACCAAGCCCATTTCGGCCCAATCAACGCTCGCCGCCCGACGGTGTCCACCAGCGGCCGTCTGCCACTGCTTTCCCTCTGGGTGGAACGGCCAGGCCGTGGTCGGCCTGCCTGCCGGCGAGCCGGCAGCAACTTGCCGGCGACTTGTTCCGGGGAGCGCACGCGCCCCGCGCGTGCCGCCGACGGCGCCGCGCCGTCGGCCCGGTAGCGTAGGTTTCCAACCTGCCGTACCGCCGACTGCCAGTCGGCAGACCGCCGGAATACCGCAGCGCCGCGGAATACGCCCGCACCGGCGGGTTGGAAACCCGCGATACGACAGACCAGAGGTCTGCGCTACGCGGCCGGGCGAGCCGCCTGCCGCTCCCGACTCCCGCATCCGGCATCCGACATCCGGCCTCTGGCATCTGGTATCCGGTATCTGGCATCCGGTATCCGGCATCCGGCATCCCACTTCTCACTTCCCGCTTCTCACTCCTGACTGGGCAGGGCGCCGCTGCGCCGAGCGAAGCGCTGCGGGCAGGCGCACTCCATACGCTCTGCAACGGGCCGGACGCTCGACTCGCGCGCCAGCGCATGGAGTGCGGCAGCTTGCTGCCGCTCTTTGTCCCGGCTGGAACGGCCCACCAGGCCGTGGTCGGCCTGCCTGCCGGCAGGCAGGCGGCAACTTGCCGGCGACCTTGATTTGGGGGAGCGCACGCGTCCGCGCGTGCCGCCGACGGCGCCCTCGCCGTCGGCCCGGCCTCGTAGCGCAGGTTTCCAACCTGCCGTACCGCCGACTTCCAGTTGGCAGACCGCCGGAATACCGCAGCGCTACGGAACACGCCCGCATCTGCGGGTTGGAAACCCGCGATACGGCAGACCGGAGGTCTGCGCTACGCAGGCGACACGCCGCCCCCGTAATGCCCGCATCCGACATCCGGCCTCTGGTATCTGGCATCCGGTATCCGGCATCCGGCATCCCACTCCTCACTCCCCGCTTCTCACTCCTGACTGGGCAGGGCGCCGCTGCGCCGGTGCCGTCCCCCCCGGCCGCGCCGCAGCGCGGCCCTGCCGACAGCGCCGGCCAGCCGGCCTGCCGCGCCCAGCGAAGCGCAGCGGGCAGGCGCACTCCACACGCTCCGTGTCGGCTGCGGCGTCCGGCTTCCGGACTCACTTCTCACTCCTCGCTTTCATGGCCGCCAGGCCGGGCCCAGCCAGCGTTTGATCAGCCCGGCCTGGGGGTGGTTGGGCTGGAGTTGGAGCACTTTGAGGTAGTGCTCCCGCGCGCGGTCGCGGTCGGCCAGCGTCGTGGCGCAGAGGTTGGCCAGGGCCAGGTGCGCTTCGACGTGGCGCGGGTCGCGGGCAAGGATTTTTTCCAACTCGGCCGCGGCGTCGAGGGGGTAACCGGCGCGTTCGAGGGAGAGGGCGAAGCCGTAGCGGGCATCGGCATGGGCAGGGTCCAGGGCCAGCGCGGTCTCGTAAGCGGCCAGGGCGCGCGGCCAGTCGCGTTGCTCGAACGCGGCCACGGCCAGGTTGAAGTGGGCCGGGAAATGCGCCGGGTCGGCGCGTGCGGCGCGCTGGTAAGCGGCCAACGCTTCGCCCAGTCGCCCGGCGCGATGCGCGGTCACGCCTTCGGCCACCAAGCGTTCGGCTTCCGCGCGGTTGCCGGGCGCGGGCGGTGCCGGCGTTGCGTACTTGTACCGGGGGAAAACGGGGCGCGGCGGCTCGGGCTCCGGGGCTGGCGCGGCGGCCGCGGTCTTGCGTTCGACGGGGGTGGTCCGTTTTTTGGCCGCCTCTTTTTCCGCTTTGCGGGCCTGCTCGGCAGCTTTTTTGGCCTCGCGTTCGCGGATTTTATCCGGGTCGCCTTCGCCGCGGATGAGATTGAGCGGGTTGAGCCGGGCGATGAGAGAGCGTTTGCGGGGTGGTTCGGATTCTTTTGCCGCGCTTCCAGCGGTCGCAGCGGACGGAGCCGGCGTGGCAGCAGGCGAAGCCGGGGCGGGACTGGCCGCTGGCGCGGGTGATGGCGCAGCAGATGGAGTGGTGTTGGTGGCGGGCGGCCGGGCCGCGGTGGCGGCGGGCGCGAGCGCCACGTCCACGGCGGGTTTGATTTCCGGTTCGGCCGCGAGCTCGACCGTTTCCACGACGGGCGCAGGCGGGGTTTCCGGCTTGGGGGTGGTGGCGGCGGGCGTTGGCGCGGGACCGGGCGTGGCCTGTTGAGTTTTTGCGGTCTCGCTGGCGACGGGTGGTGCGGCGCGCGGCGTGGTCGCCGCGACCGGCGGCGGCGCGGGTTTTGTCTCCGACGGCGTTTGGACGGGTGGTTTGGCGGCGGCAACGGCTGGTGGCGGCGCGGTGGTGGCGACCGTGGCCGGTGGTGGGGAAGTTTGAGCGATCACCGGGGGCGCGGTGACGGATGGTTTGGCCGGAGGCGCCGTGGTGCGGACCTGGCTCGGGGTCGGCGCGGCTGGAGTGGCGGCGGGCGGCGTCGCGGTGCGGAGATTGGCGAGCAGGTTGGTCGCGGGCGGCGGGGCGGCCGGCGCCGGAGCGGGCTTGAGCGCCAGGGCAATTTGTTCGCTCAGACGGTTGGTGAGGCTGCGGATGGTTTCGGCGTTGGCAGCCTGTCCGGCCACGTCGAGGTAAGCGGCGTACTTTTGGAGGGCGTAACGGTAGTCGCGCACCTGCTGGGAAAGGATGGCCTGGTTGAGCAGCGCGGGCGGGTAGTTGGTGACGCGGTTCAGGGCGGCCTCGAAATACTGGAAGGCCTCGCGCGCCCGGCGGCGTTGGACCTGGCCCAGGCCGAGGGCGTTGAGGGCTTCGGCTTGCTGCTGCAGGCCGGGGTTCAGGCGCAGGGCCTGGAGCAGGTTGCGGTCGGCGGCGTCGAGCAAGCCGGCGCGCAGTTGCGCCCGGCCGAGCAAGAGCCAGCCGGCCGGGTCTTTGGGCTGGTGGGCGGTGTAGGTGGTCAGCTCGTTGATGGAGGCGGTGTAATTGCCCTGCTCGAAGAACAGCGCGCCCAGGTTGTAGCGGGCGGTGAAGAGGTTGAAGTCGCGGTCCAGCGCCGCCTTGTAAGCCCGGGCGGCCTCGGCGGCTTGCCCCGCCCGATGGTAGGCCAGGCCGAGGTAGTTCCACGCCTGGGCGGCGGCGGGGGCGTTGGTTTGCAGGGCTTGAATCGCGGCCTGGAGCGGCTCGATGGCCTCGGCCGGGCGGCCTTCTTGGAGCAGCCTTTGGCCCAGCAGCAAGTGGTCGCGCCCCTGGACGCCGCAGCCCGCCAGGAGCAGGAGCAGACTGCAATAAAGTGCGGCCCTGGCCGCGCTTACCCGTGGCCGCCCGGCCCCCGTCGGAGGCGCGGCCGCCGGGCGGCGAGCAGGCTTGCCAAAGGCCCGGGCCAAGCCCGATAACAGCCCCCGATTTTGGGCGGCCAACATGTCGCCCGGTGGTAACACCTCATGTCTGGCACGTCAAGGAACCCGGGTTGGTTCGCCGCGGTCCTGGTGGGAGGTTGGCTGGCGCTGAGCGCGGAGCCCGCCCCCGAAGCGCCTTCCCAAGTTTCGGCACCGGCTCCGGCCGTGCCGGCGCCGACGTTCGCCATCCCGGCCCCGGCCCGGGTCCGGGTAGTGGTGGTGGAAGACCCGACCGCCATCACGGCTTACCAGCCGCAGCGCGAGGTTTTGCGGCGCATGGTGGACCGCGGGTTGACCAACCTCACCGGCCAGCCCACGCCCGAGGCGGCCTGGCGCAGCCTCTTGAGTACCCAGGAGGTGGTGGGCATCAAAGTGCACGCCGCACCCGGCGCGTTGAGCGGGACGCGGCCGGCGGTGGTCGAGGCGCTGATTTCGAGCCTGCTCACCGCGGGCCATCCGCCGGAGCGGGTGGTGATCTGGGACAAGCACATGGCGCATTTGCGGCAGGCCGGTTTTGTGGACCTGGCGGCCCGGCAGGGCGTGCGCGTGGCGGCCGCGCTTGAGGCGGGTTACGACACCAACGAGTTTTACGAAAACGCGATCCTCGGCCAGGTGGTGCATGGCGACGTGGACTTCGACCAACAGGGGCAATCCCTGAGCCGGCGCTCGTACGTGAGCCGGTTGGTGAGCCGGGAGTTGACCAAAATCATCAGCGTGGTCCCGTTGCTCAACCATAACCATACCGGCGTGTCCGGGCACCTGGCCGGGCTGGCGTTGGGCAGCGTGGACAACACGCTCCGCTTCACCGGCGACGCCGGCCGGCTGGCGGTGGCGGTGCCGGAAATTTGCGCGCTGCCGTTGCTGAGCGACCGGGTGGTGTTGAACGTGACCGACGCCCTGCTGGCGCAGTACTACGGTGAGGAGCGCACGCTCCTGCACTACTCGGCGGTGTTGAACCAACTCTGGTTCAGTACCGACCCCGTGGCGCTGGACGTACTGGCCATCAGCGAGCTTGAACACCAACGCGAACTGGCCGGCCGGCCCGCGGTCAAGACCAGCCTCGCCCTGTACCAGAATGCCGAGCTGCTCCAGATCGGCGTCAGCGACCTCAAGCAGGTGGTGGTCGAGCGGGTGCGCTGAGTCGCGGTGGGGCCGGGGCAGGTGGTTCGCGGCGCGCGCCGGCCCGGTGCGGACGCCGCCCGGCCCTGGCGCTACCAACCGGGCAACTCGCGGACCGTCGCGCGCAGCCCCTCCGCGCCGACGATGTAGATCGGGCTCTCGCCGATGGGCACGGAGAAGCTGCCGGTGCGCACGGGGTCGTGCTCGACGAAGCGGCGGGTGCCGAAGACGTCGTAAAAGTTGAGCCCGCTCTCGGGGGTGTTCACCCGCAGGTAGGCCACGGGCTGCGTGGCCCAGGCGACCAGCGTGTCCTGCTTTTTGTCCGGGTCGTTGAAGACCACCACAAACACGCGCGGGCCGAAGGCGTCGTTGCGGACCCAGCGTTTGCCTTCGAGCAGGCGGGTCATCCAGGCGTAAGCGGCGAAGCTGTACTTGGGCGAGCGGTCAAACCGCATCAACCCCACCATGTCCGCCTGGTCATACTGGCGCACGCCCTGGTCGCGCAGCGCCCACCAGAAGACCTTTTCGATCCGGCACGAGGCCAGGGCCAGGACGTGGAAGCGGACCAGCAGGTCGGCCTGGCGCAGTTCGCTCACGCCATAGGGGTGGAGGTGGGAGTTCCAGCAGATTTCGGTGACCCAAAGCGGCTTGGGGGCGTTGAGGCGCTCGAGCAGGCGGGCCAGCTCGGCGGTTTGATCGAGGAAGGTCATGGTGACCTGGGAATAATTGGTGGGCAGATCGCCGGCGTGCCAGGACTTCACGTACTGGTCGAGCATCCACCAGTCGAAGGGCTCCTCGGGTGCGGAGGGCGGGCGGTACGGGTGGAAGGCCACGACGTCGTAAGCGTCGGGGGAGACCTGCTTGAGCACGCGACCGGCCCAGAGCACATCGCAGAAAGCCATGTTGAGCGCCACGACCTTGGCCTGGCGGTTGACCAGGCGAATGGCCGGACCGGCCGCGCTGAGCAAGCGGGCGTAATCCTCGGGGCTGCCCTTCCAGTAACCGCCGTTGGGCTCGTTCCAAATTTGCCAGTAGTCCACCCGCCCGGCGTAGCGGCGCGCGGAGGCTTCGGCGAACTTTGCGTAGGCGTCGGCCCCGGCGGGCGTGGCGGGGTCGTGGAAACTCGGCGCGTAGGCCAGGCAGCCGAGCAGTTGGACGCCGTGCTCGAGGGCCTTTTCCACCAGTAGATCGTAAGCCTGCCACTGGTACTGACCGGGCGCGCGCTCGATCTGACGCCAGGTGAAATCCTGCCGGGCCCATTTTACGCCCAAGTCCTGCATGGCCTGGAAGTGGGTCTCGAGGTCGGGCTGGGCGGGGTCCAGCGCGCTGTTAATGCCGAAGGGGGAGTTGGTGAGCAGCGCGGTCGGGTACGGCGCCGGCGGCAGGTCCACCAGCAGGCGCGACTCCGCCGTGGGCGATTCGGCGGCGAGCACTCGAACGGCCAGGACCGCGGCCGCCAGGCAGCGCCACACCGCGGCGCGGCCATGTGATGGAGTGGGACGGGGTGTGCGCATGGCGCGATGGTGGAAAGGCCGGGCGCGACTGGGAAGCCCGATTTGCGGACGGGGGCGCGACCGCACGCGGAGTGGCGCGGCTGCGCGAAGGCGTGACAGCACCCCGCCGGGGCGTTAACACAGGGCGCATGAAGACACCTCGCAAGCCGACGCCGCCGGCGGGCCCCTCGCGCCGGACCTTCCTGCAAATCCTCGGCGCCGGGAGCGCTGCCGCGATGCTGGCGCGCGCCCAGGACGTGCCGATCGCCGGGTTTGAAAAGGCGCCGACCGACCCCGAAGCCTCGCGCGGCTGGAAGCCCGTGTCCGACCGCCGCCTGCGCGTGGGCATCGCGGGCTACGGAGTGTGCCAGTTCGGTGCGACGTTCGGGTTTCAGGATCACCCAAACGTCGAGGTCGTGGCGGTAAGCGACCTTATTCCGGAGCGTTGCGCCGCGCTGGCCCGGGCGTGCCGTTGCGCGAAGACCTATCCGTCTCTCGAGGAACTGGTCAAAGACGACCGCCTCGAGGCGGTGTTTGTGGCCACCGACGCCCCGAGCCACGCACGGCACAGCATCTTGGCGCTCGAGCACGGCAAACACGTGGCCTGCGCGGTGCCGGCGGTGTTCGGCTCCCTCGAGGAGGCGGAAGCGCTGTTCTCAGCGGTCAAGAAGAGCGGGCTCACGTACATGATGTTCGAGACCTCCTGTTACCACTCCGACCTGCACGCGATGTGGGAAATCTATCGGGCCGGCGGACTGGGCGAGATCGTGTACTCGGAGGGCGAGTACTACCACTACATGGAGCAGCCGATTCCATCCTTCCGGGACTGGCGGGTGGGCCTGCCGCCGCAATGGTACCCGACGCACTCGAACGCCTACCACCTGGGCGTCACCGGCGGTAGTTTCACCGAGGTGTCCTGCTTGGGCATGCCCAGCCGGATCGCGCATCTCCAACCCGCCAACAACCGCTACCGAAATCCATTCGGCACCGAGATCGCGCTTTTCCGCACCAGCGAGGGCGGCATGTCCCGCATGGCCGTGAGCTGGGACACCCCCGGCGACGAGGGCGAGCGCGGCCGCGTGCGCGGGCAGCGCGGGACCTTCCACGGCCGGTACGAGGGGTTGGAGAAGAACCTGCCCGACACACGACGCCCGCCGCTGCCGCCGGGGGTCGAGGCCGGCGGACACGGCGGCTCGCACGGGTATTTGATGAACGAGTTTGTGACCGCCATCCTGGAACGACGCCGGCCGCGCGTGGACGTGGCGCTGGCGTTGAACATGACCGTGGCCGGCATCGTAGCCCACCAGTCCGCGCTTCGGGGCGGGGAGTGGCTGAAGATTCCGCAGTACCGGCTGTGAGGCGCGGCGAGGGCTGCAAGGCCGGAGGCTCGGTTAGCCTTCGGGTTGAGCCGGCCGGAGCGTGGCTCAACTCACCACCAGGGCGCAGCCGCTGCCCGGCGCAGCCTCCCGCAGGCACTGGTCCAGGAAATCCAGAATCTGGTGACGGAGCCGGCGGCACCGCGGGCACCAACGTTGCGCCGAGGCCAGGTGTTTGACGCAGGGGCGCAGGCCGTGCAGGCGCAACACGCGCGGCGCGCGGGCCAGCCGTTGGGTCAATTCGCCCCGCAAGCGGGTGAAAAACGCCAGCTCGAAATTCGCGCCGACCTCGCGCGCCAAGTCCCGGAGGTCAAGCGGAAAGACTTCCCCGCCGGTCTTGGGAGCCGTTTCCGTGACCACCTGCACGCCGAAGTTCCGCAATACCCCGGCCAGGACGCGGGAAAACTCATCCACGGTCACGGTGTCGCGCTCGAGGTCGTCCCGGAAATAGCGCAGCACGCCGGCGGCGGCCTGCCGGAGAATCTCGGGGTCCACCCAGGTGGCGGCTTCGCCCAAGAGCTCGTGGATCACGTACTCCACCGGGCAGGGCACCCCGCCTTCGGCCGTTTCAAAAACCAGGCAGTCGGTACGTAGCCGTATCATGGGGCACCTCCAAGTGCTTGACCGCTTGCAGGAAATCCGTGGCTTCCTCGAACCGGCGATACACGCTGGCAAAGCGCACGTACGCCACCGGGTCCAGGCCGCGCAGTTCGTTCATGACGCGTTCTCCGATGACCGTGGCCGGGACTTCGCCGTCGAATTCGCTGTGCAACTCGCCGCTGACCCGCTCGACCAGCTCCTCGATCTGGGCGGGGCTGACGGGGCGCTTGTCGCAGGCGCGGCTGATCCCGCTGCGCAACTTGTCCTTCGAGAACGGCTCGCGGCGGCCGTCGCGCTTGATGACCGCCAGCGGGCGGTTTTCCACCTGCTCGTAGGTGGTGAAGCGATGGCCGCAAGCCAGGCACTCACGGCGACGCCGGATGGTTGCCCCTTCCCGGGAGGCCCGGGAGTCAATGACCTTGTCTTCTCGGCAACCGCACTTGGGACAGCGCATATCGGGTCGGCCTACCGCTAAATGTGGCTGGCGCGGACGTTGCCCACAAAATCTTGAGGTGTCAAGCAACTCCACGGTCGAGTCGCGATAAAAAAAAGCCCCGCCGGTGCTTCGGCGGGGCAGTGAAGTGGCAAACCTTGCCCGCTTAGCGTTTGCTGAATTGGAAACGCTTGCGCGCGCCCGGCTGGCCGTACTTCTTGCGCTCCTTCACCCGTGAGTCGCGCGTGAGCAAGCCTTCGGCTCGGAGCCGCGGTCGCAGGTTGGGGTCGGAACTGAGCAGCGCGCGGGCGATGCCCAAGCGCACCGCGCCGGCCTGGCCGCTGAGGCCGCCGCCGGTGACGTTGACGCGCACATCGTATTTGTCGGCGGTCTCCGTGACCGCCAAGGGATGAGTGGCCCAGACGCGCTGGGATTCGAGGACAAAGTAGCTTTCGATCGGCCGGCCGTTGATGGTGATTTTGCCGCGGCCGGGGGCCAGGCGCACGCGCGCCACGGCTTCCTTGCGTCGGCCCGTGCCGAGAAGTTCAGCAACCTGGGTCATGGGAACTAGGCGGGGATGGGAGTGGGAATCGGTTTTTGAGCCTGATGGGGATGCTGCGGACCGCGGAAGACCTTCAATTTGGTGAGCATCCGGGCGCCCAAACGGTTTTTCGGGATCATGCCCTTGACGGCGTGCAGGATCAGCCGCTCGGGGTGCCGGGCGCGCACCTCGGCCACGGTGCGGAATTTTTCGCCGCCCTTCCAACCGGAGTAGGTCATGTAACGCTTCTGGGTTTCCTTTTTGCCGGTCAGGCGGACCTTCTCGGCGTTGATCACGATCACGAAATCGCCGGTGTCCAGGTGCGGGGTAAAGACCGGTTTGTCTTTACCGCGAAGCAGGTTGGCCACCGTGGCCGCCAAGCGGCCCAACACCACGCCGTCGGCGTCCACCACCCGCCACTGCCGGGCGTTCCAATCCACTTTGGGCAAGTACGTCTTCATCAAGCTCCGAACAAAGAGCGGCGAAGGTACCAAAGACAGCGGTCGCGTCAACAGGCTTTCAGCGGCACCGCACGCTCGGGCCGTGGCACGTTTCTCGGGGTCAAACTTGCCCGGCACCGCCCGCGGGTACGGCGCGCGCGTCGAAGCTGGTGCCGGTGGTGGGACTCGAACCCACACGGCCAATACTGGCCAAGGGATTTTAAGTCCCTTGCGTCTGCCATTTCGCCACACCGGCCGGTGACGGGCGGCTCGGGACCCAACCGCGTCGGAACCACTGTGGAACGTACCGCGGCTTTTCTGCAAGCCGACAAGAAACCCCGTCTGCGATCAACTGGCGCACCTGCGCGCCTGCCCAGCGCATACCCCGGCATTGACTTGCCTCCCGCGCCCGCTTAACTACCCCTCCAACACAGCAAAACCCTATGCCGCCCAAGACGCCCGAAAAAACCGCCCCCGATAAACCCCAACCCGCCGCCCCGGCCCCTGCCCCCGAGCCCGAAAAGGCCCGCCGCGACGCCGCCCGCCAGCGCGACCTCGACGCCGCCATCTCCACCATCACCAAAACCTACGGCGAAGGCAGCATCATGCGCCTGGGCGACGAACGCGCCCGCGTCAAAATCGAAGTCATCCCCACCGGCGCCCTCGGCCTGGACCTCGCCCTGGGCGTCGGCGGCATTCCCCGTGGCCGCATCGTCGAAATCTTCGGCCCCGAGTCCTCCGGCAAAACCACCCTCATGCTCCACGTCATCGCCAACGCCCAAAAAGCCGGTGGCCTGGCCGCTTTCATTGACGCCGAGCACGCCCTCGACCCCGCCTACGCCAAAAAACTCGGCGTCAACCTCGACGACCTCCTGGTCTCCCAGCCCGACAGCGGCGAAGAAGCCCTCACCATCTGCGAAACCCTCGCCCGCTCCAACGCGCTGGACGTCATCGTCATTGACTCCGTCGCCGCCCTCGTCCCCAAGGCCGAACTCGAAGGCGAAATGGGTATGGCCACCATGGGCATGCAGGCCCGCCTCATGAGCCAGGCCCTCCGCAAACTCACCGCCATCCTCGCCAAGGCCAAAACCGCCTGCATCTTCACCAACCAAATCCGCGAAAAAGTCGGCGTCCTCTTCGGCAACCCCGAAACCACCCCCGGCGGCAAAGCCCTCAAATTCTACGCCAGCGTCCGCATCGACATCCGCCGCAAAGACGCCATCAAAGACCCCGCCGGCAACGTCATCGGCAACCACGTCAAAACCAAGGTCGTCAAAAACAAGGTCGCCCCCCCCTTCGCCGAAGCCGAATTCGACATCCTCTTCAACCACGGCATCAACCGCGAAGGCAACATCCTGGACGTCGCCCTCGAACACGGCGTCCTCGAGAAAAAAGGCGCCTGGCTCCAATTCGGCGGCGAACTCATCGGCCAGGGACGCGACGCCGCCCAAAAACTCCTCGTCGAAAAACCCGACCTCGCCCAAAAAATCGTGGACGCCATCCTCGCCAAGCGCGCCGCCACCCCCTCTCCCGCATAACCGGCCCCTGCTTTGCGGTGTAACCTTCAGCCGAAATAACTCCGTTGGTTCCGGGCAGCACTGTCAACTTGGTCAACCACCTTGTGCAAGAAAGCGGCAGCAAGCTGCCGCACTCCAAACGCTGGCGCGCGAGTCGAGCGCCCGCACAGTCGCGGAGCGTATGGAGTGCGCCTGCCTGCCGCGCTTCGCATGGCGCAGGCAGGCCGGCTGGCCGGCGCTGTCGGTAGGGCCGCGCTGCGGCGCGGCCGGGCGAGCGGCGCCGGCGCAGCGGAGCCCTACCGAATCAGAAGTGAGAAGCGAGGAGTGAGAAGGGGGATGCCGGATGCCGGATGCCGGATACAGGATACCGGAGGCCGGAGGCCGGAGGCCGGCGCTACGGGGGCGCGCGTCGGCAACGTAGCGCAGACCTCCGGTCTGCCGGATCGCGGGTTTCCAACCCGCAGATGCGGGCGTGTTCCGCGGCGCTGCTGTATTCCGGCGGTCTGCCGACTGGAAGTCGGCGATACAGCAGGTTGGAAACCTGCGCTACGAGGCCGGGCCGACGGCGAGGGCGCGGAGGTCGGCCACCGAGGCGGTGCCCGTGGTGCCGAGCTGATGGATGACGTGGGAGGCGGCGGCCATGGCCAGTTCCATGGCTTCGCGCAGCGAGGCGCCGGCGGTCAGGGCGCAGGCGAGGTTGGCCGTCACGGCGTCCCCGGCGCCCACGATGTCAATTTCCCCCCGCACGGGGAGGGCGGGGACGTGCTCGACCCGGCCGTCCGGCGCGGCGCCCACGATGCCCTGTTCGGCCAGGGTGACGAAGACGGGTTTGCCGTTGCGCGCGGCCAGTTCGCGGGCGTGGCGGCGCACCGGCTCGATTTCGCGCAGGGGTCCGGCGCCGGTGAGGGCGCCCAGCTCGCGGCCGTTCATTTTGAAGGTCAGGGGCGGGAAGTCGCGCAGGCCGCGGCGGCTGTCGGCAATGATCGACTTGTCCGGGTGGGCGCGGGAGATTTCGTCGAGGGTCTCAAGCACGCGCCGGGTAACGACGCCGGTGTCGGGCAGGTCCACCTGGTCCAGGACGATGAGGGCGTCCACGCCGGGGGCCAGGGCGCGCACGGAGTCGCGGAGGCGGTCTTCGACCTCGGGCGGCGTGGGGGACCAGTTTTTGGAGTCCAGGCGGTTGAGTTCGCGGGGTGGGCGACCGGGTTCGAGTACCAGCGGTTTGCAGTAGGTGAAGGTGCGGCGCCGGGGCGTGGCCAGGAAGTGGTCCAGCCGCACGCCGGGGCGGGCGCGCAGGGCGCGCTGAAGTTCGTAGCCTTCGCCGTCTTCGCCGCAGAAGCCCACCGGGTAGAGCGTGGCCGCGCCCAGGGCGGCCAGGTTGTTGAGGATGGTGCCGGCTGCGCCGGGCTGGCTGCGGACGTTGACGACGTTGTACACGGGCAAGCCGGTCTCGAGCGAGGTCTCGGCGCGCGCGGGGTCTATTTCGAGGTAGCGGTCCAGGCAGAAATCGCCCACCACGGCGAGGCGCAGGGCGGGGTAACGGGCGGTGAGGGTTTCGAAGCGGGCGCGGTTCATGCGGGGGCGGGCTGGAGCCGGGCGAGGGCGTGGAAGAGGTGATGCAGGAAGGCCACGTTGTCGCACTGGACGTAGTGGAGGGTGCCGCCCATGCGGGCGAAGCTCTTGCAGAAGCGCAGGTAGTAAGCCGGGTTGTCGCGGGGCGGTTCGCCGCGGGTCCAGTCCCAGCCGCCGCCGTCCTGGATGTCCACCACGTAGAGGTGGTGGCCGCGCACGAGGGGCCGGCCGGCCTGGCGGCGGAGGTTGTGGACGCAACTGAGGGCCTTTTCGAAGACCTGCGGGCCCATGATGGCCGAGCCGATGTTGAGCACCACGCCGCCGTCCAACGTGTCCACCGAGCCGGCGAACTGGCGGAAGTCCAGCCCCGCGGCGCGGCCCAGGACCGCGCCGTTGAACAGCGGGTGGTTGGTGATGATGTCGTAGCCGATGCCCGGGTGCACGGTGAAGGGCACGTCGTGGCGGAAGGCGTTGGCCAGGGGCGAAACGTTGCGCCAGCGGTGATTGACCAGGAGCGGGCCGGGCGTCAGGCCGTGGCGCCGGATGGCGGCCAACAGGTCGGCGCGCGCGCCGGTGAGAGGGTCGGCGGGATTCTGGCGGATGGCCGCCTCGAGTTCGGCGGGGTCGGGCACCACGCCGCCGTCCTGGTAGATGTAACGGCCCAGCGCACGGCCGTAGCCCTCGCCGCGCACGCCGCCCAACAGGAGCGCGGTGTGGATGTGGCGGCCGGTTTCGTCCCAAGTGCCGAAGGTGCCGGTGGCGACGTTGTCCCGCACGCTCTCGGTCGAGCGGCCCAGCCAGGAGAATTCCCAGTCGTGAATGGTGCCGGCGCCGTTGGTGGCCAGGTGCGTGACCCAGCCGTGGTCCAGGAAACGCACCAGCAGCAGTTGGCCGCCGTTTTTGATCAGGTGCGCCCCGTAGATGAGCATCACGCCGGCGCCGCGCTGGCGGGCGGCGCGGATGTGTCCGGCGCACGCGGCCACCTGAGCGAGCAACGGTTCGGGCAGGGGCGGCGGGTCGTGGGCCGGTTCGACGAGGATTTCCTCGAGCGCGGACAGGCTCCGGCGCTCGGCCAGTGGCCGGACTTTGAGGCGTTCCAGGTCCAGCGGTTGGGGCGGTCGGTCCATGTGACGGGGCAGGGTTTAACCGCGAACGGACCGGGGCGCAATGCCACAGGCGGCGAGCGTGCGCGGGGCCGGCGCGCGAAGCCGCGAAGAGGCCGCCGGGCGGCGGGTCCCGGCGGGTCACCAGAGGCCTTCTTCCTCCTCGTGGTGGCGGCGGTAGAAGTGGCGGACCTTGACCACGCTGCAGAGCAGGGCCCCGAACACGAACCCGCCAATGTGCGCCCACCAGGCGATGCCGCCCGCCGCGTCCGGCCGGGCCAGCAGACTGAGCGTGCCGTTGAAGAACTGGAGGATGAACCACCAGCCCAGAAAGACCACCGCCGGGACCACAAAGTACGGGCCCAGGAAAAACGGCGGGATGAGCATGGCGACGCGGGCGTGGGGATAGAGTCGGAAGTAGCCGCCCATGACCGCGGCGATGGCGCCGCTGGCGCCGATGGTGGGCACGGCGGAGGTCGGATTGGTGACGATGTGGAGCCAGGCCGCCGCCACCCCGCCCACCAGGTAGAAGACCAGGAAGCGCCGCCGCCCCAGGCGGTCCTCGACGTTGTCGCCAAAGACCCAGAGCGTCCACATGTTGCCCAACAGATGCGTCCAGCCGCCGTGCAGGAACATCGAGGTGAAAAACGGCAGGGCCTGTTCGGGCCAGCTAAAGAGCGCCGCCACCTCGCCCACAGTGTACCGCACCGGCAAGATGCCCAGGTGCAACAGCACCTCCGCCAGCCGCGGCCCCAGGCTCAGTTCCCAGAAAAACACCAGCCCGTTCACCGCAATGAGGGTGAGCGTGACCACCGGGAAATGCCGGCTGGGAATGTCGTCGCGCAGGGGGAGCATGGGGTAACTCGGCGGGGAGCGCGCGGGGTTCAGGTCTGTCGCGGATTGAAGCGGGAGACGCGGCGCAGTTGTTCCCAAAGGTGCCGTTCCTCGGCGCTGAGGTGGTCCGGCACCTCGAGGTTTACCACCACGTACAGGTCGCCCCGCTCACCGGCGCCACGCGGCAGGCCGCGACCCCGCACACGGAGTTGCCGGCCGCTGGAGGTGCCGGGCGGGATGCGCACGGTGACCTTGCCGTCGAGGGTGGGGATTTCGACCGTGGCCCCCAAAACCGCCTCCCATGGGGCGAGGTCCAGGTCGTAGTAAAGGTCGCTGCCGCGGGCGCGGAACCACGGGTGAGCGGCCAGGCGCACGCGCAGGTAAAGGTCGCCGGGTGGTCCGCCGCCATAGCCCTCCCCACCCTTGCCGGGCACGCGGATGGTTTGGCCGTCCTGCACGCCGGCGGGGATGCGCACTTTGAACGTGTGCGTCTCGGTGCGGCCGGTGCGGGGGTCGGTTTTCTGCAAGGAGATGCTGCGCACCGCCCCGTGGAAGGCCTCTTCGAGTGTGACCAGGAGGTCGCCCTCGATGTCCTGCCCGCGCCGGCCTGCGGCGGCGGTTTCCTCGAAGTCTTCCGGCGGCGCCCCCGCGCCCCGGCCCGCCCGGGCCTGGCGCAGGAGGTCATCGAGTCCGCCCCGGCCAAAGAACTGCTCGAAGAAGTCGCTGAAGCCGGTGCCGCCGAAGTGGAACTCGAAGGCCTGTGTACCGTCCGGGCTGGCCCAGCGCGCGCCGCGGGCCGACTCCCAGCCGGGGGGCGGCTCGAAGCCCGCGCCGGCGTGCCATTGGGCGCCGAGGGTGTCGTACTTTTTGCGTTTGGCCGGGTCGCTCAGGACCTCGTAGGCCTCGTTGATCTCCTTGAACTTCTCCTCGGCGGCCTTTTTGTCGCGGGCCACGTCCGGGTGGTACTGGCGGGCGAGTTTGCGGAAGGCTTTCTTGATGTCCTCCTCCGAGGCGTCGCGCGGGACGCCCAGGATGGCGTAGTAGTCTTTGAACTCGACGGGCATGGCAGTGGCGGCGCGAGCACGGTGGCGGGGCTAGAACGCGCGCAAGAAGCGCAGTTCCTGGCGCAGCCGCTCGACTTCGTCCATGAGTTCCATGATGAGCCGCAAGGCCGGCAGGTTGACGTCGTAGCTTTGGCGCAGCGCGTCGAGCCGGCGCAAGCGGCGGAGGCCCTCGTCGTTGAAGGTCCAGCCGCCGGCCTCGGGCGCGGCGACCGGGGCCACCAGGCCGCACTGGCAGTAGCGCACGATTTGCCGGCGGGGCAGGTGCGTGAGGCGGACCACTTCTTCGAGGGTGTAGAGGGCGGCCGGGTTGGGCTCGTACAATTCAGCCGCGGTGTCCACAGTGACTCGGGGGAGTTTCACGGGGTCAAGCGGACAGCATTTCACGCCCCGACCGGGCGCCAGGCCGGGCGGCCCGCGGGCGGACGGAGCGAACGCACGAGCATCATTTCGCCGACGTTTTCCGGGGTGATCAGGCCCACGAAACGCCCGGTGCGGTCCACCACCGGCAGGGCCGGGCAACCGCATTCCTGCATTTCGCGAAAGGCCTCCTCGAAGGGGTCGTAGGCCGAGACCACCGGCAGGTCCCGGCGCATGAATTCGACCACCGGCGCCCGCGGCCCGTGTTTTTTGAACGCGGCGATCATGTCGTCGCGCGTCAGCACGCCCAGAATGCGGTCGGTCTCGTCCACGACCGGGAACTCGTGTTGGGCGGTGCGCAAGAGGGCCTCGACCGCGTCATCCAACGTGGCCTGCGGGGGCAGGCGCACCAGATGCGTCATCATGGCCTCGGCCACGGGCACGCCCAGGCTGATGTCCTTGAGGTGGGCCACGGAGGCCTCGGCCTGCGCGCCCAGGAAGATGAAGAAGGCGATGAAAATGAGCATCGGGTTGGAGAACAGGCCGATGAAGCCGAAGACAAAGGCCAGCGCCTGGCCGATGGTGGCGGCGATGTGCGTAGCGCGGCTGTAGGGCAGGAACATGGCCAGGAGCGAGCGCAGGACGCGCCCGCCGTCCATGGGAAACGCCGGGATCAGGTTGAAGAGCACCAGCATGATGTTGACCGCCACCAGTTTGGAGAGCATCCCCGTGCCCGGATGGTTCAGGCGCTCGAGCGGGTCCCAGGCCGGGCGCTGGTTCAGGGCAAGGATCATGACGGCGGCGATCAGGACGTTGACGAGCGGGCCGGCCACGGCCACGACCAGTTCCTGCCAAGGCTTGTCCGGCATGCGCTGGAGCCGGGCCACCCCGCCGATGGGCAGCAGGGTGATGTCCGGCGTGTGAATCCCAAAGGCGCGCGCGGCCAGCGCGTGGCCGAACTCGTGCAGCAGCACGCACCCGAACAAGGCCAGGATGAACAGCACGCCCTGCGTGGCGGCGGGCGCCCCGCCCAGTTGGTAGTAGCTGAAGCCGATCCAAGCCAGGAACAGCAGGAAGGTGAGGTGCAACCGGACTTCGATGCCGGCGACGCGGGCGATCTTGAGGGACCAGCGCATGGGCGGGGTGGGGAAAGCGGTTTAGCGCCGAGGCCGCGCTTCGGGGCGCACGGGGTTGAGCAACGGCCCGAAGACGGCGAGCAACTCGCGGGTGTCGGCCTTGACCAGGTCGCGGGCAAGGTTCAACTCCACGCGCTCGCGCACGCCGTTGGGCAGGGCGTCGCAGACCTGGTGGTTGATGGCTTTGTGCGCCGCCAGCCACAGGCTGGCCTCGGGATGCTGACGGGCCAGGCGGAGGATGTGGCCGGCGATTTCACGGGTAAGCCGGCGGCGGGTTTCAAGTTTGAGGTTGTGGTCGTCCCCCACCGGGGCCGCCATGTTGTTGTTGCGGGCCGGCGCGGCGCGGCGTCCGGCCAGGTCACTCACGCGGTCCACCAGGCGTTGATGCGCCTCGGTCAGGGCGATTTCTTCGAGCGGTTCGAGCCGGGGGGTGCCGCGGGGCGTGGTGCCCAGTTGGTAGGCCTTGAGGGAGCCAAGGTCGGTGATGATGAGTAGTTTGGGGTTCATAAAACGCGGAAAGTTGAAGCGCTCCCGCGCGAGATGGCAACGGGAGATACGGTTGGCGGATGGTCAACCGGCGCGGCGGAGGAGCGTCGCTGCCCGCCGCTCGCAGTCCTTGGTTCGGAGTCCCGCCGCCGTGTCGTGCGGTGCATCGCCCCAATAAAGCGCCACGAGCACGGCCTTGGCAAGTCCGGCTGCGGGGACGGTGCGTCCCGCGACGGGCGCAGGGGAGCCGGTGATTCAAGCCCCGGCCAGGGCGCGGTTCATGCGC
Organism: uncultured Verrucomicrobiota bacterium; assembly: GCA_964466945.1. Classification (GTDB taxonomy): domain Bacteria; phylum Verrucomicrobiota; class Verrucomicrobiia; order Limisphaerales; family J093; genus DSVZ01. Next base: position 9,360 of record CAYXPA010000006.1, on the reverse strand, counting down.
TCGATGGATTCGTCAATCTCGGCAGGGCTTTTGAAGCCGATGACCACCGCGTCCACCAGACCGGATTTCATGACGTATTGCATGGCCGCCTCGCGGTCTTCCGGACGGGTGAAGTCGCCATCGCCCACCAGCTTCATGCCCAGGATGCCGCGGTGCTGCGCGCGCAGGCGGCGGAGTTGCTCGACCACGGGCGGGAGGTGGGAGGCGTCGCTGCGGGCGTTCCAGGTCTCGGCCGGGGTGTCCAGGTGGGCGCCCTGGGGGTTGAGACGGACCAGGTGGATTTGCGGCCAGGGCGAGTCGGCCGCGGTGCGCAGGGCGGGCAGGCTGTGACAGGAAACGCCCTTGACGCGAATCCAGCGGCGCTGCTGGGCCTCGTCGAAACCGTCCAGGATGCGTTTCCAATCGTCGGTCCAGCGGTCCTTGACCATGCAGTGAACCAGCAGGCTGTCCACGTAATCGGTGTCGAAGACCCGGCGGTGCCGGTCAATGACCTCGAGGATTTTCTCGGGTTGCCCGCCAATCTTGGACTGGAGGAAGAGTTTCTCGCGGGGCAGTCCTTTGATGGCGTCGCCGATCCACTCGAAGGTCGCGTAGCTCTGGGCGCAGTCAATGTAGGTAATGCCGTGGTCGAAGGCGTAATGGATCAGGCGCACAAAGGCGTCCTTGCCCAGGGCTTTTTGGACGTTGCCGCTGTGGCTGCCGGTGCCGATGCCCAGCCGACTGCACCGCAGCCCGGTGTTGCCCAGCGGGACCTGGTCGGCGTGGGAGCGTTTGCCGGGGGTGTCCGCGGCGCGCGCGCTCAGGGGCGCGAGCAGGGCCGTGCCGGCGAGGACGGCGGTTTGACCGAGGAATTCGCGGCGGGACAGGGGCGCGGGGGTCACGGAATTCATGGGACCAACAGGTTTGAGGCTTTTCATGGGCAATGCCCGTTTGGCGGACGGATTGAGCTCAGCACAACCGCCGCCCCCTGGCAATTCCGAATCCCGCCTCGACGCGGCGGCTTGTACATGCGCCCGGTGGGCGGTCCCATCAGCGCGGGAGGCCAACTTCGGCGTTGCAATCCGGGGCCGGCCGCGGCAATTTTAACCCGCCAAAGGTCGGGGCGTAGCGTAGCCTGGCTAGCGCGCTTGTTTCGGGTACAAGAGGTCGTGAGTTCGAATCTCACCGCCCCGACCATTTTTTCGCCTGCCACGGTGGGCGAGGCGAAAGGCAGGCCCGCCACTCCGCGCGCGGTACCGGGTCAGCCACCTGCTTCCGGGACAGCCGATGAACAAGCTCATACTGAACCTGTCGGTTTTGATCTCCACAGCACTGTGTGTGCTGGTCTTCGTGCAATGGCAGCGCGAAAGCCAGCTCACCCGGGACAAGATCAAGCTCACCAACGACATTCACACCAACAAGGTGCTGATCCAGGACCTTCAGGTGGCGTTGCGCAACACGCAGCAGGAACTGGAGCGCGTCCAGGGCATCCGCGCCAAATTGGAGGACACGGTCAAGACCAACGAGGTGCGCATCCGCGAGTTGTCCCGCGAACTCGAGAAAACCATCGAGGAACGCGATGCCAAAAACCTCCAGGTCGAGCAGTACAAGGTGGCGCTCGAACAGGCCAACGAGAACATCAACAAACAGAACGAGGCGATCACGCGCCAGAACGAGACGATCAAGAATCTCGTGGCCCAGCGCGACGAGCAGGTCGAGGCTTACAAGAAACTGGCCGAGCAGTACAACAAGGCCGTCAGCGAGTACAACAAGCTGGTCGAGGAGGTCAAAAAGGCCAACGAAGCCATCCAGGCGGCCGCCGAGCAGCAGCAGCAGCAGCAACGCAGCGGCGGCACCCGCAAGTAGTGGACACGGCGGATGTGACCGCCGAAGGAGTCAGACCCCGCGCTCGAATCGCTCGCAGGCTCCACGGCGAGCGCCCGAAATCAGGTTTCTCCCTCGGGTGATCTTGAGAGGCCGAGGCTTCCCTTTACGACCCGCCCGTGCGGGAACGTTGGCGCGCCGCTTTACGGCTTGCTTTCGCTCTGCGGGGAAATGGCGAAAGCGACCTTCTGCACCCCGGCCCGACGCACCATGTCCAAGACGGCAATCACCGCCCCGTGTGAGGCGTCCTTGTCGCCGCTGATGTACACGGGCAGGTTGGTGTTGGCCTGGAACTTGTTCGAGATGTAGCTGAAGGCCTCGGCCAGGGTCTTGCGCTCCTTCTCGATGTACACGTCGCCGAGTTTGTCCACGGCCAGGTTCAGGATGTCCGGCTTGAGGTCGCGCTTGGCCTGGGTGGCGGTGGGCAGGTCCACCTTGATGGACTGCAGGCGGATCATGCTCAGGCTCGCCATCATGAAGGAGGCCAGCAGGAAGAACATGATGTCAATCAGCGGGATGATCTCGATGCGCGCCTTTTTGTGAGGCAGCGGGGTGCCGATTTTCATGACTTCGCGAGAGCGGGTTTCGGGCGCTGGGTCCCACTTCCGGGGCTCAAGCGTGGGCAAGGGCCGGCGCGGGTTTGCCCGCCGGATCTACGGTGGGGGCGCCCTGCCCGTTGCGCTGCTTGGCGGCCTGCACCATGACCTCGACGTTCGTGGCCGCGGTCTCCAGCTCGAACTGGAGCTTAACCGTCTTGCTCGAGTAGTAGTTGTACGGGATGAGGGAAACGATGGCGATGGCCAGACCGCACATCGTGGCGATGAGCGCTTCACCGATGCCGCCGGTGACCTTTTGCACGGCCAGTTCGGTGTCGCCGATGGCCGTAAACGTCCCCATCAAGCCGGTCACCGTGCCCAGCAGCCCGAGCAACGGCGCCAGGGTCACCAAGGTGTCCATCACGGTCAGAAACCGGCCGGCCCGGCGCAACTCGACTCCCGCGGCCACCTGAAGGGCGCCCTGGAGCGAGTAATGCACATGGTTGAGGCCATGCCAGATCATGCGGATGACCGGGTCCTTCGAGTCCGCGGCCAGGCGGGAGGCCTCGCCGAAGTCACCGCGCTCCATGCAGGCCAGGACCTTTTCCAGCGTCTCCGGGTCCCGGCGCGCGCTCTGGATGATCCACCAGATGGTCCGTTCGCCGATGACGCAGACCGCCACGATGGCGGTCAACAAGATGGGCCACATGATGGGCCCGCCGGCCTTGAACATTTCGATGACGACGTTTGCAAACATACTTGCTCCGGGTTCTCGCCGCGGCCGGCTCGGGTCAGGCTGCCGAATCACTGCCTGCGGCGCAAAGGCGATAGTTTAGGTTGCGTCCGGGCCGGCTGTCCATCGCCGAATGGGTTTCAATTGGCCCGCATTTCATACTCCCAGGTGTACTTCCGTGGCTCGCCTATGGGCTCGAACCGCCAGCGGGTGCGGACGTGTTGCAGGACCCGTTGATCCAGCTCCCGAATGCCAGAGGAGCGGCGGATTTCCACCACCGTCTTGGTGCCGTCGGCGTCCACCTCCAGATAGATTTCCAGCGAGGCGGACTCGCCGGACTTGAGCAGGTTGGGGATGAAGGGGGGATTGGGAAACACCCCCGGCGGCCCGCCCTTGCCGCGGTTCAGGCGCATGACCGCCACGGTGGGCGGCGGCGCGGTCGAGGGCGGCGGGGGCCGGCGCAACACCGCAGGCGGGGCCGAGGCCATCGCCACCGAAGGCGCCACCAACACCGGACCCTCCACGGGCACGGAGAAGGCCACGTTCGCGTTGGCCGGCGCCACGACGATGGGCGTGAAGGCCTCGGGCTGCACCTCCGGCTGGGCTTCCTCGATTTGCTCGGGTTGGTCGGGCGGCGGGGTGTCCGGCGGCGGCGGGAGTTCCACCGGCATGAACTCCGCCACTTCGGGCAGGGGTTTTTCGGAAATCACCGGCGTCTTGGCGATGCCCACCACGCCGATGATCAGCACGGCCAAAAACAACGAGTTGGCGTAGGCGTACTTGGCGTACCGATCGCGCGTGGACACCGGCAGGCAAAACTGCGCAATGTCCGACTTCAGCTCGTACTGCGGCGCAGCGGCGTGACTCGACATACTACATTCCCGCGACCGCCCCGGGACTCCGCGCCGTACCCGGCGCGTTCCCTTCACCGGCGGCGTGCCGGGTTCGTTCAACCGGCGGATTTTAGACCGTCCCGGTGCCGGTGCAATGCCGAAGGTGAAGCGCGTCGCTTGCGGCACGGCTTCCTCGCCCACGGCCGGCGCCTCGCGGCCGCGGACCCGGCACCCCGGCAACCGCGGGAAATTTTCCTTGGCCGGGCCGGACCGGCGCCCACGATGCCCGCCATGCACGACTGGCAATTTGGCATCCTGCTCGCAACGGTGGTCCTGGGGCTGGCCGGCCTGGCCGCGCTGGTTTGGCGGCGCGTCCGCCCGGGCGCGGCCATCCCGGAGGAATTGCACCAGCGACTCGGCGATCTGGAAAACCACCTCGCGGACACGTTTACGCGGGCCCAAACCGACATGGCCGCGCGCCTCGAACAGGTCAAGGGCGACCTGCGCACCGACCTGGCCGAGCGGCTCCAGGCCGGGACGCTGGCCCTGCGCGACGGGGTCGAGCGGCAGTTGAGCGAGGGGCGCGGCGAGCAGGCGCGGCGGCTGGACGCCGCGGTGGCCGCGCTCGAGCAGAAATTCGAGGCGTTGCGCGCCGGCACCGACGCGCGTCTGGGCCAGGTGGGCGACAAGCTGGCCGCCAAGTTCGATCAGCTCAGCGAGACGCAGGCCCAGGCGGCGCGCCAGGCCCGGGGCGAGCTGGCCCAGGCGCTGGGCGAGTCCACCCGGGCGCTCGAGCAGCGTTTCGCGGCGCTGGAGCAGCGCACCGCGCAAAACCTGGAGGCCATCCGGGCCAGCGTGGACGCCCGGCTGGGAGCCATCAGCGAGCAGGTGCAGGCCAAGCTCGAGAAGAACCTCCAGGAAGGCTTCGCGCACTTCCAGAAGGTGCAGGAACACCTGCGGGCGGCCGAGGAGCAGTTACGCAGCGTCGGGCAGGTGGGCCAGTCCATCAACGAGCTCAACGCCCTGCTCAAGCTGCCGCACCTGCGCGGCAAGTTCGGCGAGGCCGAGCTGGGCCGGCTGCTGGCGGATTTCCTGCCGGCCGGCGCCTACGAGGAACAGGTGGCGATCGTGCCAGGCTCGCCGGAAAAGGTGGACGCGGTGGTCCGGTTCCCGAACTACCGGCTGCCCATTGACAGCAAGTTCAACCGCGAACAGGTGCTGCCGCTCTTCGAGACCAGCGACCCCGCGGCGCTCCAGGCCGCCCGCGAGCAACTGGCCCGGACCATCAAGGAGCAGGCGCGCGAGATCGCCGCCAAATACATCCACCCCGAGCACCGTACCACGGACCTGGCGCTGATGTTCCTGCCCAGCGAGACGCTGTACTTCGAGGTGATCCGCAACGGCGAGTTGTGCGAGGCGCTGCACAAGCTGAAGGTCTTTCCGGTCTCGCCCAACACCCTGGCCATCACACTCAAGGCCGTGGCCATGAGCATCAGCCAGTTCGAGTTCGCCCGCGGCGTGCAAAAAACCCTCGAGCAACTCAACGCCGCTCAACAGAGCTTCACGCATTTCCAGCGCAAGTTCGAGGAGGTGGGCAAGAGCCTCGAGAAAGCCCAACAGGCCTACCACACGGCCACAGGCCACCTCCACCGCTACGCCAACCGCGTCGTGCGCCTGACCGGCGAGCCGCTGCCCGAATTGCCCGAGGCAGGCGAACCGGCCGCGAGCGCGCCGCCCGCCTGAACCCGGCGGCCCGGCTCGACAAGCCCGCCCGCCCGTGGCACTTTGCCGCCGTGGTCGAAGCCAAGTTGGAGAAATTGCGCGCGCTGCTGCGCGGCTACGGTTCCTGCCTGGTGGCCTACTCGGGCGGCGTGGACTCGGTCTTCCTGGCTTACGTGGCGCACCAAACCCTGGGCGCGCGCGCGCTGGCGGTCATCGCCGATTCGCTCAGCCTGCCGCGGCGCGAACTGGCCGGGGCGCTCGAGCTGGCGCGGCAATTCGGTTTCCCGGTGCGGGTCATCCGCACCCGCGAGTTCCTCAACCCGGACTACCTCGCCAACCCGCAAAACCGCTGTTATTTCTGCAAGCACGAGCTGTTCAGCGAACTGGTCCCGCTGGCCCGCGCCGAGGGCTTTGCCGTCATCGCCTACGGCGAAAACGCCAGCGACGCGGGCGACCACCGTCCCGGCGCGCAGGCCGCCGCCGAATTCCAGGTCCGCGCCCCGCTCCGCGAAGCCGGCCTGACCAAGGCGGACATTCGCGCCCTCTCCGCCCGGCTCGGCCTGCCCACCGCCGACAAGCCGCAAATGGCCTGCCTGAGCTCGCGCATCCCGTACGGCGAAGCCGTCCGCCCGGAAAAGCTGCGCATGATCGAAGCCGCCGAAAACCTCCTGCGCGACCTGGGCTTCTACGACGTGCGCGTGCGGCATCACGAACTCCAGGCCGGTCACCTCGCCCGCATCGAGGTGGGCCGCGGCGAATTGGGCAAATTCCTCGCCGACGGCGTGCCCCAGCGCGTGGCCGCCGCGCTCCAAGAGCTGGGCTACGCCCATGTGACGCTGGACCTGCTGGGCTACCGGCGCGGCAGCCTCAACGAACTGCCCGCCCAGGCGGCGCCCCTCCGGCCGCCCGCCGCCTGACCGGCCGGCTTCCTCCGCGGGCGACCCGGCGCATGGTTGACTTGGCCGCGTCCGCTTGCGAATTTGGGCACACGGCGAGCCTACCCGCCCGCCGGTTATGCTGATCCAACTGCTCAAGTCGAAAATCCATCGCGCGCGCGTCACGGCCGCCAACGTCCACTACGAGGGCAGCCTGACCATTGACGAAGCCCTGCTCGAGCGTGCCGGGCTGCGCCCTTACGAGCGCATCCTCTGCGGCAACATGAACAACGGCGCCCGCTTCGAGACCTACGCCATCCCCGGCCCGCGCGGCCGCGGCGACATCATCCTCAACGGCGCCGTGGCCCACCGCGGCCAGCCGGGCGACGTGCTCACCATCATGAGCTTCGCCCTGGTCGAGGAGGTGGACGCCCGCGGCTGGGAACCGCGCGTGATCGTCCTGGACGAGGCCAACCGCATCGTCTCCGAACGCGGCCTTTAACTCCGCCGCCGCGCCCGCTCCCATGCCCGCCTTCACCGCCGCCGAACTGGCCCAACGCCTCGAGGGGCGTGTCCTGGGCGACCCGACCGTCACCCTCACCGGCTTCGCCCCCGCCGACGCCGCCGGTCCGGGCGACCTGACCTGGGCCGAAACCCCGAAACACCTGGCCCGCGCCGAGGCCAGCGCCGCGGCCGCCATCTTGGTGGCCGGGGAAGTGACCTCGCGCAAAACCCTCATCTGCGTGCCCAACGCGCGCGTGGCCTTCGCCCGCATCCTGCCGTGGTTTTACCCGGAACCGGAATTTCCGCCGGGCATCCACCCCACCGCCGTGGTGGCGGCCGGCGCCCGCGTGGACCCCACCGCGCACATCGGCCCGTTGTGCGTGGTGGCGGAGCGCGCGCAGATCGGCCCGCGCGTGGTGCTCATGGCCGGCGATTACGTGGGCGCGGCCTGTCAGGTGGGCGCGGACACGCGGCTGTTTCCCGGCGTGACGCTGTACGCGGGCACGCAGGTGGGCTGCCGGGTGCGCCTGCACGCCGGCGTGGTGGTGGGCTCGGACGGCTTTGGCTACGTGCTCGACGGGGGCGAACACCGCAAAGTGCCGCAGGTCGGGCACGTGGTCATCGAGGACGATGTCGAACTGGGGGCGAACGTCACGGTGGACCGCGGCGCGCTCGGCGCCACGGTGATCGGCCGGGGCACGAAGGTGGACAACCTGGTGCAGATCGCCCACAACGTGGTCATCGGCCAGCACTGTCTGCTGATCTCGCAGGCCGGCATCGCCGGCAGCACGCGCCTGGGCAACTATGTGACCGTGGCCGGCCAAGCCGGGCTGGTGGGCCACATCCACGTGGGCGACCGCGCGGTCATCGGCGCCCAGTCCGGCGTGACCAACCACGTGCCGTCCGGCCAGGTCTGGCTGGGGTCCCCCGCCCGTCCCGCCGCGCAGGCCAAACGACTCTACGCGCTCTTGGACCGCCTGCCGGAGATGGCCCGGCGCCTGGCCGAGCTCGAAAAAGAACTGGCCGCGCTCAAGGCCGCCTCCAAGCCGGCCGAACCGGCGGCCTCCTGACCGACGGCGCGCCGCCCTGGGTCGCGGGCTTCCCTCCTCGCGGCGGCAAGGTACCGCACCCCATAGGCTGGGCGCACAGTACGGCCACGCTGCGGCGCGGCCGGGGTAGGGCGCCGGCGCAGCGGAGCCCTGCCCAGTCAGGAGTGAGAAGCGAGGAGGGAGGAGTGAGAAGGGGGGATGACGGAGGCCGGATACCGGATACCGGATACCGGATGCCATAGGCCGGATGCCGGATGGCGGATATCGGATACCGGCGGCGGGAGTCGGGAGCGGCAGGCGGCCCGCCCGGCAGCGTAGCGCGGACCTGTGGTCTGCCGGATCGCGGGTTTCCCACCCGCAGAAGCGGGCGTGTTCCGTGGCGCTGCGGTATTCCGGCGGTCTGCCGACTGGAAGTAGGCGGTACGGCAGGTTGGAAACCTGCGCTACGGCGCCGGCGCAGCGGCGCCCTACCTCGCTAGAGTGCGCCTGCCTGCCGTGCTTCGCTTGGCGCAGGCAGGCCGGCTTGCCGACGCTGTGGGGCGGGTTCGGATACCGGATGCCAGATGCCAGACGCCGGATGCCTGTGGTTAGTTGCCGGGCACCGACGACCGGGGCTGGGAAAGTTCCGCGGGTTGCGGCGGGTCAATCCGGCTTGTCGGCTAGGGCGGCGCGGTGTATTTCCACGCCGCCCGCAGCCTCGCAGCGCGCGGGCACACGAGCACACCATGCAGCGCAAGGTCCTGGTCATTTTGTCGAACCGCTTCCGGCCGCTGGAGGAGCCGCGGTACATCGAAATCTTGTGCAAGGACGACGGCACCATCCTCAAGGAGCGGCGCCTGCCCCGGCGCCCCACCCGGCCGGTCTTCGATGAGGTCTGGGAAAACGACGACGCCCGCCAGTCGCTGGATTCCTGCAAGAGCGTCAAGCGCCACTACAAGCACCCGCTGCTCAAGCCCAAGCAGTGACCGTCCGCCGGGTGCCGGTGCGGGCGTTTTTCCCGCCCGGCAGCTCCGCTGAACCTGAGAGGGCAAGCGCAGCGCAGGGGAAACGCTCCTTCAGGCTGCGGGCAGGCAGGCCGAGGACGGCTTGGTAAGCCGTTCCACCCGCAGAAAAAAGCGGCAGCAAGCGGCCGCACTCCATACGCTGGCGCGCGGCTCGAGCCCCCGGTCCGTCGCGAAGCGTCTGGAGTACGCCGGCTTGCCGGCGCTGTCGGTAGGGCCGCGCTGCGGCGCGGCCGGGTGGACG
>CAYXPA010000005.1:14918-71342 GCA_964466945.1 uncultured Verrucomicrobiota bacterium | reverse complement strand
CTTGGGGCGACCTCGACGGGGATGGCTGGGAGGACCTGGTCATCGGCAGCGGCAAAGGCGGGCCGCTGGCCGTGTACCTGAACGACGGCAAGGGCGGCTTCACGGCCCCGCCGGTTGGTCCGGGGTGGGCGGCGGCAGGCGATTACACCGGCCTTCTGATTCGGCCACGGGCGGAGGGGCCAGCACAAATCTTGGCGGGCGTGTCCAGCTTGGAAGGTCAGGTTCCGGCGGCGGTGGTGGCGGTGCGGTTGACGGAACCCGCCGTGATGTCGCAGGTGCCGCGCGGGTCGGCCAGCCCGGGTCCGCTGGCGCTGGCGGATTACGACGGGGACGGGGTGCTGGACCTGTTCGTCGGCGGGCGCGCGGTGCCGGGGCGTTATCCCGAGCCGGCGGACTCGAGGTTGTTTCGCGGCGTCGGCGAGCGTTGGGAGCCGGACCCGGCCAACGCCGCCGCGCTGCAGCGGGTGGGCCTGGTGAACGGCGCGGTGTTCAGCGATGTAAACGGCGACGCTTGGCCTGATCTGGTGTTGGCGTGCGAATGGGGCCCGGTGCGGCTTTTCCTCAACCGGCGCGGCCGCTTCGAGGAAGCCACCGCCGCGTGGGGGCTGGCCCGGTGGACGGGCCGTTGGACCGGGGTGAACACGGGCGATTTCGACGGCGACGGCCGGCAGGACCTGGTGGCGGGCAACTGGGGTTGGAACGACCCGGCCCGCGCCACGCCCGAGCGGCCGCTGCGGCTGTACTACGGCGATTTCGACGAGAGCGGCACGTTGGACATCCTGGCCGCTTACCACGATCCCCGCACGGGCCGCGTAGTGCCGTGGCAGGACCTGGGCACCTTGAGCGCGGCCCTGCCGTTGTTGCGCGGGCGCTTCCCCACGTTCGCCGCGTTCGGTCGGGCAACGGTGAGCGACGTGTTGGCAGACGCCATGCCCCGCGCGCGCCACAAGGAAGCCGGTCACTTGGCGAGCACCCTGTTTCTGAATCGCGGCGACCACTTCGAGGCGCGGCCGCTGCCGGCCGAAGCCCAGTGGGCGCCGGCCTTCGGCGTGTGCGTGGCAGATTTCGACGGCGACGGCGCCGAGGACGTGTTCCTGAGTCAGAACTTTTTCGCCGTGCATCCGATGGACGTGCGGCAGGATGCCGGGCGCGGGTTGCTCTTGCGCGGAGACGGTCGCGGCGGCCTGGCGCCGGTGCCGGGGCAGATCAGCGGCCTCAAAATCTACGGCGAGCAGCGCGGCTGCGCGGTGGCGGATTTCGACCACGACGGGCGGCCGGACCTGGTGGTGACCCAGAACGGGGCGGCGACGCGGCTGTACCGGAACCGGCAGGCGCGGCCGGGGCTGCGGGTGCGGTTGGCGGGGCCGCCGGGCAACCCGGCGGGTTGGGGGGCGGTGGTGCGGCTGGGGGACGGGACGCGGTGGGGGCCGGCGCGGGAGTTGCACGGCGGGGCGGGGTATTGGTCGCAGGACGCGGCGGTGGTGGTGCCGGCGTTTGCGGGGGCGGCCACGCAGGTGCAGGTGCATTGGCCGGGGCGGGCGGAGCCGGTGACGCTGCGCCTGCCGGCGGACGCACGCGCGGTCGAAGTTCGGGGGGACGGCACGGTGATCGCCCGTTGAAGAGACTTAAGGTTGGTGAAATCTCCGGGGCTGGATGCCTGCTCAAAGGGTACCGAAAAATTTTACCACAAAAGTCTTGCCAAGGCGGCCGGGGCTGGCAAGATAACATCCATGCAAACCCTCACAACACTTCGTCTCCTCGGAGTTAGTCTGCTGGCATGCGTCTGGGCCGCTTCCGCCCAGGACTTCAAAGTCAAATCCGTCGGCTCGGTCCGACACGGCACGGAGACTCAGGTCACCGTGGTGTTCTCGAAACCGGTGGATGCGACCACCGGCACCAACCCGGCCAACTACACTTTCTCCGGCGGCATCACCGTCACCGGGGCATCCCTCATGACCGGCCTGCCCGGTTCCAACCTGCAAGACGTGCAACAAAACCCGGCGCCCTTCGGCCGGGTGTTTGACAACGAATGCGTGGTGCTCACCGTGACGGGGCTGGCGCCCAACGCCGCCGCCAGCGTCACGATCCAAAACATCAAGGACACCGAGGGCAACACCATCGCCCCGACCGTGATGAATTTCCGGGACTCGGGGTACTCGTGGGTGGACATCGGCGTTCACCCCATCCCCGGCAAGGTCATTGCGATCAACACCAACGGGTTTGACATCTACAGCTCCGGCGTGACCCAGTGGTCGGACGAGGACCAGACCACGTTCGTGTACAAGGAGGTCACGGGCGACTTCGAGTTTGAGGCGCGCGGCGAATTTACCGACTTCTCGAGCCGCTGGGGTCGCGCCGGCATCATGGCGCGCGAAGACCTCAACGCCGGGGAGAGCGGCGCCGTCCAAGACACCACGGCCAGCCGTTACTGCGGGGTGCACGCCAATCCGGCCAAGTGCTACAACAACGCCGGCGCCGGCATTGTGACGGCCAACAATCAGTTTGAGTCGCACTTCCGCAGCTTAGTGGGTGGCGAGACCGCCAGCACCGCCGGCGGCACGCCCCAGTGGCCCAACGCCTGGCTCCGGATGCGACGCGAAGGCGATACGATCTTCACTTACCGCAGTGACGACGGTTTGGACTGGGTGCAGATGGCCGAACGCACCGTGGACGATCCCGGCCCGTGGAACCCCAAGCTTTATGTCGGCTTCGCCTTCTCCCCGGAGACCGGCAACATCAATGCCGCCAACCCGCCCGACGCCAAGAACCGGCTGTTCCTGTTCCAGGTGCGCACCACCCGGATCACCGTGCCGCGGGTGAACCGCTTTGATCCCAACCCGGTGGGCTTCCGCATCGAAATCACCGACGCCGAGTCGCAGGTGGTTCCCTCGAGCGTCAAGCTCAAGCTCGACAACAGCGCCGTGCTGCCGGCCTCGGTCAACAAGGTGGGGGCGGTTACCACGGTGATTTATACCCAGGCCGATCCCTTCCCGGTGGGCAGTAGCCACAAGGTGGACGTGGAGTTTCAGGACAACGCGGGCGTGACCGTCACCTCGACCCACAATTTCGTGGCGCAGTACGTGGCCATCCCGGCGGATTACCGCGTGGCCAGCGCCTCGAACCCGGGCATGGTGGCCAACGTGTACCAGATTGACTTTGTCCGCACCGGCGTGGACGAAAACTCGATCGGCAGCGCCGAGCAGCAGTGGGCGCGCGGCTTTGTGGACGCCGGGACCGGCCAGCCTTATGCCAACGTCGCCGCGCTGAGCACGGACAACGTCACCCAGGTCAACTGGGACCAGGCCGGGGGCGACATTGACGTCACGCCGGAAGACGGCCCGGATAACTTCAACAGCGCTCTGCCGGCGGCGGCGCCCGTGCCCAATGACTACATCCCGGGCATTCCGGGCTTGGGTTTCGATCCCGGCCCGGGCGGTCGAAACGGTGCCGCGGACAACAACATCACGGTGGAAGTACTCACCTATCTCCAGTTAAACAAGGGCGCCTATCGCATGGGCGTTAATAGCGACGACGGCTTCAAGCTCTCCGTAGCACCGGGCGTGGGCGAGGTCTTCGGCCTGGTCCTGGGCGCCTTCGACGGTGGCCGCGGCGCGGCGGACACCGTGTTTGACTTCTACGTGGCCGAATCCGGCCACTACCCGGTGCGCCTGCTGTGGTGGGAAGGCCAGGGTGGCGCCAACGTCGAGTGGTACACCGTGGACCTGACCACCGGCGAGAAGACCCTCGTCAACGGCGCGGGGACGAAGGCGGTCAAAGCCTTCCGCACCGCCAACGGCCGGGCCTACGTGAAAACCTTCCTCCCGGCCAACGGCTTCACCGCCGCCGATCGCCGTCCCACCATCAAGGCCGAACTGGTCAACGGGACCACCTCCGTCGTGGCCGGCCAGACGCGGCTGATCCTGGACGGGGCGGAGGTCGCCACGGGCGGCAACACGGTTTCGTACACGCCGTCCAAGGACTTCGAGTTCGGGTCGGTCCATACCGGCCAGCTCATCTGGGTGGAAAGCACCACTCCGCCGACCACTTGGACCCACACCTTCACCTTCACCGTCAAGCCGGCCGAGCCGGACGACCTCCCGATGCCGGGTTCGTTCTGGATTGAGGCCGAGGACTTCGACTATGAGCGCGGCAGGCACGTGGCCGCGGCCAGCGTCATGCCTTACACCGGCGCGGCCTACGAAGGTCTGGTGGCGGTGTACAACGTGGATTACAACTCCAACAACAACAACCCGGACAGCGACGCGGGCATTGACTACACCTACCGCACCGACCAGCGTCCTCGGCACGTCAATGTCACCTCGAGCAACGGCAACCGATACAGCAACGACCGTCCGGGCGATGTGGACGTGATCACCAACTACCGCATCGGTTGGGCCGGCGGCAACCAGTGGTGGAACTACACCCGCCAAATCCCGCCAGGCGTTTACAAAGCCCTGGCGGCTCTCTCGATTGCCGACACCAACCCGGACTCGATGCGAGCCAACCTGCACCGCGTGACCGCCGGCGTCGGCACCGAGAACCAGACCCTCGAATCCCTCGGCCAATTCCGCGGCCGCGGGAGCGGTGGCTGGGGCGTGAACAGCCTGGTGCCCTTGAAAGCCGCCGACGGCTCTGACGCCGCCTTCAAGATCACCGGTTCGGCGCCGACCACGTTGCGCATCACCAGCGAGGCGGGCGACTTCGACTGGTTCGTGCTCTTCCCGGCGGCGAATGTCCCGCCGCAGATCAAGTCGGCCACGCCGGCCAACGGCGACATCGTCAACCTCAACGCGAAGCTCGAGTTCGTGATCGAGGACTTCTCGACCACGGTCAACCCGGGCAGCATCCAGCTCGAGCTCGACGGCCGGGCGGTCACCCCGGTCGTCACCAAGAACGCCGACCGCACCACCGTGAGCTACCAGCCGTCGGCGCTCTTCGTGCCCGACAGCGCGCACACCTACAAGTTGGCCTTCAGCGACAGCGCCGGAGCGCGGCAGGAGTTGAACGCCAGCTTCCGCGCCTATCCGGTCGGCGCGCCCGGCATGTTTGTGATTGAAGCCGAAGACTACGACTACGAGTCCGGCAGGTCCGTGCCGGCCGCCAGCGTCATGCCCTACCTGGGCGGGGCGTACAACGGCCTGGCCGCGACGCTGGACGTGGATTACCACAACGAGGACGGCAACGACTCGGACCTGTACCGTCCGGACCAGGGGCCCAACAACGTCAACATGAACGACAACCTGGGCGGTCGCTTGGGCCGGGCCCGTGGCCTCTGGGATGTGACCACCAACTACAAGATTGGTTGGGTGGCCGCCACCGATTGGGGCAACTACACCCGCAACATCCCGGCGGGCAACTACACGGTCTATGCCGCGCTCTCTTACGACGGCCTGGACGCGGACCAACTCCGCGCCAGCCTGGGCCTGGTGACGGCGGGCAAGGGCACCGCCAGCCAGACCGTCCAGCCGCTGGGGCTGTTCCGCGCGCCGGGCAGCGGCGGCTGGGGCGCCAACAACCTGGTCCCGCTCACCGAGACCGGCACGGGCGCGCCCAAGGTCCTGGCCCTGGGCGGCGAGCACACCTTCCGCTTCACGATGGACAGCGGTGACTTCGACTACTTCGTGCTCGTTCCGGGCGCCGCCGAAGAGCCGCCGAGGTTCCAAAGCATCGTGCGCAACGCCAACGGCACCATCACGGTGACCTGGTCCGGCGGCGGCACGCTGCAGGCGGCGCCGAGCGTGACCGGGCCGTGGGTGGACGTGACCGGGGCCACCAGCCCGTACACCTTCACGCCGACCGAGCAAATGCTCTTCGGCCGGATTCGCCGTTGAACCGCAACGGCTGTGCAACTCGCAAGGCCGGGCGAAAGCCCGGCCTTTTTTGCTCCCGAACCACGGGTCCACCCGGCGCTCCGCCCGTGCCGGCGAGCTTCATCCGGTGCTGCCTCGCAAAGCAGTTGACAAACCGGGCGCGGCCCGGCTTGTGGGGACTCCCATGCTGCGCGGACCTTACCTGACCGCCCTGGCCCTCGCGGTCGGCCCGACCGTCACCGCCGCCCCAAGCCTTTCGTGGCGGGAAGCGCCGGGTTACCGCGCCCGGCCGGTGCAGCCGGCGTCCGGCGCCCGCGCCGTGGGATTCACGTTGCTGCCGCCCGCGCAAACCGGCGTCACCTTCACCAACCGGCTCGACCCGGCCCGCAGCGTCACCAACCAGATTTACTTCAATGGCTCGGGCGTGGCCGCCGGCGATGCGGACGGCGATGGCTGTTGCGACCTGTATTTTTGCGGGCTGGATGCGCCCAACGCGCTTTATCGCAACCAGGGCGACTGGCGCTTCGAGGACATCGCCGCCCGGGCCGGTGTGGATTGCCCCGGCCTGGATTGCACGGGCGCGGCCTTTGCCGACCTGGACGGCGACGCCGACCTGGACCTGGCGGTCAACACCATCGGCGCGGGCACGCGCGTTTTCCTCAACGACGGCCGCGGCAGCTTCACCCCGCACGCCACGCTGAACCCCGGCCGCGCCGGGCATTCCCTGGCCCTGGCCGATGTGGACGGCGACGGCGACCTGGACCTGTACGTGGCCAATTACCGCGCCACGACGCTGCGCGACATGCCCGGCACCAAGTTCCGCGTGAACGTCGTGGACGGCCGGCCCGTGATCACCCACGTCAACGACCGCCCGGTGACCGAGCCGGACCTCGAGGGCCGTTACTCCGTGGACGCCCAGGGTCGCGTGACCGAGTTCGGCGAGCCGGACGCGTTCTACCTCAACGACGGCCGCGCCGACTTTATGGTGGTCTCCTGGACCGGCGGGGCTTTTTTGGACGAAGACGGCCGGCCGCTGAGCCGCCCGCCCTACGATTGGTCGCTGTCAGTCCTGTTGCGCGACTTCAACGGCGACGGCGCCCCGGACCTCTACACATGCAGCGACTTCAGCCCGCCGGACCGGTTTTGGCTCAACGACGGCCGCGGCCGCTTCCGCCTGGCGCCCCGGCTGGCCCTGCGCACCACGTCCATGTTCTCGATGGGTCTGGACGTGGCGGACGTGAACCGGGACGGGCTCGACGACGTGTTCGTGAGCGATATGCTCAGCCGCTCGCACCTCCGGCGCATGGTGCAGGTAGGGGACCTGGTGCCCGTGGTGCTCGAGGTCGGGCGCGTGGACGACCGCCCGCAGTACCTGCGCAATGTCCTTCAGCTCAATCGCGGGGACGGCACTTACGCCGAGCTGGGACGCTTCGCCTGCGTGGCCGCCTCCGAATGGACCTGGTGCCCGGTGTTCGTGGACGTGGACCTGGACGGCTACGAGGACCTTCTGGTCACCACCGGCCACGAACGCGACGCCATGAACGGTGACATCGCCGACCAGGTGCGCGCCGCGCGCTTGCGCCAGGACATGAGCCGCCGGCAGATGCTCGAGCTGGGCCGGCTCTTTCCCCCATTGGCCACGCCGAACGTCGCCTTTCGCAACCGCGGCGACCTCACCTTCGAGGAGGTGAGCGAGGCGTGGGGCTACGCCACGCCCGGGGTCTCTCAAGGCCAGGCCCTGGCCGACCTGGACAACGACGGCGACCCGGACCTGGCCATCAACAACCTCAACGGCGTGGCTGGCCTGTACCGCAACGAAACCACCGCGCCCCGTCTGGCGGTGCGCCTGCGCGGCCGCCCGCCCAATACCGGCGGCATCGGCGCCCGGCTCGCGGTCGAAGGCGGTCCGGTCCGGCAAACCCAGGAAATGATCGCCGGTGGGCACTACCTTTCGGCCAGTGAACTGCAGCGCGTCTTCGCCGCCGGCCGTGCCACCAACCGCCTGCGGCTCGAGGTCACGTGGCGCTCCGGCGCCCGCAGTATGGTAACCAACGTGCCTGCCAACCACGTGATCGAAGTGGACGAAGCCGCCGCCAATTCTTCGGCCCAGGCCTCGCCCGACACGTCCGCACCGCCACCGCCGCTTTTCGCGGACGCGAGTGACCGGCTCGGCCACCGGCACGAAGAGAACACCTTCGACGACTTCGCCCGCCAGCCGCTCTTGCCGCGCAAGCTCAGTCAGCTCGGCCCGGGTGCGACCTGGGCGGACGTCAACGGCGATGGCGCCGACGACCTGATCCTCGCCAGCGGCAACGGGGGCACGCTCGCCCTGTATTTGAACGACGGCCGCGGCGGCTTCACGCGCAGCCGGCCGCCGCCGGTGCACCACGCGGTCACACGCGATCAAACCACGGTCCTGGCCTGGCCGCGCGGACCCGGGGACGTGGTGCTCGTGGCCGGCTCGGCCAATTACGAGGACGCGCTCGAGATCGGCCCCGTGGCGCGCCAGTACGAATTGGCCACCGGCCGCATGGACGATTCGTTGCCGCCCGCGGCTTGGAGCGCGGGCGCGCTGGCGCTGGCGGATGTGGACGCGGATGGAGATCTGGACCTCCTGGTCGCGGGGCGATGCACCGGGGAACGTTACCCCGAGCCGGCCTCGGCCTGGCTCTTCCGTCAGGAAAACGGCCGATGGGTCAGGGACGAGGCGGCCAGCCGGCTCCTCGAGCGCGTCGGCTTGGTGACCGGCGCCTTGTTCAGCGACCTGACCGGCGATGGTTGGCCTGAGTTGGTGCTGGCGTGCGAGTGGGGGCCGGTGCGCCTGTTTCGCAACGACCACGGCCAATTGGTTGGCTGGGACCCTCCGCTGCGGGGCGGACCGCCCGATGCCCCGCCCGCGGCCTCGTTGGGCGACCTGACCGGCTGGTGGCAGGGCGTGGCGGCCGGCGACCTGGACGGCGATGGTCGCCTTGATCTGGTCGTGGCCAACTGGGGCTGGAACACCTTCCACCGTCCGAGCCCGGCGCACCCGCTGCGGCTGTACTTCGGCGACTTCGATGACAACGGCACGCTCGACCTGATCGAGGCGGCCTGGAACGAGGAACTCGGCCGGGAGGTGCCGCTGCGCGGGCTGCAAACGCTCCGGGCGGCGCTGCCGTTCCTCGCCGACGTGACGCCGACTTACGAGCGCTACGGCAGGTCCGGTGTCCGGGACCTGCTCGGCGAACGCTACGAACGCGCCGGCCGGCTTGAGGCCCGCACCTTGGCCAGTCTGGTGTTGCTCAACCGCGGCGACCATTTCGAGGCGCGGCCGCTGCCGCCCGAGGCCCAGTGGGCGCCAGCCTTCGGCGTGTGCGTGGCGGACTTCGATGGCGACGGCGCCGAGGACCTGTTTCTGAGCCAGAACTTTTTTGCCGTGCCGCCGGACCACTGGCGCTACGACGCCGGACGCGGGTTGCTCTTGCGCGGCGACGGCCGCGGCGGCCTGGCGCCGATGCCCGGTCAGGCCAGCGGCCTGGCCGTGTATGGCGAGCAGCGCGGGTGCGCGGTGGCGGATTTCGACGGCGACGGCCGGGCGGACCTGGTCGTCACGCAAAACGGCAATCAGACGCGGCTGTTTCGCAACGTTGGCGCGCGCCCCGGATTGCGGGTGCGCCTGCAAGGTCCGCCGGGGAACCGGCCCGGGATTGGCGCGGTGGTGCGCGCGCGCTGGGGCGAGCGGCTCGGGCCGGCCCGGGAGATTCGCGCCGGGTCGGGCTGGTGGTCGCAAGACAGCGCCATGCCGGTGCTGGCCACACCCGCGGCGGCGTCGGCCATCCAGGTGCGTTGGCCGGGCGGGCGGGAAACGACCGCGGCGGTCCCGGCGGGGGCGCGGGAAGTGACGGTGGCGGCGGAGTTGCCCTGAGCGGCCGGTTGGGGAAAACCGCGCCGGCGGCAAAGCGGGCTTGACCGGTGGGGGGCGGATTTCGTTAGCCTTGTTCAGTAAAGTACGTCACGCGCATGAACCGGTTTGCCTTTTCCACGCGTCCGGCCGGCTTGGCCGGCGCGCCGGTGCCTTGCCCGTGGCGGCTCCCTCGAGTCCTTGCCCGGACGGCGAATCTCGTCACCCTCCGGTCACCTTAACCCGCGCAACCCTTCACACACATGCACTGGCTGGACTGGATTGTCATCGCCCTCTATTTCGTCGTCATCGGCTGGGTGGCCTGGTGGTATGGCCGTCACCAGCGCGACAGCATTGACTACTTCCTGGCCGGGCGGAACGCCGGCTGGGTGGTCATCGGCGCCTCGATCTTCACCTCGAACATCGGCTCCGAACACATCGTCGGGCTGGCAGGGCAGGGGGCGTCCACCGGCATGGCGATGGCGCACTGGGAACTGCACGCCTGGTGTCTGGTGGTGCTGGCCGGGCTGTTCGTGCCCTTTTACTACAAGGCCGGCGTGCAGACGATCCCCGAGTTTCTGGAGAAGCGGTTCAGCGCCCGCACGCGCTGGATTCTCTCGTGCGTGTCGCTGGTGGCTTACGTCTTCACCAAGGTCAGCGTCACGGTGTACGCGGGGGCGATCGTGTTTCAGGCGCTGTTGCCGGACATCTCGCTGACGCTGGGCGGGCAGACGCTGAACGCGTTTTGGATCGGCGCCTTCACCACGGTGATCGTCACCGGCGTGTACACGGTCTTTGGCGGGATGCGGGCGATCATGTCCACGGCCACGCCGCAGGCGGTGATCATCCTGTTCGGCTCGGCGGTCATCACCACCATCGGGCTGTCCAAGCTGGGCGGCTGGGGCGAGCTGGTGGCCACGTGCAAGGCCAACGCGGCCCACTTCGCCCTGTGGCGGCCGCTCTCCGACCCGGGCTTCCCCTGGCTGGGGATCCTCATCGCCTCGCCGATTGTGGGGCTGTGGTACTGGTGCACGGACCAGTACATCGTGCAGCGCGCGCTCTCGGCGCGCGACCTGGCCACGGCGCGGCGGGGCGCGCTGTTCGGCGGCCTGCTCAAGGTGTGGCCGGTGTTGATCTTTCTGGTGCCGGGCATGATCGGCTGGGCGTTGCACCAGAAGGGTATCATTCAACTGCCGTTCAAACCCGGCTCGGCGGACATTGACGGGGACCAGGTGTTTCCCACGCTGGTGCGGCTGCTTTTGCCGGCGGGCATCCGGGGGCTCATTGTGGCCTGTCTGCTGGCGGCGCTGATGAGCTCGCTGGCCTCGTTGTTCAACTCGAGCGCCTCGCTCTTCACCGTGGACATTTACGAAAAGCTCCGGCCCGGCCAGAGCGAGCGTCACCTGCTCACGGTGGGCCGGATCGCCACGGCCACGGTGGTGCTGCTGGGCATCATCTGGATTCCGGTCATGGCCCGCATTTCGGGCGGCGGCCTGTACCAGTACCTGCAAAGTGTGCAGGGGTATCTGGCGCCGCCCATCACGGCGGTGTTTTTCCTGGGCCTGTTCTGGAAACGCGTCAACTCACACGGCGCCACGTGGGGTCTGGCGGCGGGGTTTGTGCTGGGCATGATCAAACTCACCATCCAGGCCTTCTTCGGGAAGGGCAAGATCGAGCACCCCGCCTGGTTGGCGGCCATCGGCGACTTCAACTTCCTCTACGCGACCGGCCTGCTCTTCGCGGCCAGCGCGGTCATCATTGTCGTGGCCTCGCTGCTGACCCCGCCGCCGCCGGAAGAAAAGATTCGCGGCCTGACCTACGGCTCGATCCACCAAGAAGCCGCCGAGGAAATCCGGCGCAGTTGGGACACGACCAACAAGGTCCTGGCCGGAGTGATTCTGGCGCTGGTGGCCGGGATGTACCTGTACTTCAGCTTCTGGCTGAGCTGAAGCGGCGTGGCCGGTCGGGCGCTTGGACCGGATTGGCGTGCGCCGGTTGCGCCAAAATCGGCGCCTGCGCGCCGGTCCGGAGCGTGGAGTCAATCCGGCTTCAATCTCCCTGCGGATCGGCTTGGTGTCCCAGCAGGCGCCGGTAGAGGGCCTCGTACTGGGCCACGCTGCGTTGCCAGGAGAAATCCTTGGTCATGCCCTGACGGCGGTAGCGGTCGAGCAGGGCCGGCTCGCGCCACAGGGCGAGGGCCTTGCGAATGGCCTTGGCCAGCGCGGCGGCGGTGGGGGCCTGGAACTTGATGCCGTCGGCGCGCAGGGCGTCTTCGCGCAGATCGGTCACCGAATCCTGCAAACCGCCGGTGGCGCGGACGACCGGCACCGCGCCGTAGCGCAGGCTGTACATCTGGTTCAAGCCGCAGGGCTCGAAGCGCGAGGGCATGAGGTAAAAGTCGCACGCGGCCTCGATGCGGTGGGCCAGGGTGCGATCGTAGCCGATGCGCACGGCCACCTGCCGAGGGAAACGCGCCGCCAGCGCGCGGAAGCCGGCCTCGAAGTCCGCCCGCCCGGTGCCGAGCAGCACGTATTGCAGCCCGGTGGCGAGCATCTCCTCGAGCGCCGCGAGGATGAGGTCCACGCCCTTCTGGGTCTCGAGGCGGCTGATGGTGCCGAAGAGCGGCAGGTCCGCGCGCACGGGCAGGCTCAGGTCAGCCTGGAGCGCGGCCTTGTTGGCGGCCTTGCCGGCGAGGTCTTCCACGCTGTACGGCGCGGGCAGGTGCGGGTTGCCCACGGTGCGCCATTCCTCATAGTCCACGCCGTTGAGGATGCCGGTGAGCACGGATTGGCGTTGGCGCAACAGGCCGTCGAGCCCTTCGCCGTATTCTGGGGTGAGGATTTCCCGGGCGTAGGTGGGGCTGACGGTGGTGATGGCATCGGCGAAAACCACGCCGGCCTTGAGCGGGTTGAAGTCGCCCCAAAACTCGGCGGCATCGGGGTGGAAGTAGTAGGCCGGCAGGTTGGTCAGGGCGAACTTCGAGGCGTGGCAACGGCCCTGAGGGGCGAGGTTGTGGATGGTCAACACGGTCCGGGGTGCGTCGAACCAACCTTCGTGCCAGGCCTGATGCCGGACCAGCAGCGGGACAATCGCCGTGTGCCAGTCATGGACGTGGATCAGTTCCGGCTTCCAGGGCAGGTACCGGGCCAGGTTCACCACCGCCTTGCTCAGGAAGATGTACCGCTCGGCGTTGTCCCAGTAGTCGGATTTGCTCGCGGGGTCGAGGTACAGGCCGGCCCGGTCGTAGAACTGCGGCGCGTCCACGAAGTAGAGCGTCAGGTTCGGCTCGGGCCGGGCGATCTTTACGCCGGCATGGTGCGCCGTGGCGCCCAGCGGCAGGTCCAGGCTCCAATCGAAAGGTTGCAGGGTTTTCGCCAGGGCGGGGGGCATTCCGCGGTGCAAGGGGGTGACGATGCCCACCTGGTGGCCGGCCCGGGCCAGGTATTTGCCCAACGCGGCGGTCATGTCGGCCAGGCCGCCGGTCTTGGCATAAGGCTCGACCTCGCTGCTGGCTAGCAGCACGCGCAACGGCGGCGGGTCGGAACGGACGGCGCGACGCAAGCCGCGGGGACGCGGAGCGGCGGGGCCGGTGGTGGTCCGGGCGGCGGCGGGGTGGGGCGGGGGCATGGACGGCGCGTCAGGCCGGGATGCGTTCGGCGCGCAGGTAGGGTCGGAGCGGCTCGGGCAGGAGCAGGCTGCCGTCGGCCTGCTGGCAGGTTTCCACCAGGGCCACGAAGAGCCGGGCCAGCGCGGTGCCGCTGCCGTTGAGCACGTGCGGGAAGACGTTCTGGCCGTCGCTGGCGCGCTTGAAGCGCAGGTTCATGCGCCGCGCCTGGAAGTCCTCGCAGTTGGAGACGCTGGACACCTCGAGGTACGCGCCCTGGCCCGGGGCCCAGACCTCGAGGTCGTAGGTCTTGGCGCTGGCGAAGCCCAGGTCGCCGGTGCACAACAGCACCACCCGGTAGTGCAACCCGAGCAACCGGAGCACCCGCTCCGCATGGGTGACCATCTGCTCGTGCGCCGCGTAGCCGTCCTCGGGTTTCACCACTTGGATCAGCTCGACCTTGTCGAACTGGTGCACGCGGATCATGCCGCGGGTGCCCACGCCGGCCGCGCCGGCCTCGGCCCGAAAACAGGGCGAGTAGGCCACGTAGCGCAGCGGGAGTTGCGTCTCGCGGAGCAGTTCTTCGCGGTGGATGTTGGCCACGGGCGCCTCGGCGGTGGGCAGGAGGTACAACTTGCCCAGCGTGGAAGCGTCGAGTCCCTCCTGCACCGCGTAGGCCTGGTCCTCGAACTTCGGGAACTGGCCCACGCCCACCATGACGTCGCGGCTGACGATGTACGGCGGGGAGACCTCGATGTAGCCGTGCTCGTGGACGTGGAGGTCGAGCAGGAGTTGGATCAGCGCCCGTTCCAGCCGCGCGCCCCAGCCGGTGTAGAGCAGAAAACCGCTGCCGGAGAGCTTGGCGCCGCGCTCGAAATCCACCAGCCCCAGCGCCTGGCAGAGGTCCACGTGTGTCCGGGGCGGAAAGGCGAATTCGGGTTTTTGTCCCCAGACGCGCACCACCGGGTTGTCGGCGGCCGAAGTGCCACGCGGCACGCTGGGGTGGGGGAGGTTTGGCAGGCGCAGGAGCAGGGCATCGCGCCGGGCCTCGAGCTCGGCGATCTGCCGGTCCAGTTCCGGAATGCGCTCGCCCAGTTGGCGGGACTCGGCCTTTTTGGCGTCGGCCTCGGCGGTTTTTTTCTGGCTCATCAACGCGCCGATGTCCCGGGCCAGGCGGTTGCGGGCGGCCTTGAGGGACTCGACCTCGGCCAGCAAATGGCGGCGTTGCTCGTCCAGGGCCCGGAGTTCGTCGAGCCGGGCCTCCTCGCCGGAGCCGCGGCTGGCCAGGCGGGCGCGGACCAGTTCGGGTTGGTCGCGGATCAGTTTGATGTCCAGCACCGGCGCAGTATGGCGAGCGGGGCGGGCCAGCGGCAAGCGTGCAGCCCGCGCGCGGCGGGGCAACGGCGGTGGGGTGAGCGGGCTTTGGAGTTGCCTTGGCGCGGCGGGCCTTTCTTAACTGCGCGCGTGCTGGTCACGTTCTCCACTGCCCGCGTGTCCCCCGGCCGGTGGCCCGATGCGACGGCGAAGCGCCGTTGCCCGGCCGCGAGTTGGGTCGGGTTGTGGTGCGGCCTGCTGGCGGTGGGCGCAACGGGCTGCGCCACCTCGCACGCCAAGCGCATGGCGTACCACTACGCGCCGGCCTACGGCGTGGCGGACCCGGCGTTTGTGCGGGTGTTGCAGGCGCAGGACGGCGGCCTGGTGGGCGGCAATCGCGCGGAGTTGCTCAACAACGGGGACGCGTTTTTCCCGGCCATGCTCGAGGCCATCCGCGGCGCCCGGCACAGCGTGAACGTGGAGTTGTACCTCTTCGCGGACAGCCGGGTGGGGCGGGAATTTGCCGCGGCCCTGGCAGCCAAGGCGCGCGAGGGCGTGGCCGTGCGGGTGCTGGTGGACGCCCTGGGCAAGCGCACGGGCGGGCTGGAGGCGGCCCTGCGCGCCGCCGGGGTGCAGTTCCACGCCTACAAGCCGGTGCGGCTCTGGCAACTGCCCAAGACCGGAGACCGTACCCACCGCAAGATCGTCACCGTGGACGGGCGCATCGGTTTCACCGGCGGTTTCGGGGTGGATGACCGTTGGGCGGGCGACGCCCGGCACCCCGGCGAGTGGCGCGAGGTGGTGGTGCGGGTCGAAGGGCCGGTGGTGCAACAGTTGCAGCGGCTGTTCTTCCAAAACTGGCTCTATGCCACCGGGGAAATCCCGGACGGCGAAGGCGACTTCCTCGAGGTGCCGCCCGCCGGTCCGTTGCGCGCCCAGGCGGTGGGCAGCACCCGGGGCGCGGATGTCTCGCTGGCCAAGCTGCATTACTACGTGCCCATCCAGGCGGCCCGCCGGCGGCTGTGGATCGAAAACGCCTACTTCCTGCCCGACCGTGATTTTCGCCGGGCCCTCGTGGCGGCGGCCCGGCGCGGGGTGGACGTGCGCCTGGTGCTGCCCGGGCCGCACACTGACATCCGGCTCACCCGCTACGCCGCGCGCAGCGACTACGACGAGCTGCTGCGCGGCGGGGTGCGGATTTTCGAGTACCAGCCCACCATGCTCCACAGCAAGTTGATGGTGGTGGACGGCCAGTGGACCAGCATCGGCTCGATCAACTTCACCGCCCGCTCGATGCGCGCGAACGCCGAAGCCAACGTGGCCATTTACGACCCCGACTTCGCCCGGCAGGCCGAGGCGGTGATCGAGCGCGACCTCGCGCAAAGCCGGGAAATCACCCGGGAGGCCTGGCGCCGGCGCGGCCTGTGCGACCGGCTCCGCGAAAGCTACGCCAGCCTGTACAAGGCCCTGTTCTGAGCCCGCGTCGCCCCGCCGCCCGCCGGCTTCCGGGCGCCGGCGCGCAAGTCCCGGTTGAATTCGCGGGGCCGGTGCGTAGCTTGGAGTCGAACACTCAACCAGGAGCGCGCCATGATCGCCCGCAAGCTCAAGGAGTTTCTGGACCAACACCAGGTCAAGTACGTCACCATCACCCACTCCCCCGCCTACACGGCGCAGGAAGTGGCCGCGTCGGCCCACGTGCCCGGACGGGACATGGCCAAAACGGTCATCGTCAAGATCGGCGACCAGTTCGCCATGGCCGTGCTGCCCGCCAACCGCAAGGTGGTCCTGCACGATCTGATCGAGCTGACCGGCGTCGAGGACGTCCGCTTCGCCACCGAGGAAGAATTCGCCAGCCGCTTCCCGGATTGCGAGGTGGGCGCCATGCCGCCCTTCGGGAACTTGTACGGGATGGACGTGTACGTGGCGCCGGCGCTGGCCGCCTCCGAGTACATCGCCTTCAACGCCGGCTCGCACACCGAGGTCATCCGCATGCCCTACGCCGACTTCGCCCGGCTGGTGCAGCCGCGAGTGGCCAGTTTCACGACTTGACCGCTGGTCCGCCGGCGGTTGCCCCCGGCCGGTGGTTGCCGGGCGGTCGCCGCCGGACGTCCGCGCCGGATGCCGGGCGCGCCCCCTGACGGCTTGCTTTGTCGCGGCGCTCCGGCACTTTCGGCCGGGCCATGCAGTGCATCCGCGATTTGTACGCCGAGGCGGCCGCGCAGGGGCGGCCGCTGGTATCCATCGAGTTTTTCACGCCCAAAACCGCCGAGGGCGAGCAGGCGTTTTACGCCAAAACCCTGCCCGCCCTGGCCCGTCTGCGGCCCGGCTACTGCTCGGTCACTTACGGCGCGGGCGGCAGCACCCGGGACAAGACCCTCGACATGGTGCAACGCATCCAGACCGAGCACGCCCTTCCCGCCATGGCGCACCTGACCTGCGTGGGGTCCACCCGCGCCCAGATCGTGGCCCTGCTCGAGGAGGCCCGCGCTCGCGGCATCTGCAACATCCTCGCCCTGCGCGGCGACCCCCCGGCCGGCAGCGGCGCCTTTGTGCCCGTGGACGGCGGGTTCCGCTTCGCCCACGAACTGGTCACGCTCACGCGCCAAGTGGGCGGGTTTTCGATCGGCGTGGCGGGTTTCCCGGAAGGGCACCTCGAGTGCCGCGAGGGCAAGCACGTGGACTGGCAGCGCCTCCGGGCCAAGATCGAGTGCGGGGCGGACTTCGTGCTGACCCAGCTTTTCTTCGACAACGCCTTTTTCTACGAGATGCGGGACTACCTCGCGGGCCGGCTCGGCGTGCGGGTGCCCATCGTGCCGGGCATCATCCCCATCCAAAGCGCGGCGCAAATCCGCCGGTTCGTCGCGCTATGCGGGGCCACGATTCCCCCCGGCCTGGCCCGGCGCCTGGACGAATTGGGCGACGACGAAGCGGCCACGGCCGAGTTCGGCGTGGAATACGCGACGGCCCAATGCGCGGACCTTCTCCGCCAGGGAGTGCCCGGCCTGCATTTTTACAGCCTCAACAAGGCGGGGCCGGTCACGCGCATCCTGGCCAACCTCGGGCTGGCCCGGCCGGTGGAAGGCAGATGACTGCGCGGGCGGCGGCCACCCGGTCGCGGAGAGCGGCGGGCCGCCCGGACCGGTCGGGTCGCGTCTTGAACCCCGGCTTGACGCGCACCGCCCCGGACACAGGCTGGGCGCCGGTGCCATGAATCCTTCGCCTGCCGACCCCGCGTCCGCCGCCCCCGAGACTGATCGCCCCGGCGAACACATGTCCCCCGAGGCGTTTCGCCGCTGGGGATACGCCGTGGTGGACTGGCTGGCCGAGTACCAGCGCCGCGTCGAGTCCTTCCCCGTGTTGTCCCGGGCGCGGCCCGGCGAGCTCCGCGCGGCCCTGCCCGCCGCGCCGCCAGCGGTCGGCGAGTCGTTCGCGGAGATTTTGCGGGACCTGGACCGACTGATCGTGCCGGGCCTCACGCACTGGCAATCGCCGAACTTCTTCGCCTTCTTCCCGGCGAACAACTCCGGCCCGTCCATCCTCGGCGAACTGTTGGCCGCCGGCCTGGGCGTGCAGGGCATGCTGTGGATCACCAGCCCGGCATGCACCGAACTGGAGACGCACGTGCTGGACTGGCTGGCGGACCTGCTCGGCCTGCCGGCGCGCTTCAAATCCTCCGGCCCGGGCGGCGGCGTCATTCAGGACACCGCCTCGAGCGCGGTGCTGGCCGCCCTGCTGGCCGCGCGCGAGCGCGCCACCGGCTTCGCCACCAACGAGCAGGGCGTCCACGGCCGCTTGGTGGCCTACGCTTCGGCGCACGCGCACTCGTCGGTCGAGAAGGCCGTCAAAATCGCCGGCCTGGGCCGGGCGAACCTGCGCCTGCTGCCCGTGGACGCGAGCTTCGCCCTGCGCCCGGACGCGCTGGCGGCGCAAATCGCGGCCGACCGCGCCGCCGGGCGGACGCCCTGTTTCGTTTGCGCCACCGTGGGCACCACTTCCTCGAATGCGGTGGACCCGGTGCGCGCGCTGGGCGAAATCTGCCGCCGCGAAGGCGTGTGGCTGCACGTGGATGCCGCGATGGCCGGCACCGCGGCGTTGTGCCCGGAGTTCCGGTGGATTCACGACGGCCTCGAATTGGCCGACAGCTACGCCTTCAACCCGCACAAGTGGATGTTCACCAACTTCGACTGCGACGGCTTCTGGGTGGCGGACCGCGCCACGCTCATCCGCACCTTCAGCGTCCAGCCGGAGTACCTGCGCAACGCCGCCAGCCAGAGCGGCGCGGTGATTGATTACCGCGACTGGCACGTGCCGCTGGGCCGGCGCTTCCGCGCGCTCAAGCTCTGGTGCGTGCTACGCCACTACGGCGCCGAAGGCCTGCGCCGCCACGTGCGCGAGCACGTCCGCCTGGCGCAGGAATTCGCCGGCTGGGTGCGCGCCTCTGCCGACTTCGAACTGGCCGCGCCCGCGCCGCTGAACCTGGTCTGCTTCCGGCACCGGGCGGGGGACGACTTCAACCGCCGCCTGCTCGAGGCCCTCAACGCCAGCGGCGCGTTGTACCTCACGCACACGGTGCTGGACGGGCGGTACACGCTGCGGCTGTGCGTGGGCCAGACGCACACCCGCGCGC
This sequence comes from uncultured Verrucomicrobiota bacterium, assembly GCA_964466945.1. Taxonomy (GTDB): domain Bacteria; phylum Verrucomicrobiota; class Verrucomicrobiia; order Limisphaerales; family J093; genus DSVZ01. The sequence continues at coordinate 52,107 of CAYXPA010000005.1, read as the reverse complement.
GGCACGTGGCCGCGGCCTGGGAACGCATCCGCGCCACTGCCGCGGCGTTGTCCGCCGGCGCCTGACCCCGCGGAGAACCGCTCGTGGCTTGCGCGCGCCCGCGCGCGCCGTTAGTTCCAAGGCCGGCCATGAACTCCGCTCCGAACGCCCCGGCTCTGCTGGGCATCGAAATCGGCGGCACCAAGCTTCAACTGGCGCTGGGCGACGCCGCCGGCGGCATTCACCGGCGCTTCCGCTTTGCCGTGGACCGCGACCGGGGCGCGGTGGGCATTCGCGAGCGCATTGCCGCCACGCTGACCGAGGTGCGCTCCGGCGCGCGCCTGGCGGCCGTCGGCGTCGGTTTCGGCGGGCCGGTGGACTGGCGCGCCGGCCGTATTTGCTGCTCGCATCACGTCAGCGGCTGGTCGGACTTCCCCCTCGGGGGTTGGTTGCGCGAGTTGAGCGGCGCGCCGGTGGCGGTGGACAACGATGCCAACGTGGCCGCGTTGGGCGAGGCGCGCGCCGGCGCGGGGCGCGGACAGGACCCGGTCTTGTACGTGACGCTGGGCAGCGGCGTGGGCGGCGGGCTGGTCTGTGGAGGGGCGATTTACCACGGCGCGCCGCCGGGCGAGGTCGAAATCGGCCACGTGCGACTGGACCGCGCGGGCAGCACGGTCGAGTCGCGTTGTTCCGGCTGGGCGGTGGATCGAAAAATCCGCGAATGGATTACCGTGCGGCCGGATTGTTTGCTGGCCCGGCTGGCCGGCCCGCAGCCCGGCGGCGAGGCGCGGCACCTGGGCGCGGCCCTGGCTGCCGGCGACGCGGACGCGCGGTGCATCCTGGACGAAACGGCGGCGGACCTGGCGTTTGGCCTCTCGCACGCGGTGCATTTGCTGCACCCGGCGGTGGTGGTGCTGGGCGGGGGGCTGGCGCTGGTGGGCGAGCCGTTGCGGGCGGCGGTGGCCGCTGCGCTGCCCGGGTTTTTGATGGAAGCCTTCCGGCCCGGCCCGGCCGTGGCCCTGGCCGCGCTGGCCGAGGACGCCGTGCCGGTGGGCGCGTTGCTCCTGGCGGCCGCGGCGGCGGGGCTCAGAAGTTGACCGCCACGCCGAGAAAGGCCGCGAAGGATTCGCCGAAATCCAGCTTCGCCAAGTGGGTCCCGGCGCCGAGCTCGACCTTGTCCAACATCAGGTACTCCGCGCCGGCGAAGATTCCCAGGCGGCTGGACAGGCTCACCAGGACCTGGCCGCGTACGTAGGCCCCCAGGGTCCAGTCCTGCGCATCCACCTTGCCGCTCAAGCTCCGGGCGGGCAGGCCGGTAACCGTGGCGGTCTCGGCATACTTGAACTCGGTGTCGGAGTACATCAGGTAGGCGCCGCCGCTGAGTTGGAGGCTCAAGGGCTCGCCCATCGGCACGTCCAGCACCGGCCCGAGACGGAACCCGAAGGTGGTGGCCTCAATTTCGCGCCGCCCCGCGTACACCGTTTCGGTCGCGACCGTTGTGCGCACGGGCGCATCGCCAATCAACGGCCCCGGCTCGGAGTAACTCCCGATGTACGGCGGCGGCGGCAGCGCGGCGCCGCCCAGGGCAAACGCGTCGCGAATCACCTCCGCCGAGCCGCGGAGCGCGGCGTTGTCCTCGATGGACACGGGCGTGTAATTGGCGCCCAGTTCGAGGCCCCAGAAGGCGCGCCCCCACTCGAAAAGGGTGCGGGTGTAAGTGAGTTCGCCGCCGAAGCTCGCGTCTTCGTCGCGCTCGCCGGAAGTGGCCGGCGCGGTCGAGGCGCGCGCGCCAAAGGTGACCGTGTCGGCCTCGGCGTTGACCTGGGCGGCGTCTATGTAGCCCCAGAACCAGGTCTGACCATCGGCGTTGTTGCGGCTGTCCACGCCCACAAAGCCGTTGTCATAGGTGCGCAACACTCCGCCGCCGGCGGACGGGCCGGGTTGCGTGGTGGGCGCGGGCAGGCTGCTGTGGAACGTGGCACGGACGTTAAACGCGGCCCGGGCGGCGAACGACAGGCGGTTGGGGTGCGGGAGGGGCTCTCCGGCGCGCGTGGCGGGCAGGGCGACGCCTGCGGCCAGGGCGGCGCAGGCAAGCGAGCTGGGGGTGCGCTTCATGGCAAATTGGGTTGGGGTTGAAACGACTCGAATGGCAACGCATAACCCGCTCTACGGCTCGCGGCGCCGCGGGCTGGCGAAGCCCGGCCGGGCTTTGGCCTCGACCGGCTCCACAACCCGCTCGCGGTACCGTGCCGGCGGGATTTCATGGCCGGAGCTTGCGGGAACAGCCCGGGAAAGGCGAGCCCATTTGCGCGAGGTGCGGCAGGGGCGGCGGGTGGTCACGCGCGGCCGGAGCCGGCCTGGCCCCTTACCCCAGCTTCGGGAAAAAACGGTGGGCCGTGGCGCAGGTAATCCGGCTCAGTTCCTCCGGGCTCAGTCGCAGGACCCCGGCGGCCACCGCGGCGGTCTCCCGCACATGCGCCGGTTCGCAGCGCTGACCCCGGTACGGCGTCGGCGCCAGGTACGGGCAATCGGTCTCCAGCAGGAAACGGTCGCGCGGGCAGGCCGCCAGGGTGTCGCGGACGTAGGCGGCGTTGCTGAAGGTGAGAATGCCGGTGAAACTGACCAGCGATCCCAGGGCCAGGACTTTCCCCAACACCGCCGGGCCTTCGGAGAAGCAATGAAACTGGCCGCGCACCCGGTCCGCGAACGGCGCAAACACGCCCAGGGTTTCCTCGAAGGCCGCGCGCTGATGGATCACGCAGTTCAAACCCAGCTCCGCGGCCACCTCGAGGTGTTGGCGAAACAGATCGGCCTGGCGCGCCCGGTACTCCGCGGCCACGGCCGCGCCACCCCGCGGCATGCGGTAAAAATCCAGCCCGGTCTCGCCCAGGGCCACGACCTTGGGATGCCGGCCGGCCTCGCGCAGCCAGGGACGCAGGTCGGCGGGAGCCTCCAGGGCATTAGTCGGGTGCCAGCCCACCACTGCGTACACCGGTGGGTGCGTCTCGGCCAGGGCCAACGCGCGACGGCTGCTCTCGGCGTCCGTGCCCACGGTGAGGATGCGGGTGATGCCGGCGGCGGCGGCGCGCTCGAGCACCTGCGGCAGGTCGTTGGCAAAGGCGCGATGATCCAGGTGGGCGTGCGTGTCGTAAAAAGGCGTCATGCGTGCGGTGGGGGCGGCGGTGAAGCGGACGGATGTGCCGACGGCGGTTTCGCGGTGGCGGCTTCGCGGATTTCCTCCAGCGACCGCTCGAGCAACCGCCGGCGTTCGGCGCGGAGTTGGCGGCGCACGTCACGCCAATCCCGCCAGGCGGTGCCCATCGCCAGCAACACCAGCAGCAGGCAGGCGAGCCAGTAGCCCACAAAGAGCCAACCCCGCAATACCGGCCGGAACCAGGTCAACCCCCAAATCAGGAGGCCGCCCGAGCCGATCAGGTACAACGCGCCGAACCAGCGCCGGCGGTGATTGATTTCGACAACCATGTCACGTGCGGCCGGTGCAGGCCGCCCCGCGACAACCTTCCATGCCCGGCCGCAAAACGCCAGCCTGCGGGCGGGCGCGGGGCTGCCCATCGGGCGACCCGCCACCACGGGGTGCCCCGCTTCGGGCCGGATCGGTTGTTGCGGGCCCTCGACGCGCGTAGCTCAAGGGATGGGGGAAACTGTCTGGCGCAGCCGGCGAAACGCCTCGTTTTGCAGCTCGACGGTGTCCGGACGTCCGTTGTTCCAGCTTGCGATGAGGCGCAACTCCGGCATGACCACCACGCCATGCCGGCCGCCGTGTCCCAGGGCCGCGAAAGTGTCGGCGGGCGCCTCCGGCCAGTGTCGTTGGCCCGCGGAGTTCGCGCCGTTCACCCACCACAGCCACGAGTAACTGCCGTCGTGATCGCACTGGTTGTCCGGTACTTTTGGGGAACCCAGCGTGCGCTGGCCGGGCAGCATCGCGGCGGCGGTGAAGCCGGCGCGGGGCAGGGAGGCCGGCAGCGGGGAGTGCACGGCCAGTCGCGCCAGGTCGGCCCGCAACAACGGGCGCCCGGCCCAGCGCCCCTGTTGCAGAAAAAGGAGGCCGAACCGGGCGAAATCGCGCGGCGAAATGGCCAGCCGACCCGGCCGGTCCGCCGCACCGAACGCCAGCAAGGTCGGGTGGTCTTCGCACCCCAGCGGGTCGGCCAGCTCCGGTCCGAGCACCCGGGCGTCCACCTCGGGCCAGGGGACACCGTAAACGCGCTGGAAAAGCAGGTCGGCAAACAGCGCCATCTGCCAGTCGTTGTAGCAAAACGCCGTGCCTGGCGGCTCAGCGACGCCGTAACCGGAGGTCTGGTTGCCCAGATGCTGCCAGGTGATCCGGCGGTCCTTGTGTCCCAGGGTCGGATTCAACTCCCCCAGTCGCGGTTCCCAGCGAACCACCGCCTCGTCCAGCGAGGGAATCCGTCCCGCCTCCAGCGCTTTGAACAGGAACAAACTGAAGACCGGCTTGACCGCGGAGGCCACATCCGCCCGGCGGGTGGGGTCACCCCAGGCATGGACCAGGTAACCGGCGCGCACCACGCAGCCGTTCCCGCCAATCCAATCGCCGAAGGCTTGCAGCTCCCCTGCTTTCAGTCCCACGGCCGCCGGTTCGGCCCGCGGCCAGGGGGCCGGGCCGGGGTCCACCTCGGTGGCCCCATCCTGCGTCGCCAGGCGGGTGAGAAAGCGACGTTCCTCGGCGTCCCACTGGTCGAAGAGCCGGCGGCGGCTCAGGTCAAAAGAGCGGCGCGGCTCGCCACTGGCGACTCCGCGGGTGGCGCCGTTGTGGAAGCACCAGCCGGCGGCCCCGCCACGCTGCGCCGCGGTCAGGTCGGCCCAGAAATCCGCGGCGGTGGGTTGCCAGTCGCCGTACCCGCGTCGAAACGGTTCCTGGTAGAGCACCGGAACCGGCCGCCCCAGCTCGGCCAGCCAGCCCAGGAGCGCGCGAGTGTGGGCCTCGGTCTGCGCCGCGCTGCCGGGTTCGCGCGGCCGATGCGGCGCCAGGAAGTCGAGTTGAATCTCCGTCACGTAGCGGTGCACGTCCGCGCGGGTCAGGTCGCCCCCGGCATGGGAGGCGGTCACCAGCAGCCGGGGGTCCAGCCGCTTGACCGCTGTGCGCAGCTCGCGCAGCTCTTCCCCGCTGACATAACGGGCGTCGCGGATATTGCGCTCGTTGGCCAGGTCCAGATACCAGTTGCGATGGGCGGCCAGCGCCCGGAGCAGCGTCTCCACCGCGCGTTGGTGCGCGACGAGGGTGGCCAGGCGCGGTCGGCCGGCTTCCCCGGCCTCCCGGTGGAGGGTGACATCCACCACCAGTCCCCGGCGCTCGCACTCTGCGACCAGCCACACCAGCCGGCGCAAATACGGCTCACGCGGGCGGCCTTCGGCATCCACGGCGGAGACATCCTGTCCAAAGGCCGACCACGTGGCCCACACGCGCAGCCAGTTGAACCCGTGCGCGCGGAAGTCGGCGAGGTCCCGGCGGAGGAATTCCTCCGGGGCGCCCAGGGCGCCGTAGTAACTGACGCCCAACAGAAACGTCGGCTGTCCGTCCAGGGTGAAGGCGTTGCCCGCGATGCCGAGCGCCGTGGCGAACGCCGGGCCCGCGCCGGCCAAACCCAGCCACGCCCCCAAGGGCATCGTCCACCGCCGCCACCGCTTCAGCAGGTTCATGGGATTCGCGCGCTCAAGGTCCAAGCACCGCTCGGACGTGGCGCTTCGGGGCAATGAGACGCCGTTGCTTGGGCGGGTCAATTCCGTTGTGTGCGTCAGGTGTTCGGCCCAAACCCTGGTACAGGGTAGGGCCGCGCCGCGGCGCGGCCGGGGGGTGGCGGCGCCGGCACAGCGGCGCGCTACCCAATCCGAAGTCAGAAGCGGGGAGTGAGAAGATGGATGCCGGATGCCAGAGGTGGCCTGGTCAGCCGAGCCGCCCGGAGCAGTAAGGCGGCAGCAAGCTGCCGCAGTCCAAGCGCTGGCGCGCAAGTCGAGCGCCCGGTCAGTCGCAACGCGTATGGAGTGCGCCGGCTTGCCGGCGCTGTTTGCGCAGCGCAGCGCCGTTTCGCAATCAGCGATCCGGCAGGCTGGCAGCCTGCGCCACGGGGCCGACGGCGAGGGACGCCGCCGGCAGCACGCGGGGGCGTGTGCGCTCTCCGCCGGAGAAGCGGGGACCCGGGAAGTCTCGGCTCCCGGTCCGCCGGTTGCGCTTGTCCCGCCGACCCGTCTCAGCCACCCTGCCCGCACCATGCTCGACAGGCTCATCCCGCACCTGCGCGCCGGCGCCGCCCTCGCGCCGGAGGACATCGCCCACGCCCTGGCCGCGCTGACCGACGAGACCGTCCCCGCCGAGGCCAAGGCGGATTTCCTCACCGCGCTGGCCGCCAAGGGCGAGACTCCCGAGGAAATCCACGGGTTCGCCGCCGGAATGCGCGCGCGCGCCGTGCCGCTCGAGGTGCCGGCCGAGGTCCGCGCCCGCGGCGTGTTGGACGTGGTGGGCACGGGCGGCGACCGCCTGGGCACCCTCAACTTCTCCACCGCCGCCGCGTTGGTGGCCGCGGCCGCCGGCGTGCCCGTGGCCAAGCACGGCAACCGCGCGGTGACCTCCCGCGCCGGCAGCGCGGACGTGCTGGCCGCCCTGGGCGTGCCCACCGAATTGCCGCCCGTCCAGGCCGCGCACGCCCTGCGGCAACGCGGCTTCGTTTTCCTGCTGGCCCCGCGCTACCACCCGGCTTTCCGCGCCGTGGCTCCGGCCCGCCAGCTTTGCGCCGCGCGCGGCCAGCACACGCTCTTCAACTTCCTGGGCCCGCTCCTCAACCCCGCCCGGCCGGACTTCCAGCTCTTGGGCGTGCCCGCGCCCCGTTGGTGCGAACCCTTCGCCCGCGTGCTCCAGCAACTGGGCGTGCAGCGCGGCCTGGTGGTCTGCGGCGCGGCCGGCCGTCGCGTGGACGGTTCGCCGGCGTACCTCGACGAAATTTCGCCCCTGGGCGAAACCACCCTCGCCAGCTTCCTGCCCGGCGGCGCGGTGCAGTTCAGCCGCCTGGACCCGCGCGAATTTCCCCTCCAGGCCGCGCGCGTGGAAGACCTCCAGGGCGGCGATGCCGCCACCAACGCCGCCGCCCTGCGCGCCATCTTCACCGGCGCCGACCGCGGCCCGCGGCGGGACGCCGTGTTGCTCAACGCCGCCGGCGCGCTTTACGTGGCCGGCCGCGCGGCCTCCTGGTACGACGGCTGGGTGGCCGCCGAGGCCCTGCTGGACTCCGGCGCGGTGGCCCGCAAGCTCGATGAGTTGACCGCGCCCTGAACCGCGGCACCTTGCTCCGCCGCGGAAACGGTTGGTCCCGGCTTCCGCGCCCTAACCATGAACCGACTCTCGCCCCGCGAAATCAAAGCGGCCCTCGCCACCGTGCCGGCCTGGAGCCGCCGCCGCCACGCGCTCCGGCGCACCTTCGAGTTCCGCGACTTCGTCACCGCCATTCGCTTCGTCAACGCGGTCGCCCGCGCGGCCGAGAAGGCGGGACACCATCCGGACCTGGACATCCGCTGGAACCGCGTGACGCTCACGCTCACCACGCACGACGCGGGCGGGCTCACGGCGCTGGATTTTGAACTGGCCCGACGTTGCGACGCGCTGGCCGGCCGCTTCGCGTGAACCGGTCGCTTCGCCTGAACTGCTGTTAGTCCACAGTCCACGGTCCAGAGTCCACAGTCGAGAGCCCGCCGTTCGCCGCTCACGGTTCGAGGTCGGCGGGCGGCTTTCGGCGGCCGGTTTCAGGCGCAAGTCGGTTCCGCCGGCGTGCGGGTCAGCCGGGTGATGGCCCAGCGGGCGTGTTCGGCGATGAGCGGCTCGGGGTCGGCGGCGGCGCGCTCGAGGGCCGGCAGGGCGCGGGGGTCCCCGGCGTTGCCCAGGGCTACGCACACGTTGCGGAGCAGGCCGCGACGCTTGGCGCGGGCCAGCGGCGTGCCGGCGAACCGGGCTCTAAAGCCGGCTTCGTCCAGGTCCAGCAGGGCCGCCAGTTCGGGCGCGGTCAGGTCCGGCCGCGCGTGGGCGCGCATCAAGCGGCCTTCGCGGGCAAACCGGTTCCACGGGCACACCTCCAGGCAATCGTCGCAGCCGAATATGCGCGTGCCGAGGGCCGGCCGCAGTTCGACCGGGATGGGGCCCTTGAGCTCGATGGTGAGGTAGGAAATGCACCGGCGGGCATCCAGCACGAACGGCGCGGGGAGGGCGCCGGTGGGACAGGCCGCCAGGCACCGGGTGCAGGTGCCGCAGCGGTTGGGCTCGGGCGGGTCCGGCTCCAGCTCGAGCGTGGTGAGGATTTCGGCGAGGAAAAACCAGTTGCCCAGCCCGCGGTGGATCAGGTTGGTGTGTTTGCCGATGAACCCCAGCCCGGCGCGCTGGGCCAGCTCGCGCTCGAGCACCGGGCCGGTGTCCACGTACCCCAGCGAGCGCGTGCCCGGACCGCCGAGGCGGTTGACGAACTCGGTCAACGCCCGCAACGGCGCGGCCAGCACCTCGTGGTAATCGGCAAAGCGCGCGTACCGCGCCACGACCCCGCGGACCCGGGCCGGCGCGGCCGCGGGCGGCTCGTCTTCCCCGGCCGGGCGAGGGACGCGTGAGTTTTCGTCCTGCGTTCGCATCGGCGGGGCGTCTTCGACCGCCGTCGGCTGGTGGTAACTGGCGGCCAGGCAAATGACGCTGCGCGCGCCGGGCAGGACCAGGCGGGGGTCGGCGCGTTTGGCGGCGTTGCGCGCCAGGTAGGCCATCTCGCCGTGGTAACCGGCCGCCAGCCACGCCTCGAGCCGGGCCACGTCGGCCGGCGGCGTGGCGGCCGTGAAGCGGCAGGCGTCGAAGCCCAGCTCAATCGCACGGGCCCGGATGACCGCTTTCATGGAACGGGGCGGCGGTGGTGCGCCGTTGAAACTCCGACGCGATCTGGCCCACCAACTGCCACTGGGCGCGGCCCTCGACGTTGATGAGCAGGTCGGCCCGCCGGTACACCGGCTCGCGGGCGGCGAGCAATTCGCGGATGCGCGCGAGGGGGTCGGGCACCTGGAGCAGGGGGCGATGGGTTTGCTGGCGGCAACGCTCCCAGAGCGTTTCCGGCGAGGCCCACAGCCAGACCACCAGGGCGTGGCCCTTGAGGCTTTCCAGCAAGTCCGGCTGCGCGCCCACGCCCCCGCCGGTGGCGATGACCAGCCGCTCCCGCGCGGCCAGGGACTCGATCACCGCCCGCTCCCGCGCGCGAAAGGCCGCCTCGCCTTCTTGCGCGAAAATCTCGGGAATGCTCCGGCCGGCCTGCGTCTCGATGAGCCGGTCGGTGTCCACAAACTCGAAGTCCAGCCGCCGGGCCAGGGCCTGGCCGACGGTGGACTTGCCGCAGCCCATGAAGCCGATGAGCGCGACATTCCGAATCTGGCGCGGCGGCGGGTTCATGGAGCCTCGGTCACGGGGTCCGGCGCGGCGTGATGCGCGGCCCACACTCGGCGCAGGCCGTCCAGGGTCAGTTCCGGCGCCACCGTCGTGATCTCGGGCACTTGGCGGGCCAGCAGCGCGGCGTAACCGCCCGTGGCCACCACCGGTAGGCGTCGCGCCCCCAGCGCTCGCCGCACCTCGCGCAGTAGTTCCCGAATCAAACCGCGATAGCCAATCACCGCCCCGGCCAACATCGCTTCGCGCGTGCTTCGTCCGATGACCGTCCGCGGGGCGCGGATGCGAATGCGCGGCAGCAGGGCGGTCTTTTCGTGCAGGTACTCGGTCATGGCCGCCAGGCCGGGGGCGATGATGCCGCCGATGTAGTCGCCCCGGGCGTTGACTACGTCGAAGGTCACCGCGGTGCCGAAGTCCACCACCACGACCGGCGCGCCGAACCGCTGTCGGGCCGCGACGGCGTTGGCCAGCCGGTCCGGCCCGATCGTGGCCGGGCGCGGGTAATCCAGGCCCACGCCGCGCACGGTACGGTGCGTGAGCACGAAGGGCTCGAGTCGCCAAAGCCGCCGGATGGCAGCCACTGCCCGGCGCGTGGCCGCAGGCACCACGCTGCACAGGGCCGCGGCCTCGAGGGGCGCCCGGCCCACCGCGCGACGCAGCGCGGCGGCGGTCGAGCCGTCGGCCCAGCCCGGGGTGGACAGCTCGAACCGGCGCAACCGCCCATGCTCCGCCGCCAGGCCGACGTGGGTGTGGGTGTTGCCGATGTCCAGGAGCAGGAGCATGGTTGCGGTCAACTCAGCACGGTGACGTCGCCGCCGGTGATGCGTTCCAGGTGGCCGTGCTCGGTGCGCAAGAGCAACGCGCCGTCGGCATCGAGGGCCTCGGCCCGGCCGCGGACGCGGCGCGGGCCCAGCGCCACCTCGATGGTGCGGCCCAGTGTGGTGCAGAGCGATTCCCATTCCTCGGCCAGGGGCGAAAACCCGGCGCCGGTCACCTGCGCGTACGCGGCGTCCAGTTCGCGCAACACGGCCACGGCCAACTCGGCGCGAGGCACCGGGCGGCCCAGCTCCAGCCGCAGCGAGGTGGCCAGGCGGCGCAAATCGCAGGGGAGGTCGGCCGCGGTGAGGTTCACATCCAGGCCCACCCCGAGCACGATGTGCCGGATGCGGTCCTGTTCGCCGCTCAACTCGGTGAGGAGGCCGCCGAACTTGCGGCCGCGCAGCAACAGGTCGTTGGGCCACTTGACCTCCGGTACGAGGCCGGTCTGGGCGCGCACGGCCCGGGCCACGGCCACGGCGGCGGCGATGGTCAGGCGCGTGGCCTCCGGCGGCCGCAGGGCCGGCCGCAAGAGCACGGAGAACCACAGGCCCTTGCCGGCGGGTGAAACCCACGTGCGCCCCAACCGGCCACGCCCGGCGGTCTGGGTCTCGGCAAACACCACCACGCCTTCGGCCACGCCGTCGCGGGCAAGTTTTTCCACCACGTCGCTGGTCGAGGTGGTTTCCCGGAAAACCCGGATATCCCGACCCAGGACGTGTCTCGGACCCAGCCGCGCCAGCAGATCGTCCCCGTGCAAGAGGTCCGGCGCGCCCAGCAGGCGGTAGCCCAGGTGCGGACTGGCCTGGATGTCGTAGCCCAGCGCGCGCAGTTCTCGAATATGCGCCCACACGGCGGCACGGCTCACGCCCAGACGCCGCGCCAGTTCCTCGCCCGAGACCGGGTTGACGCCGGCCTCACGCAGCGCGGCCAGGATGAGCGCGTCCCGGGTCATGCGCGGATGGGGCGGCGCGCGCGGTGCGGCTCGAAGTCCAGCGCCACGTCCACTGCGGGCGCCGAATGGGTGAGCGCGCCCACCGAGATAAAGTCCACCCCGGTCTCGGCAATCGCGCGCACATTGTCCAGGCGCACCCCGCCGCTGGCTTCGGTGCGGGCGCGTCCGGCCACGAGCCGCACGGCCCGGCGGAGTAGGGCGGGGGTCATGTTGTCCAAGAGAATGCAATCCGCGCCGGCGGCCACGGCCTGGCGGACTTGGGCGAGGGTGTCGGCCTCGACTTCGACGAGCAACCCGGGGTACGCGACCCGGGCGCGGCGCACGGCCCAGGCGATGGGGTTGGGGCGCCGGCCGCGCAGCGCGACGAGGTGGTTGTCCTTGATAAGCACCTGGTCGAAGAGGCCCAGGCGGTGGTTGTGACCGCCACCGCAGGCCACGGCATATTTCTCGAAGCGGCGCCAGCCGGGGGTGGTCTTGCGCGTGTCCAGGATGCGCGCGCCGGTGCCGGCCACGGCGGCCACAAACCGCGCCGTGAGCGTGGCCACGCCGGAAAGCCGCTGGACGAAATTCAGCGCCGTGCGTTCGGCGGTGAGCAGCGCGCGCGCGGACCCTTCCAGGCGCAGCAACACCGCCCCGGTCGGCACCGTCGCGCCGTCGCTCACCGCGCGTTCCACCCGCAGGTCGGCCGCCAGCGCCCGAAACGCCGCCACGGCGAACTCCAGGCCGGCCACGGTCAGCGGCTCGCGCGCCACCAGTCTGGCGCGGACGCGGACGCGGGCTGGAATCAGCGCGTTCGTGGTCACGTCGCCCCGGCCCACATCCTCGTCCAAGGCCCGGCGGACGGCGATTTCGATATCCTTCGCCGTAAGCTCCACGCCGGCAGCATGGCGGCGCGAAGACGGAGGTTGAAGCCCAAACTCGATGGCACGCCCGGGGCTGGTCGCTTGAGGGAGCAAGTCATCGAACGGTCCCGGGGTCGAATGAGGACCGTACCCGGCAGCGGGTTTTTGTTCCCCGACCTGGGAGTGATTACGCCTTCCGCCCGATTCGTCCGGGCCACGTTCTGGCCTGCTGGCGTACTCTGGGCGCGCCACAAAGAGGCCGATTCGAGAGCGTCTTTAGGTGGGGCGACTCGAGGACCCGGAATCGGCCGCAGGTTGCTTGCTGTCCATCTGCCGTCGGGCAGGCTGCCCACGGCCAGGTTGGCCGTGCCACCGGAACCTACCGAATCGCCGCGGCTCAGACGGTCATGATTTCCTTCTCCTTGTGGGCGAGGTGCTGGTCAATTTTGGCGATGTACTCGTCGGTGAGCTTTTGCAGCTCCTTCTCGGCGTGTTTCTCGTCATCCTCGCCCACGTGGCCGGCCTTGACCTCTTTTTTGAGCGCCTCCATCGCGTCGCGGCGGACGTGGCGGATGGCCACGCGGCCGTCCTCGGCCATTTTGCGGACCAGCTTGACGAACTCTTGGCGGCGTTCGCCGCTCAGTTCGGGGAAGACCAGGCGGATGACCTTTTTGTCAATGGCCGGGTTGAGGCCCAGGTTCGCTTTGAGGATGGCCTTTTCGATCGGGTGCAGGTTGGCGGCGTCCCAAGGGGTGATGACCAGCATCCGTGGCTCGGGGCTGGTGATGCCGGCCAGCTCGCGCAGGCGCATCTGCGAGCCGTAAGCCTCGACAAGGATGTTTTCGACCAGCGCCGGGGAGGCCTTGCCGGTGCGCACGCCGGCCAGTTCGTGCACCACGACCTGCTCGGTCTTGGACATTTTGTCCTCGGCTTCCAGAAGAATGTCGTCCAGGGACATGGGTAAAAATCAGGCTGGCGTTGTATAGGGCGGGGAGCGGGGCGGCGTCAACCACCGGCCACGAGGGTCCCGATGGGTTCGCCGGTGACCACGCGCTTGATGTTGCCGCTGCGGAAAAGGTCAAACACCACCACGGGCATGGCGTTGTCGCGGCACAGGGCGAAGGCCGTGGCGTCCATCACCTCCAGGCGTTGGTCCAGTGCTTGTTGGTAGGTAATGCGGTCGAAGCGGCGGGCGGCGGGATTCTTCTTGGGGTCTTCGCTGTAGATGCCGTCCACCTTGGTGGCCTTAAGGATGATTTCGACGCCGATTTCGTTGGCGCGCAGGGCCGCGGCGGTGTCGGTGGAGAAGTACGGGTTGCCGGTGCCGCCGGCGAAGATGACCACGCGGCCTTTTTCCAAATGCCGCACGGCGCGGCGGCGGATGAACGGCTCGGCCACTTGGGCCATGGTGATGGCGCTTTGAACGCGGGTGGGCACGCCCTGTTTTTCGAGCGCGTCCTGCAGGGCGAGGGCATTGATGACCGTGGCCAGCATGCCCATGTAATCGCCCGTGGCGCGGTCAATGCCCTTGTCGCGGCCGCTGATGCCGCGGTAGATGTTCCCGCCGCCAACCACCACCACCACCTGGACGCCCAGCTCGCGCACTTCGCGGATTTCCCGGGCGATTTCGTGGATGCGTTCGGGGCAGATGCCCGCGCCGGTGCCCGCCTCGCCGAGGGCCTCGCCGGTGATTTTGAGCAGGATGCGGTGGTATTTGAGAGTGGGCGCTTCGCTCATGGGCGGTGGAACCCGGCGGAGAAGGCGCCACGGCGCGCGCCGCGAGCGCAGGCGCGCCGGGCAGGCTCAAGGTACCCGGCCGACAGGGTCACACCCGCGTTTTAACAGCCCGCGCCCGGCCCGTCAAACGCCCGGCCGCAGTGCCGGCTTTCCTTTCCCGCCCCGGTCGGGCACAGTCCGCCCATGCGCGAAGCGTCCCTCGAATTCCTCCGCACGCTTGTCAACACCCCCAGCCCCTCGGGCCACGAAGTCCGCGGCCAGCGCGTCTGGCTGGATTACGTGAAGGCCTACGCCGACGAGACCTTTTCCGACGCCTACGGCAATTGCGTGGCCGTGCTCAACAAGGGCGGTTCTCCGCGCCTGATGCTGGCCGCCCACGCCGACGAAATCGCGCTCACGGTCAACTACATTGACAAGGAGGGCTTCCTTTACGTGCGCAAGCTGGGCGGGGTGGACCCGGTGGTGGCGCGCGCCCAGCGGGTGGTCATCCACACCGCCCACGGCCCGGTCAAGGGCGTCATCGGCAACGTCGCCCCGCACCTCACCAAGCAGGAGAAGGACCGCCGGTTGCCCGAGATCAGCGACCTGTTTATTGACATCGGCGTGGACAGCCGCCGTGCGGCCGAGAAGTTGGTGCGCATCGGCGACCCGGTCACCTTGACCCCCGAATTCGAGGTCTTGCGCGGGGACATTGCCGTGGCCCGGGCTTTCGACAACCGCGTGGGCACCTTCGCCGTGGCCGAGGCGTTGCGCCTGCTGGCCGGCGCGAAGAAACGCCCCGCCGCCGAGGTCTGTGCCGTGTCAAACGTCCAGGAGGAGGTGGGCCTGCTGGGCGCGCGCCAGATCGCCTACTCGCTCAAGCCCGACGTGGCGCTGGTGGTGGACGTGACGCACGCCACGGACTACCCCACGGTAAGCCGCGTGCTGCATGGCGATGTGCGCCTGGGCAAAGGCCCCACCCTGACCCACGGCGGCTGCAACCATCCCGCGGTCGTGGCCCGCCTCGAGGCCGTGGCCCGCAAAGCCAAAATCCCGCTTCAACACGAGGCCATGTCCGCCACCAGCGGCACGGACACGGACGTGATCTTTTGGACCCGCGGCGGCATTCCCAGCGCGCTGGTCAGCCTGCCCAACCGCTACATGCACTCGCCGGTCGAACTGGTGAACCTGCGGGACCTGGCGCAAATCCCGGAGCTGCTCGCGGCCTTTGCCCTGTCCATCCAACCCGGCGAACAATTCCGGGTGGTGATTTGAGCGGCGCGCTCCCCGCGAGGCCGTGCTTCGCCGGCCTCGGGCGCTGGGGAGAGTTCCACAAGGACACCGAGCCACGCAGTCGCTCGGGATGATGGGCGGCGGGCGCGGCGAAAGTTACGGAGTCTCGGCACGGAGAGTGCGGACGCCAAACACCCCGCCGGCCCACTTGCCCGGGTGGGCTTGGAAGCGCACGGTCACCCGCGTCTTGCCGCGGGTCAGTTCGGCGGGGATCGGGTAGGCCACGTCGAAGAACTTGCCGGGGGCGTTTTGTTCGAGCCTCTGGGTGGCGACGCGCGTGCCGTCCACCAACACGTCGAACTCGCGGTACCCGCCGCCATCGCCGCCCCAATAGGTGCAGAGCAATTCCACGGGCCGGTCGGGGTCCACGCGCAAGGTGAAGGCAAACCAGCCGCCGTCGGTGGCGTGGCGCCATTTGCGGCCGAAGGCCTCGCCGGCGCTGGTGCGCTCGCCCTGGAGGTTATGGTCGCGCTCGGGCTGCATTTCGCCGAGGCGCAGCACGTCCAGCGTGCGGGCGGTCAAGCGGGCCTCGCGCTCGCGGGCGGCCCGCGCCTCGGCCTCGCGCTGCGCCCAGGCCGCCTCGGTGAAGCGATCCAGGTACACGGTGTAGCGGCGGTCGTGGAGGCTGAAGAACGGCACGAGGGTCACGTCCCGGGGCCGGCCCACCCCTTCCGTTTTGAAGGTCAGCGCGACCAGCGAAACCGGTTTGACCCATTCGGTCGGCGGGCGGTCGGCCGCAATCAGCACCGGCACGAAGTCCGGGCGGTCGGCCTCGGGCTGGTCCACGGGGCCGAGGTCGGCGGCCAGCAGGGTGGGCCCGTAAAAGAGCGCCAAGCGATCGGGATTGTCGGGCATGGCCTCGGTGCGCAGCGACATCGGGAAGTGAATTTCCACCCGGTCGCCGTCGCGCCAGAGGCGCTGGATTTCGAGGTAGCCGGGCGCCTCATCGGGCCCGCGGCGGATGGTCACGGCCGTGGCGGATTGGGCGGTTGTATTTCCGGCTCCGTCTTGCTGCTGGTTGCCGTAACGCACCGTGGCGGCCATGCCCTGGCGGGCCCCGTGGGGGTGGCGCAGGCGCAGGGTGAATTCCTGCGGGGCCGCTCCGTGGACGGTGAGCACGGCGGTGTCGGTGTGGGGCCAACCGGTTTCGAGCCGCACCTTGAGGCCGCGGGCGCGCCAGTTCAATTCGGAGGGCAGGTACAGGTTCACCCACAGGCCGGTGGCGTCGTGGAAGTAGATGCCCTCGCCGTAGCGAACGTGGTTCTCCATGCCCGTGCCCATGCAGCAGGTCCAAGCGTCGCGCAGTGGCTGGTATTCCTTGTGGTGGCCGGGCTGGAGCGAGAGGTTGTAGATGACGCGGCCGTCGGGGTGTTGCGTGGCGCGGATGTGGTTGAGCAGGGCCCGCTCGAAGAAGTCCGCCACGCGGGCGTCGGGATTCCAGCCGAAGACGTGCCGGGTGAGCTTGAGCATGTTGTACACGTTGCAGGTCTCGGTCGTGGCCGGGCTGAGGCGGTCGTTGAGGCGGTCGGGCGGGCCGAAGTGCTCGTGGTCGCAATGCCCGCCGGTGACGTAGGAGTGATGGTACACCACGCGTTCCCAGAAGAACGCGGCGGCGGCGCGGTCGGTCGGGTCGCCGGCCAGTTCGTAACGGGTGGCCAGGCCGATGAGTTTGGGAATTTGGGTGTTGGCGTGTTTGCCGGGCAGGATGTCCTCGCCGCGGGCCAGGGGATCGAGGATGGCGCGATGGTGAATGCGACGCGACAGCGCCAGGTAACGGGGGTCGCTGGTATCGGCGTAGAGGTCAGCGAAGGTCTCGTTCAGACCGCCGTGCTCGCAAGCAAGCACCTTTTGCATCTGCTCGTCCGTGAGGCGGGCGTGGGTGCGCTCGAACCAGTCGGCCAGGCCGCGGGCCACGGCCAGCGCCTGCGTGTTGCCGGCCAACCGGTAGGCATCGCGCAGGCCGGCGAAGAGTTTGTGCAGGGTGTAGTTCGGCACCCAGATGCCGTTGAGGTCGAAGCCGGCCGAACGGATGTTGCCGGCGGCAACCTCGGCATAGGCCCGCCGCCCGCCGGGAATGGCGGCCACGTAGCCGTCGCCGTGGGCGGCCTGGCACTCGGCCAGTTCGGACACCAGGTAGTTCACGCGGCGGAGAAACTCCTCGTTGCCCGTGGCGGCCCAGGCCAGGGCGCAGGCGCTCAGGTAATGGCCGGCCGAGTGCCCGGAAATGGTCTGGCGCTCCCAGCCGCCGTAGTGCTCGGCCTTTGGCTTCAACCCGGCTTCTTGGCGGAAGTGAGCCAGAAAGCGGTCCGGCTCCAGGCTCAGCAGATACGCCACGGCGATGTCCTGGCCGGCCTTGAACGGGCCGCCCGTCACGCGCACATCGTGCAAGCTGAACGGCCGGGCTCGGGGCGGGGCGGCGGGTTGGACCTTGGCCGGGGCGCGGCTGGTATCGAGCGATTCGGCCTGCCCGCCCTGGCCGGCAAGCAAAAGTCCGACGAGAGGCAAACCAGGGAACCACACTTTGCGTAGGGCTCGGTAGTGGTCGCGCGGTACCTGAGGGACTCGGGTGATCACGGGTCGAGTCTAGTTGCTGGCGAGCCCCGGCACAAGGCGCAGACCGGGCTCCGAAGGCCGTGGCGGGATGAGCGATAGGAGTGCGCAGCGTGAAGAGATTGCCGCACGTGCCGTTTCGGGAGTCCGATCCGGCAGCCGGTCCGACCGCGGTTTCTAATCGGTGGCGGAAAAGGCCGGGCAAAAATCGGACTGGCATTAAGTAGCTGGGTTGACACCCCCGGCCGATTTTGGGACCGTGCGCGCCGCACGTGATGAATCGCAATCCGCATGTCGCCGTGGTGGGCGCGACCGGCGCGGTCGGCCTCGAGATGATCCGGACCCTGGAACGTCGCCAGTTTCCGGTGAGCCAACTCACCTTGCTGGCTTCGGCCCGTTCGGCGGGCAAAAAGCTCACGTTTCGCGGAACCGAAGTGCCGGTCCGGGAGCTGACCCGCGAGTCGTTCCAGGGCGTGGACCTGGCGCTGTTCAGCGCGGGCGGGAGCATCTCAAAGGAGTTTGCGCCGCTGGCCGCCCGGGAGGGCTGCGTGGTGGTGGACAATTCCAGCGCCTTCCGCATGGACCCGGCGGTGCCGCTGGTGGTGCCGGAGATCAACGGGGCGGACATTCGGCAGCATCAGGGCATCATCGCCAACCCCAACTGCACCACGGCCATCACCCTGATGGCCCTGTACCCGCTGCACGCGGCCTTCGGGTGCATCCGCATTTTCGCCTCCAGCTACCAGGCGGTCTCGGGCACCGGCGCGCGGGCCATCGCCGAATTGGAGCGGCAGGTGCGCCAGATCGTGGCCGGCGAACCGGTCACCCGCGAGGTGTACCCGCACCAGATCGCCTTCAACGTCCTGCCGCATGTGGACAGCTTCCTGCCCGGCGGCTACACGCGCGAAGAGATGAAGATGGAAAACGAGGGCCGCAAGATCATGCACCACCCGACCTTCCGGGCCAGCGTGACCTGTGTGCGCGTGCCGGTGTACCGGGCCCACTCGGTGGCGGTGAGCGCGGAGTTCGAGCGCCCGGTCACGGTGGAGGCCGCGCGCGAGGTGCTCCGCCGGGCACCGGGGCTGGACGTGGTGGACGATCCGGCCCGCTGCGAGTATCCCCTGCCGCTCTACCAGGCCGGCCAGGACAACTGTGCCGTGGGCCGGTTGCGCAAGGATTGTGCGCTGGACAACGGTCTGTGCTTCTGGGTTTCGGGCGATCAGCTCCTCAAGGGTGCCGCGCTCAACGCCGTCCAGATCGCCGAAGAGCTGCTTCAGCTCTGAGTCGCCGCGACGCTTCGCCACCCTGGCAAGGCGTGCACGGGAGGCCGGACAAGGCCCGTACTGTTCACGGGGCGGCGCCGTTGGTCTCTCTGCGGATTTGACCGGCCCTCAAGCTGAAGCGGTCTTTTCTGGCGGTTTTCCGCGGTCGGGAACTCGCCGCACTTTCCGCCTTTAGCGTCGTCTGTCTTTCCCGTTTCAAGAAACCTGCGCAGACCAGCGGCCTGCACCACCGGGCATTTTGCGCTCCCCGGCTTGGCCAAGTCATTAAACCGACGGCGGGGCAGGGGGCGGTGGCACGGGAGGGGAGCCGGCTGCGGGCGGAGGTGTTGTCGGGGGGGGCGGGGCGGGCGGGTTGTGGATGATGGCCAGCGCCTGCTGCACGATGTGCTTGCCCATTTCGCCGCCGCGGTGGTTGAACGAGGACAGCACGTGCAGGGTGGCAGCCGCCGGGCCGGAAAACTCCCAGCGGCAATCGTCGAAGCGGCAGCCCTCGAACTGGATGGGCGAGTAGCCGCAGTACACCAGCCGGCAGCGGCGGAAGGTGCAGCCCTGGAAAAAGTGAAAATCCATGAGCACCGGTTCGTTCTCGAAGGTGTAGTCTTTGATGCGCATAAAAAGCGGCCAAAGGCTACCGCCCGCGCCGCCGCGCCGGCAAGCAGCGTCGCCGCCGAGACCAAGATTTGTCGCGCGGCATGGGCTGGGGCGGAACGCCGCAGCGAAGCAGCGCCGACCGGGGAGGTGCCTGCGGGGAACTTTTCGGCGGCGCGGCCCGGTTAGCGTCGGGTCTTGCGCCCGCCGGTGTAGCGAACCGGCTTGGCCGGTCGGGCGCGGAATAAACGGAAGCCGCTCGTTGCGCCGGCCCTGTGGTCATGCTACTCCAAGCGCATGAAGACCTCGCTCAGCATCGCGGAAGCCCGGGCCCGGTTGCCCAAGCTGGTCCGCACGAAGCAGACCCTTTCCCTGTGCCAGAGGGGCGAAACGGTGGCCTTCCTCGTGCCGCGCGCGCGGATGGAGGCCTTGCTCGAAACGATGGAAATCCTGGCCAATCCACAAGCCATGAAGGCCATCCGTCGGGACCAATCCGGCAAGGGCAAGTACCTTCCGCTGGCCGCCCTTGATGAAGATTAGGGTCGAGCTCGATCCGCAAGTGGTGGACTTCGTGCGCTCGCTGGCGCCCGAGCCGAGAAAGCGTCTGCGAGCGGCGTTGCGCGGTTTGGAGCAGGGAAAAAGGAGACCTTCAGCAACTGGAAGCGGACCTGGCCGGCTATGCCCGGCTTCGCGTGGGTAGCTATCGCGTCATCGTGCGCTTCCTTACGGAAGGCGGCCAACGCGTCGCGCGTTGCGTCTTCGCTGAAAGACGCGCCGTGGTTTACGAGTTGTTTGCCGAAATTTTGCACGGTCCGTCCGGCGGGAAATGACCGCAGCCGGCACGGGAACTTCCGGCATATCGTGAGCCGCCCGCGGAGGAGGGTAAGATTCCGGTAAGAGGTGGAGCCGTGCGGCGTGCGAAAAACGAATCTGCGCGGGGCAGCTTTCCACCGGGGTCTTTTGCCCGGAGTCGGGCAGACCGAGCATGTGGCTTGGAGCGGGCGGCGCGGGGGCGTTTGGCTTCACGCGCCAGGTAGTGACTTGTTGTGCGGTATGCTCGGCCAAGTGGCCGGCCTACTTGCGCTGCTTCCTTTTCCGATAGCTGACCGCGTTCGTCCGCGCGGGGGCGGGTGCGGCCGCGCCGTAACGCTGTTTAAGTTCGCGAATCTGGTCGCGCAGCAGCGCGGCCTTCTCGAACTCGAGGTGGTTGGCCGCCTCGAGCATCTCGGCCTCCAATTCCCGCAGGGTCTCGGTCACGTCGAAATCCTCGGCCGTTTCCCGCAACGCGGCCGCCGCTATCTCGGCTCCGGGCCGGCGCGGAGCCAGGCTTTCCTCGACGGCGCGGGTGACGCTGCGCGGGGTGATGCCGTGCTCGCGGTTGTAGGCCAGTTGCTTCTCCCGGCGGTAATTCGAGATGGCCAGAAACTTCTGGATACTCTGGGTCATCACGTCGGCGTACAGGATGACCTCGCCGTGGAGGTGCCGTGCGGCGCGGCCGGCGGTCTGGATGAGGCTGGTGGTGCTGCGCAGGTAGCCCTCCTTGTCGGCGTCGAGGATGGCCACGAGCGACACCTCGGGCAGGTCCAGGCCTTCGCGGAGCAGGTTGATGCCCACCAGCACGTCGAACTCGCCCTTGCGCAGCGCGCGCAGGATTTCGACGCGCTCGATGGCGTCAATCTCGCTGTGCAGGTAGCGCACGTTGATGCCGATGTCGCGGAGGTAATCGGTGAGCTCCTCGGCGGTGCGCTTGGTAAGGGTGGTGACCAGGACGCGTTCCTTGCGCTCGACCCGTTTGCGCGCCTCCTCGATGAGGTCGTCAATCTGTCCGCGCAACGGCTTCACGGTCACGGGGGGATCCACCAAGCCGGTGGGACGGACGATGAGTTCGACCACGTTGTCGCCGGCCCACCGGAGTTCCTGCGGCCCGGGCGTGGCGCTGGCGTAGAGGGTCTGGCCCTGCAGGGCTTGGAATTCGTCGAAGCGGAGCGGGCGGTTGTCCAGGGCGCTGGGCAGGCGGAAGCCGTGGTCCACGAGCACCTGCTTGCGGGAAATGTCGCCCGCGTACATGCCGCCGATCTGCGGCACGGTGGCGTGCGACTCGTCAATGATGAGCACGTAATCCTCGGGCAGGAAGTCCAGGAGCGTGCAGGGCCGGGAGCCGGGCGGCCGGCCGGCGATGTGCCGCGAGTAGTTTTCGATGCCCGAGCAGAAGCCCATTTCCTCCATCATCTCGAGATCGTACTCGGTGCGCATCTTCAGGCGCTGGGCCTCGAGCAGCTTGCCGCGGGCCTCGAACCACGCGATGCGCTCGGTCAGCTCCTGGCGGATGCTCAGGATGGCCCGCTTCAGCTTGTCCGGCTGGGTCACGAATTGTGCACCTGGATACACCGTCACGGCGGGCAGCTCTTCGAACCGGTGCCCCGTGAGCGGGTCAAAGCGCGTGATCCGCTCCACCTGGTCGCCGAAGAACTCGATCCGTAGCGCGTCCTCGGTGTAGGCCGGGCACAGTTCGACCACGTCGCCGCGCACGCGGAACCGGCCGCGCTCGAAGGCGAGGTCGTTCCGGCTGTATTGCAGTTCCACCAGCCGCGCGAGGAAGGCGTCCCGGTTCCACTCCTGGCCCACCCGCACGTGCACCAGCATGGACTCGTAATCTTCCCGGCTGCCGATGCCGTAGATGCACGAGACGCTGGCCACGACGATCACGTCCCGCCGGGCGAAGAGCGCGCTCATGGTGGACAGGCGCAACCGCTCGATCTCCTCGTTGCGGCTCGAATCTTTCTCAATGTAGGTGTCCGTGCGCGGGATGTAGGCCTCGGGCTGGTAGTAGTCGAAGTAGCTGACGAAGTACTCGACGGCGTTGCGGGGGAAAAAGCTCTTGAACTCGGCGTACAGTTGGGCGGCCAGGGTCTTGTTGTGCGAGAGGACCAGCGCGGGGCGGTTCACCCGGGCGAGGACGTTGGCCAGGGTGAAGGTCTTGCCCGAGCCGGTCACGCCCACCAACACCTGATGCCGCACGCCGCGGTTGAGGCCCTCGACGAGCTGCTCGATGGCCCGGGGCTGATCGCCAGCGGGCTGAAAGGGGGCGACGAGTTCAAATTCCACGGTGCCACGCTAACCAGTCACTCGGGTGGGGTCAACCGGCACGCCTTCCTGGGCGCGGTGGCAAGACTACTTCCAGCGGATCGCCGCGGTCCGCCAGCGGGAGCTCGACCCGCCCGCCGCTCAGGTGGGCGCGGTACACCGCCGTCACCATTTCCACCGCCCAGCGGCCGTCGCTGGCCGAGCACAGAGTGGGCGCGCCGGTGCGGACGGCGTGCACCAGGTCGCGGCCCATGTGGCGGTGGTGGTCCGGTGGCGGCGGCGCCTGCGGAGCCGGCAGGGGTTGCCATTTCACGTCGTTGGCCGGGTGCAACCAGTCCGGGGAATCCAGCCAGCCAAAACCCACGCCGGACTGGTAGGCGAGGAGGCGGCGGGTGCCGAGGATTTCAAAACTCCAATGCTCGCGCGAACCGCGGGGCCGGTTCCAGTCGTCCGTCGTTCGCACCGAATCCCACGTGGCGGTCACGTTTCCGGCGAAGCCAAACCGCGCCCGCACCGTGTCGCCCAGCACGCGGACGGGCTCGCGGCCTTCGCGCGCCTCCGCCCGGGTGGCGGGCCGACCGTCCACCAGCACCGTCGCGGTGCACCACTGCGGGTCGCCGAAACACCAGCGCAGGAAGTCGAAATCATGCGTGCCCAGCACCAGCAGGTCTTCCCCGCCGGACCGGACATCTTGTTTGCCGTGCACATGCACCTCGCGCACCGCGCCGAGGAAACCTTCGGCCACCAAGGCCCGCGCCTGCCAGAAGGCCGGGTCGTAGCGCCGGCTGTGCGCCACCACCACCCGGGCCTGGCGGCGGGTGGCGGCGGCCTCGATGCGGTCGGCGTCGGCGAGTGTTTCGGCCAGGGGTTTTTCCAGGAACAGGTGCGCGCCGGCCTCGAGTGCCGCCAGCGCGACCTCGGCGTGGCGGCGGGGATGACGGAAGGCGACGCCGACCAGGTCGGGTTTTTCACGCGCCAGCAGCTCCCGGTAATCACCGTAACCGCGCGGGGCGCCGGTGCGTTCCTGGGCGGCGGCCCGGCCCGCCGGGTCGGGATCGGCCACGGCCACCACCTCGACGTCCTCCAGCCCGGTGAAGAGGCGGTCGTAGCCATGCCCGTAATCGCCGCCGCCGGTGTGACCGATGATGGCCGCGCGCAACGGTCGGGGCGGTTCTCCGGCACGGCCCGCGGCGGAGACGACCCACGCCGCGCCCAGCAGAGCGGTTTGCCGGAGAAACTGCCGGCGCGAAGGCCTGGGAACGGCGGCGATCATCGGGGAACTCCGCGCGGGGCGGCGGAGGGCTAGGTGCGCGGCAGGGCCACCGGACCGGTGCGCGTCAGCTCGCGGATGCCGAAGGCGCGCATCAACTCGATGAACTTCTCCACCTTGCTCTCGTCGCCGGTGATCTCGATGGTCAGGCTCTTGGGCTGCACGTCAATGATCTTGGCCCGGAAGATGTCGGTGATCTGCATCACCTCGGCGCGCGAGGTCGAGTCCACGCCCACCTTTACCAGGGCCAGTTCGCGGTCCACGTACTCGCCCTCGCGGAAGTCAATCACCTCGATGGTATCCACCAGCTTGTCGAGCTGCTTGACGATCTGGTCCACGGTCTTGTCGTCGCCGCGGGTGACGATGGTCATGCGCGACACGGTGGGGTCCTGGGTGGGGGCGACGTTCAGGGAGTCAATGTTGAAGCCCCGGCCGCTGAAGAGCCCCGCCACGCGGGTCAGCACGCCGAACTTGTTTTCCACGAGCACGGAGATGGTATGTCGCATCGGTTTGGCTTGGTTTGCGTGTTGGCGGCGGCGCGCCGGCTCGGGGAGCCCTCTCCCGAAATGAAAAACCCGTGATCCGGACGGAACCACGGGCGACCAGCAAGCGCAGCCAGCAAAGCTCCCGGTCGCGTCAGCCGCTTACGACGACCACGCGCACCCGTGCGGGAGCATTGGCGATGTTCTGCATCGGCGCGCATTCAACCCGGGGCGGACCGGGCGGTCAAACGCAAATTGCCAGAGACGCGCCGCCGCCCGGGGGTGATTTTTGCTCTGGCCTGTCCCGGCGGTTCTCGCTAACGGTGTGGCGTGATGAAACCGACCGTTTTGACTGCTTGGACCCACGCGGCGGTGGGGCTGGCGCTCGCCGCGGGACTTTTCGGCTGCGCTACTACCGGTCCGGGGCCGTCCGGCGCGACCGGCCAACGCTTCAACGGGCGCGACCTGGCCGGTTGGACCTACCGGCTCGAAGACCCGGCCGTGCCGATGGAAGCGGTCTGGTCCGTCCGGGACGGCCTGTTGGTCTGCCGGGGGAAACCCCTGGGCTACCTGGCCACGACGCAGTCCTACACCAACGTGCGGGTGGTGGTCGAGTGGCGCTGGGCGCCGGGCACCGAGCCGGGCAACAGCGGCGTGCTGCTCCGCATCAACGGCGAGCCCCGCGCCCTGCCGCGGTGCCTCGAGGCGCAGCTCCGGCACGGCGACGCCGGTGACCTGCTCGGCCTCCACGGCATGAGCCTGAGCGGCGACCTCGAGCGGCTCGAGACGATTCCCGACCACGCTCTGGCCGGCGACATCACCATCCTCCGCAAGCGGGTCGCGCTCGAAAAACCGCCCGGGGAATGGAACCGGTACGTGATCGAGCTGCGCGACGATTCCCTCCGGGTGTGGGTCAACGGCCAACCGGCCAACGAGGCCACGGGCTGTGAAATCCTCGCCGGGCCGGTCGGTTTCCAATCCGAGGGCGGCGAGATTCATTTCCGCAAGATCGAGGTCACCCCGCTGCCGGTGGCCAAGCCGGTGGGGAAGTCGGCCAACCCGCCGCCGCTCATCGAAAGCCGGACCTTCTAAGCTACGGGGCGGCGGAACCCGGCGGATCGGACGGATCGGACGGATCCGCCTGATACCGTCGGCCCGGCCTCACGGCGCCACCAGCCGGTAGAAGCGCGCCGGCTCGCCCGCGGTCAACTGCACCCAGAACTCGAGGTCGCCGGTGCTGGCGGGCAGGACGTTGGTGACCACTTCCCAATCGCCGGCGCCCAGGGCGGGGCGGCTCTCGAGCCGATACGCGCGGCCGGCCGCGGCGTTGAAGGTCAGGTAGAGCCGGTTGCCCGCCACGCGCAGGGCCAGAATGCGCACGCTGAACGCGCGCGGGTTGGTGCCGAATTGGAACTCGCGTCGGTTGTTCAAACCGTCGCCGTCGGGGTCGCTATCGGCGCCGTGCTCGCCCAGCGCGGAATCCGGGTCCAGACCGTGGGCCAGTTCCCAATCATCCGGCAGCCCGTCGCCGTCGCTGTCCGTGCCGGGCCCGGGCGCGGGCCGTCCGGGCGTGGGCCGGCTCACGCGCCAGTGCTGCGGCTCGTTGGCGTAGGCGGGGGGTTCGAGGCGGTGGAGCGACATGCCGGTGCCGGCCGCGCCCGCCGGCCAAGGTGGCGCGGGCCGGTAATGCAGCGCCTCGACCAGCAACTGCGGCACGAACCCGGCGTCCGGGTGCGGCGGCAACTGGGGATGGTCCGGCCGGTACAGGCTGAGCCGCTCGCCCTCGTTGGCCAGGCGGCCGCTGAACGGGCCGAAGACCGGCGTCGCCTCGGGCAGCTTGTAGCGCGCGCGGAAGGCGGCCAGGGCGGGCGCGTTGGTGAGCGGGTTGAAGCCCACCACCACGAGGTAGCCCCCGGCGGGTAACGCCGCGCCCGGCGGAAAACTGAACCGGACGCCGTCGGTCAACTGCCAGGTGTTGGTGGGGAAATTCACGTCGAACAAGGCCACGGGGGCCGGTCCCGGGTTGTGCAGTTCCACGAATTCCTCCTCGGGCAGCTCGACCGGGACACCGTCCCGGACCGTGGCAGGTTGGAACATGATTTCCGAGATCACCACCGGGCCCACCAGCGGCGGGGCGTTGGGCTTGCCCGTGCCCCGGCGGAACTCGGTCACGCTGCCCGGCTGGTCCACCCCGAAGGTGCGGGCGCTCAGCGGCACGAAGTCCACGTCCAGGCTGGTGGCGTGCCGGCCCCAGGAGACGCCGTTGGCGGCGGCGCCGAACCGGGCAAAGGCCCGCCAGCCGGTGAACTCGCCGGCAGCGTCCGTGGCCGAGAGGTACACCTCGTCGCCGCGGGCCGAGTTGAGAGTAAAGGCCGCCTCGCCCAGCTCCGGCGCGTTGAACTGGCCCTCGTAAAAGACCCGGTAGGCGCGCGCGGGCAGGACCGTGCCGGGCGGGATGCGGTACTTGCGCCAGTGTTCGAGGCTGTTGCTCAGGTACCAGCCGCTCAGGTCCACCGGCGCGGGGCCGGGATTGTACAGCTCGACGGCGTCCTCCAACGGCGGATCGGTGTGGGTGAGCACCTCGTTGACCACCACCCCGGACAACGGCAGGTAGTTCTCCGTGCCGGGCGAGGGCGTGTCCGGGAAGCGCGCCAGATTGGTGCCGCCGTCGGGGAACCGGCCCTCGCTGACTTCCGGCGCTTGCACCAGCAGGTCCACCGAATCCACCAACCCGCTGAAGGGGTCGTAGAGCCGGAGCGTTTCGCCCAGGCCATCCAGTTTGAAGCCCACGTGGTCCGGCCCCTGATTGGTGTTGCCGTCGGCCACCCAGACGGCAAAGCCGCGCGGGGCGATGAAGGTCAGCGGGCGGATGACGTGATTGGTCTGGCCCGCCTGGGAGGGGTCGTCGCTCAAGCGGTAGCGGCCCAGGTCCACGGGCAGGCGTTGCGGGTTGTACAACTCGATCCAGTCATCGCCGGCGGTTTCGGCGAGCCACTCGTTGAGGCGCACGGCCGCGGCGTCGCCCAGGGTGGCCGGGGCGGCGTTCGCGGCGCCGGGAGTCGGGCTGGCCAGCAACTGCCAGGCGCCGTCGCGCCGGCCGATGGACTGGTCGGGGAGAGCGAAGCCGAAGGCCACCGTGTCCAACAAGGCCCCGTTGGGGTCGAACAGGTACACCTCCGTGCCGCGGTCGGCCAGGGCCCGGCCGAGGTTCAAGGGTGGCGTGGCCGTGGCGGAAGCCGGCCGGGCCGGGTCGCAATCCACCACCAGATACCCGCCCGCGGGGAGGCTGACCCCGGCGGGGAAGGTCCACTGGCCCGGCTTGGCAGTGCCCACGCTCAGGCTGTAGCCGGCGAGATTGACCGCGTTGGTGTGGAGGTTGACCAGTTCGATCCAGTCCGCCGCCGTCGTGGCGCCCGGATGGCGAAACGTCTGTGCCCGGGCCAGGACCTCGTTGAGCAACAGCGTCGTGTTGGTGAGCACGTAATTGGGCGCGCCGGGGCTGGCCGAGCCGGGGAACTGGGTGAGGCCGCCCGAGCCGTCCGGCAACAGGCCTTGGGAAACGCCCTCGAGGGCGTTTTTGTAGCTCAGCCGCTGGAGCTCCTGACCCGTGGCATCGTAGAGCACCAGCGTGTCGCCCGCGGCGGGGAGTTTGAAGTCCAGATGGTCCGGGCCGGCGTTGGCGTCGGCCTTGAGCACGCCGAAGCCGGTCGGCGCGAGGAACGAAAGCGAGGTGATTTGCTGGAGGGCGTTGCTGGTGGCCAGCCAGAGTCCCCGCAGGGCCGCGGGCCGGGCGGGGTCGCGGTTGTAGAACTCGATCCAGTCATCCGTGCCGGCCGGGGCGTTGGCGAGGAATTCGTTGATGACCACTTGGGACGCCGTGGCCAGCACGGCCGACTCGTTCGGACCCAGCGGGGTGGGTTCGGTCAACTGCCACGTGGCGGTGGCGCCCACGCGGCCCACGCTGAAGCCCGCGGGCTGCAGGCCGTAGGTGACGGCGTCCATGCGCCGGCCCTGGGGGTCGGAGAGCCGGAGCGTTTCGCCGGTGCGCTTGAGGCCAAAACCGCTGCGCAGGCCGGGGGGCGTGTTGCCGGGGTCGCACCACACGCGCAGGTAGCCGCCAGCGGCCAGCACGGTGTTGGCCGGGAAGGTGAAGTGGTTGGTGCCGTCGCCGCTCAGTTGCCAGCCGGCCAGGTTCACCGGGGTGGGGCCGGCGTTGAACAGCTCGATCCAATCCGGGTTCTGATTGTCGGTGCCAACGGCGAAGACTTCGTTCAACCGCACAAGGGGCAGCGCGGGGGTGGAGTTGGGCGCGCCGGGCGTGCCGCCCACGATGGCGCTGGCATGCCAGTTGGCCGGGTCGTCGGGATCGCCGGCGGGGTCGGTGATCTCGAGCGAGGACCCCGCGCCGTCGGCCTCCGGCGGCCAGGCGCCTGCGTCGTCGTACTCGACCGAGGCGACCAGGCGGCCGGCGCGGTCGTAGAGCGCGAGGCGTTCGCCGCCGTTGCTGAGCGCGCCCTTGAACCAGCCGGCCACGGCCACGCCGGGGTAGCGTGTGGCAAAGGCGTTGGTGTTGGCGGCGCTGGCCAGCACCAGCCGCGCGCCGGCGGCCAGCGGCGGGAACGGCTCGGGGAAGCGATACTCGATGCCTTCAAAGCTAAAGCCGCTCAGGTCCACGGGTGTCCCGCCCAGGTTGGTCAGTTCGATGAACTCGTAAGCGTCGCCGCCGGGCGGGTTGTACAGGAGCTCGGTGAAGTGCACCGGCACGCCGAGGCTTTCGACCTGGTAGGCGGCCTCGGTGAGGGCGCTCCATTCCGCGCCGTCCAGCGAACGGGCCTTGAGGACGACGTCATGGGAGAGAAGCAGCGGCCGGGCGGGGTCGTAGGCGCGGGCGTCGGGCGCGACCTCGCCGGTGAACATGACGCGGGGGTCGGCGCCGTTGGTGGTGTACCAGATGGTGCCGCGGAGGTTGGTGAGGGTGAGGGCGAAGCCGGCGGGGGCGCGGCCGGCGGGGAGGTTGAAGACGGGGGCGTTGGTCGAGGCGAGCAGGCCGGCCTTGAGCAGGTGGTCGAGCACGTAGCGACGGCGTTGGGGAATCCAGGTCGTGCCGATGCGGTCGTTGAAGCCGCTGATCGTGCCGTTGAGGCGGGCCTTGATGGTGTTGTAGCGGGCGCGGATGCGCTCGTCGGTGAGGGCGCCGCCGTTGAAGAAGTGTTTGTGGGCGCGGTCGGCGAAGAGCAGCTTGAACTCGGGGATGCGCTTGAGGGCATTGAAAATCCGGGCGATGTCCGCCGTGCCCCAGGGCGGGGACGTGGTGGAGAGTTGGTTGGCGATGGTGTTCCAACTGGGCGTGTGGCCTTGGAGGCCGAAGGCCCACTCGGCGTCCCAGACATAGAAGCGGAAGGGCGCGCCGGGCGCGCGCTCGCGGGCCAC
Source organism: uncultured Verrucomicrobiota bacterium (assembly GCA_964466945.1). GTDB lineage: Bacteria > Verrucomicrobiota > Verrucomicrobiia > Limisphaerales > J093 > DSVZ01. The sequence continues at coordinate 22,389 of CAYXPA010000005.1, read as the reverse complement.
GCGCCAGTTGTTGTAGGGCCAGTCGTCGTTGTCGGCGTAGATCAGCGGGCAGAGGTAGTCTACGAAGTTGGTCAGGTCCAGGCGGCGGGCCAGCTCGAGGTAGTTGGCCGTGTTGGTGAGATTCTGGGTGGTGGCGAAGTTGCGCAGGTTGTTCCAGGCTGTGGCGTCGCCCTCGCGCACCTCGCCGCCCTGGGCAATGAAGTCCCACCGCTCGCCGCCACCGTGGTAGGCGCGCAAGAAGTCCACATCAATCCGCTCGCAGGGGTTGTAATAGCCCTTGTACACGCCGTTGAGATAAAGGTTCACGAACGTGCCCACCGGCGCCGGCTGGCCCACGTCGCGCGCCAGCCCGCGCACCACCTCATCCGTGATGAACGGGTTGGAGGGGTCGTTCATGCCGGCGCGCAGCACGATGGTGTCGAAGGATTCCTGGGTGGTGTCCGGAAAGAGACGGCGGTTGAGCCGGCCCTGGCCGTACTCGCCGCGGAAGTACAGGCGGAAGGAGTACTTGTTGAACGGCAACTGACCGGACTTGTAGTTGTAGTTGCCGCGCACGTAGTCGCCGCCCTGCACGCGCAGCCCGCAGTCCACCTGAAAACCGCCGTTGTCGGCCGGGTCAATCCACTCGACCGAGACCGGCCGCTCCCAGGCCGGGCCGCGGTAGCGGGGGTTGGGCGGCTCCATGATGCCCTTGGCGCCGTAGAGGTGGTTCGAGGCGGTCACCAGGCTCAGCGCGGGCAACCGCTGGCGCTGCGCGGGCTGGCCCATCAGATAGGTGTGCGTGGTGATGCGGGAGGGCAGGGCGTTGGTCTTGAAGGCCGCGGCTCGGACCGTGCGCGTGACGGTGATGGCGACCGGTTCGGTGTACACCACGCCGTTGGTCAGCGAGGGCGGGCTGCCGTCGGTGGTGTACCGGATCACTGCTCCGGGCGTGGGGCAGTACAGCGCGAGGTTGAACGGACGGGTGAAAAAGCCGCGCTCGACGCTGAAATGCACCTCGGCCACCGCGCCGGTGATGGTGCTCGTCGCATTGCGCGCGCCGGGCGTGGCCGGCAGGAAATACCGCCAGGGGCCGTCGCCGCGCTCGCGGCCGTAAGAGTAATCCGGCCCCTGGGTAGGGTACTCGACCTCGCTCACCGCGGTGCGCGGCAGTTCGGGGCCGAACAGGCCCAGATAGCCGCCGTTGGGGTTGAGCTTGAAGTTGGTGTGCAACCGCCCGCCGGGCGCGGCGGGCTTGCGGTCCTTGCCCGAAGCAAACACCACCAGATAGCCGCCCGCGGGCAGGTTCACGGCCGGAAACACCCATTGCCCCGGCTCCTCGCGGTCGCGGCTCAGCGACCAGCCCAGCAGGTTCACTGGCGCCGTGCCGGCGTTGAAAATCTCGATCCAGTCCTCCGGGTCGGCGTCCTCGTCCCGGTAAGCCGTGAAGTTTTCGGCCATGAACTCGGTCAGGCGCAGGTCCGGCCGGGCGGCCGCGGGGTCCACGGTGTACTCCCAGGCGCCGCCGCCGTAGGGATGCGGCTCGAGGGTGTCGCTCACGATGCCGTGGCCGGGCGTCCAGTCCACCACCGCGCGCCCGGCCGGGGCGGTGCCAGGGGGAAACTCGAACAAGTACGGCCCTGCGCCGATGCCGGTGACGCGCGCGGCCGGCACGCCGTTGAGGCGCAGGTCGCCCGCGTCCACGCCGAGCACGGGTTTGTTGAAAGTCACCTCGACCTGAGCGAGCGCGCGCACGGTCAGCCCGGCCGGCGGTTGACGGAACGCCACCGACGGCCCTTCCGGGTCGAGCAACTCGTACATCCAGGTCGAGCCGGCGGCCGCGGGGTCAAAGCGTTGCGGCGGAGTTTCCAGGTCCTGGATGGTTTGCAGGGTGCTCCAGTGGATTTGCACCGGGCCGTAGGCCGGGGTGGGGAAGCGGAAGGTGTAGGTGCGCCCGCCGCCTTCCACGCTCGTGGCCGGTTGGTCGTTCACGAGAAAATGTTCCGCCGCCACGCCCGTGACCGGTTCGCTGAAGGTCACGGTGACCTGCTCGAGCGCCGTCACCGGCCCCGGCTCGGGCGCGACCGCCGCGATGGTGGGCGGCCCGGTGCTGCGCAGCGTGGCCGTCAGTTGCGCATCGAACACCAGGTCGCTGCTGCCCGCGCTCACGTTGAAGACCTGCACCGCCAGCACGTTCAGGCCGGGCATCAGCACCGAGGCGGGGTCGGCCACCGGGTACACCTGGTAAGCCACCGGCTCGGGGGCGTTCTCGGTGGCCAGTGCTGTGTAAGGTGGGTCGCCGGTCGGGGCGCGCAGCGCGGCGACCGGCTGACCGTTGATCCAGGCCAGGAAACCGTCATCGCACACCGCGGCCAACTCGAGGGCCTCGACCAGGCCCGGGTTGGCCACGCTGAAGGTCTGCCGCAGGTAGAGCGTGGTGTAACCGTTCTGCATGTCCGTCAACGGCGTGCCCTGGGCGAAGGCGGGCTCGCCGTAGGCAAACGGCGCCGGGCCGCTGGACCAGTCGTCGGCGGCGAACCCCGGGGCGCGCCACGCGGCCAAGTTGTCCGGCGACGGCTCGGCAGTGCCCTTGAAGTAGCGCCAGGTCGAATTGGTGGCCACCAACAGGATCGGTTCCTGGGCGGGTAGTGGAAGACTGCCGGCCAAGGCCAGCAGCAGCGGAAGCAAACGGCGGTTCATGCAAGCGTAGGCGGCGACGGTAGTCGTTGGCGACGGCACTTCAACCGTAAAAACCGGCGGTTGGGCTCAGCCCAAACTGTTCTCCCGGCCGCGCCGCGGGACATTTTAGCAATGTCCATGCCGGCGCGGTGACGTAGCCCAGCGCGTAGGCGCAGACCTGCTCGCTGGGCTGGAAAACCCGTGTCAGGTCCACCGAAGCGTTCGCCCCGGCAGGCCGGTGCGCGCGCCAGCGCACCTTGCCGCCGACGCCGTCGTACTCGGCGCGCAGGTCCAGCGTTTGTTCCGGCGGGTACGCGGTGTGGTGGCCGGCCAGACCCGCGCCGCTGGGGAACGGACCGATGAGCCACCAGTCGGTCTGCGTGCCGAAGTGCTCGCGGAAGTTGACCGGCACGCCGCGGAAGTAGTCCAGCGCCGCGCGCCAGGCGGCGGCCTGCTTGCGCGGGTCGCGCCACGCGGCGGGAAACAGCCGCAGATGCGGCGTGTCGCTCGGGCCGGTCAGGCTCACGACCGTGGCCAAGCCCAGGTCCGCCGCGTAGTCGCGGGAGTGCAGGGCGCGGATTTCCCGGGCCAGGGCGAGGTATCGGGGCGTGGTGATGATCTGGCGGTCGGCGAAGACCGCAAGGTACGGCCGGATGTCCAGGCCGTTGGTGTACACCTCGAGATGGCGTCCGAGCAACTGGGCGCGCGAGTTGTGGCTGTAAATCCAGTTGTAGCGGCGCGAGACCATGAGCGAGGCGGCGAAGCCCTGGCGCAATTCCTCCAACGTCATCCCCGGGGCGTGGGTGGTCTGGTAATCGAAGCCGAAGGGCCAGACGCCGGCGGCAATGCTGCACCGCTCGTGCCAGTAGCGCCGCGCCCGCGCGCTCAACAGGCGGTCGAAGTACTCCGTGCACCGCGCCGCGTGGGCGAGCATGTGGCGGATGTTCGGGTTGCGGTAGGTGTGCTCGGTGCAGTAGTGCACGCCGCCCGGGGCTTGGCGGCGGGCCGCTTCCTCGAGCCAGGCCACGTGCACCGCCCCGCCGAGGTCGAAGCCCTGCTCGGGAAAGGTCAGGAAGACCATCGTGGGGAACTCGTCGTAGAGCACCTGCGCCACGCGGGTCATGCGCGCGTGCACCTTCCGGTGCAGGTCGGCGCGCGTGTAGCCGCGGTAGTCGTAGCCGGGCCAGGCGTAGTCGTACTGCGCGCCCACGTATTCGATGTCCAGCGCCAGGCCGGTGCACCCGGTGTCGCGGGCGAAAACAGCGAACTGGCGAAAGTTGTTTTCGATGCGCGGCCAGGCGGTGTCGTTGAACCACTCGAAGAAGTGGTCAAAGGCGATTTTCAAAAAGACCTCCTGGCCCAGGCCGCGCGCCACGGCGACGGCTTGCTGGGCCTTCTGAAAGGTCTTGTCCGACGGGCCGATGGTCCACGGCTCGCCGTCAGTGGCCCAGATGTCGCTGGACCAGTCGCGCGCCACGAAGTCCAGGAAGTAGGCGCTCACGCCGCGGCGCGCCCACTCGGCAGCGTCGGCGATGATCTCCTCCGGGCCGACTGAGAACACGAGGGTCTTGGGCAGGGGAAAATCGGGCGCGTGGCCGTAGCGGACACCCGGCTCAGCGCGGCGCGCCTCCAGCTCGGTGGCGGTTTGGGCGGGAGTCTGCGGGGTCCGGAGCAGCAGTGCCGCCAGCACGACCGCTACGGGTGCAAGGCGGTGGGGAAGGCCCGGGTGGAGGAAAGACGAGGAGAGCTTCACCAGCATCATGGTTGGGAATTACGCGGGCCAAGCTGGCCAAGCGCCCGGCGGAAGTCAAATGTCCGGGAGTTAGGAGCTAGAAGTCAGGAGTCAGGAGACAGAAGGCGGAGGCCGGCAGCGGGCGATGGAGCGGTTCAGGCCGCGCCGGCCAGGGCCACAAAGTTCCGCAGCATCTGCAGGCCGACCTCCTGACTCTTTTCGGGGTGGAACTGCGTGGCGAAGACATTGTCCCGCCAGATGGCCGAGGCGAAGGTCACGCCGTACTCGGTGCGCGTGGCCACGAGGGTTTCATCGGCGGGCTGCGGGTAGTAGCTGTGGACGAAGTACACGTGACTGCCGTCGGGCACGCCCCGCAGCAGTGGGCAGTCCGGGCGGACGATCTCGAGCTGGTTCCAACCGATTTGCGGCACTTTGAGCCCGGGCCGGTCGGGGAAGCGGACCACCGGGCCGCGGAAGAGGCCCAGGCCGGCGGCGCAACTGTGGAACTCCTCGCTGCGCTCGAAGAGGGCCTGGTAGCCCACGCAGATGCCCAGAAACGGGCGGCCGGAGCGGATGAAGTCGCGGCAGGCCTCGATCAATTCTTACGCGGCGAGGGGGCCACACGGCTCAGAGGACCTAGGTCAACGCCGCGGCCATCCAATAAGGTGCACAGGAGCGAGGGAAGCAGGCGAATCCGACGGATTCAACCCATTGGACCTCCAAGCCGGCATTTTCCCTGAAGGCCCGGCAGGCTGAGGGGGTCGGCGTGGCGTATGAGACGCCGCGCTAATTACCGTCCCACGGCGCTTGTTCCAAGGACGCAGGTGCTTTTCGCGCGATCACAAAAACCGGCGGGATGACCGCCGATTTTGCTCAATTCTTCCCCAAATCAATCCCGTCGCCGGCGGTTGCGGCGGAAGAATGCAAAGCCTGCCAATCCCAGCCCGGCGACCAACGCGAATTCGCCCGGCTCGGGCACTGATGTGCTGGTAAACAACATCTCGGACGGCAGCGGCGGTGCCGACACGCCGTCGAAGTGCTTCATGCCCGGGCCGATGTCAATCTCTGTGAAGACGTCGAAAAAGCTGTCGGTCGGGAAGTTGATGTCGGACGGGTCGGAGATCACCGTCGCCGTCACCCGTGCTACGAACGTTTCTCCTGGGGGAATCGCAAACGGAAATACGTTGTAAGCCAATGCCAAGAATTGGTCCGTGGCCGGGTTGATTGTGATGCCCCAACCGCCGGGCATTGGCATGGCCGCGCCGCCCAAGCCATCCTGCAAAGCCAACGCGTTGTAAGTCCCGGGGCCGGTCTTTTCGACCGCCAGAATCAGGCCCGGCACTTCTATCACACCGATGCCCAGCCCCACCAATTGGGTGCGCAGCGCGACCAACGCCAAGTCCTGCACCAGCGGCACCGTTCCGGCCATGGCAATGTAAGTCCCGAGACCGCCCGCGGCCGTACCGGCGGCATCGAAAAATGTCGCATCCCAGCTCAGGATTTCGTAGGATGCGCTAATGCCGCCGGGAATACCGCCGTCTTTCAACTGGAATCCAAACGTTGGCCCAGAAATCACGGCCGCGCCCGCCCCGAACGCCCCGTTGACATTCCCGCCCCCAACCTGCGTATTGAACAAGTTTAACGGCGGCCCCCACGGGCCGGACAACACAGACGACGTGTTGTTCGGAATGCTGAGATTGGCCGTCAGGCCAACTCCGGGATTGATGAGGATATCGCTGCGCCCGTTGAAATTGTTCGCTAAATAAAGCGGCGCGCCGGGGCTTATCGGCCCTCCCAGAGGTGCTACGCCGAACGAGATGCCACCGCCACCGAGCCCGACCGGCCCATCCGGACCGCCTGTGTTCACAAACACCGGCGCTGCAAATGCTGGCAGCACTGCTCCTGCGCCCAACACGAGCAATCGACCCGCCAGCCGCAAAACGCGTGCATGCGGGGCCGCAGAGCGGGTGGGAGCAATGAAGGGGACTTGGCGGTCGCTGGTCCGAGTCCAAGAGAAACGATTTGTTTTCATGTGCAATCTGTATAATTTTTGGTTCCGATGCAGGAAATAACCAATTTTCCAACGGTGTCAAGCAATTTCTGAAAAAAATTTTTAGGCCTTTGGGCGAAGCTTCCGGCTCCTTGATTTCGCGGTGGGAAGGCGTTGGTAAAGCGGCGTGAACGCCCTGCTCCTAAGTCGGCAGGATTCTGGGTTGCTGAACCTCATGCCTCATCGCCGCCAGCGATGCGGATTGGCAACCTGCGTGGCGTAAGCCATGGCTACTTCCGCCTCAGGCAAAAGGGCCCGCCCCGATCAAACAGCCCAGAGGGACAGCCCGGCGACTGCTGAGCGCTCAGCCCGCGGCGATGGAATCAGCGCGGGCGGTTCTTTTGCACGCACGGCGGGCAAGGCGCGTCCAAATTGCGCCAGCGCAGTGCTGACCAGCAGCAGGAGTAAAGTGAACACGCCCAAGCTTTGCCGCACCACCTTGAGCCTTCTTGGGAAACCGGTGGGGTACACACCTGTACCGGCGTGACGCCGTAGGCGGCGGCGAGCAACAATGCCGGCCCGACAATGCCAAAGCATTTTCGCGCGAGTGGGTTGCTGACGAACATATTCGCCAGTGCCAGCGGGACCATCGCTCCCACATACCCCATCAGTTGGCGACGCTGCCGAAAAAACTCGCGGTGCAAAGGCCCGTTGTCTGCGCTTACGGTGTGCGTCGCCGGCGCGGACATGGCGCGTGGCATACGCGGTTGGGCGACAGGGAATTACCGTTTTCAACCTCAATTCCGCAGTTTACGTCAGCCGAGGGCGGGTTGAAAGAGGGGTTCGACCGGGTTTTCGGTGGTTTGGCGTGCGTTTTGACGCAGGACTGGGCCTGCCGCTTCCAGTTGCGGCCCAGTGGCCGCCAACCACGTTTCTAAATCGCCCCGGCACCAACCGCGTTCGGTCGTCGTTGGTCGCGCGGGCGGCTGCTAGACTGCCGCACACGCCATGCCGTCCGGTGTCAGGAGTCAGAAGCCGGAGGCCGGCAGCGGGCGATGGAGCGGTTCAGGCCGCGCCGGCCAGGGCCACAA
>CAYXPA010000005.1:0-14818 GCA_964466945.1 uncultured Verrucomicrobiota bacterium | reverse complement strand
GGAACTCCTCGCTGCGCTCGAAGAGGGCCTGGTAGCCCACGCAGATGCCCAGAAAGGGGCGGCCGGAGCGAATGAAGTCGCGGCAGGCCTCGAACAATTCCTGGCGGCGCAGCGCGTTGAGGCAGTCGTCGAAGGCGCCCACCCCGGGCAGCACCAGGGCGCGCAACTCGCCCCAGCCCTCGGGCCGGTCCACCAGCCGCACCCGGGCGCCGACGTGGACCAGCGCCTTGTGCACGCTGCGCAAATTGCCGGCGCCGTAATCAATGAGCCCAATCACGCGCCGAGCATAGGCCGCCGGCGCGCGGATTCAATCCGCCCGCGCGGCCCGCCCCGGACGCAGCCGGCGCGCGCCAAAATTGGCCTTGGAAAACCCGGCCCGCGGCGGCCAACATGCGCGCTCGCTTCGCGCCGGCGGGCCTTCCGGGCCGGCGTCGGCGCGGAGCCGCTTGGGCATGAAACGCACGCATCATTGCAACGAACTGCGCCCGGAGCACGTCGGGCAAACGGTCACGCTCGAGGGCTGGGTCCATTCCCGCCGCGACCTGGGCGGGGTGATCTTTGTGGACGTGCGCGACCGCGAGGGGCGCACGCAGGTGGTGTTTGATCCGTCCGACCTGCCCGCGGAGATTTTCCACCGGGCGGAAACGCTGCGACCCGAGAGCGTGGTGCGGGTGAGCGGTCCGGTGCGCCGCCGCCCCGCCGGCACCGAGAACCCCAAGATCGCCACCGGGCAGGTCGAGGTGCTGGCGCGCGCGCTCGAGGTGTTGAACCTGGCCGACCCGCTGCCCTTCCAGATTGATGAACCGGAAGCCGCCGCGCGGGTAAGCGAGGAGGTGCGGCTCAAGTACCGGTACCTGGACCTGCGCCGGCCGGAGATGCTCCGCAATCTGCGCCTGCGCAGCCGGGTGGCCGCGGCCACGCGCCATTACTTTGACGCGCTCGGGTTCCTCGAGGTCGAGACGCCCATCTTGTTCAAGTCCACGCCCGAGGGGGCGCGCGAATTTCTCGTGCCCAATCGCCGCGAGCCGGGCACGGCCTACGCGCTGCCGCAGTCCCCGCAGCAGTTCAAGCAAATCCTGATGGTGGCGGGCGTGGAGCGGTACTACCAGTTGGCCCGGTGCTTCCGGGATGAAGACCAGCGGGCGGACCGTCAGCTCGAGTTCACCCAGATTGACGTCGAGATGTCGTTCATTGACCGCGAAGACATCTACGCGGTCATCGAGGGCCTGCTCCGGCAGGTGTGGCAGGTGGCGCTGGGCCGGGAGATTCCCACGCCCTTCCCGCGCCTGCGGTTCGAGGACGCGCTGAACCGCTATGGCAGCGACAAGCCGGACACGCGCTTCGGCCTCGAGCTGGCGGACTTCACGGAGGAATTCCGCACCAGTCCCTTCAAGGTCTTCAGCGGCGCGGTCGCCGCCGGCGGGGTGGTCAAGGCGCTCAACGCCAAGGGCCTGGCCGGCGCCACCCAGGGGCAAATCCAGGCCATGACCGACATCGCCTACGGTTTTGGCGCCAAGGGCCTGGCCTTCATCAAGGTCGAAAACGGCGAGTGGAAATCGCCCATCGTGAAATTCTTCGGCGAGGCCGAAAAGGCGGCGCTCACGGCGAAGCTCGGCATCGAGGAAGGCGACCTGATTCTGTTCGCCGCGGGCGAGTGGCGGACCTCGTGCGAGATTCTCGGCAAGATTCGCCTCTACGCCGCCGAGGTGCTCAAGCAACAGGGCAGGCTCAGCATCCCGTCCGACCGCTTCGACTTCCTCTGGGTGGTGGATTTCCCGCTGTTGAGCTTCGACCGCGAGCAAAACCGCTGGTACTCGAGCCATCATCCCTTCACCGCGCCGGTGGCCGAGGATATCCCGCTGCTCAAGACCGACCCCAAACGCGTGCGCGGCCAGCACTACGACGTGGTGGTCAACGGCGTCGAACTGGGCGGCGGCTCGATCCGCATCCACCAGCCGGATGTGCAGAAGACGATCTTCGAGAACGTGCTGCAAATCCCGCCGGACGTGGCGCAAGCGCGCTTCGGCTACCTGCTGGAGGCCTTCCGCTACGGCGCGCCGCCGCACGGCGGCATCGCGCTGGGTTTCGACCGCCTCATCGCCATTCTCTGCGGCACGCCCAGCATCCGCGACGTGATCGCCTTCCCCAAGACGGCGAAGGGCACCTGCCTGATGACCGAGTCCCCGGGTGTGCTCGAGCCCAAACAACTCCGCGAACTGCACCTCGAACTGAAGGTGCCGCGCAAGACGTGACGGCCCCGCGGCCGGAACCACCACCCACGCCGGTGAGCGCGTCCGTCCCCGCATCCCCCGCCCGGACGCCGGCGCCGCTGCGGCCCGGCACCCTCTACCTGGTGGCCACGCCCATCGGCAACCTCGAGGACATCACCCTGCGGGCGCTGCGGGTCTTGCGGGACTGCGACGTGGTGGCGGCCGAAGACACGCGACACACCGGGCGGTTGCTGGCCCATTTCGGACTCCGCAAGCCGCTGCTCAGTTACCACCAGTTCAACGAAGCCCGCCGCGGGGAGGAAATCCTCGCGCGCCTCCAACGCGGCCAAACCGTGGCGCTGGTCACCGACGCGGGCAGCCCGGGCATCAGCGATCCCGGGGAACGGGTGGTGCGGGCCGCGCTGGCCGCCGGGTGCCGCGTCGAGCCGGTGCCCGGTCCGTGCGCGCTGGTGGCGGCGCTCACGGCCAGCGGTCTGCCGACCGGCGAGTTTCACTTCGTGGGGTTCCTGCCCCACAAGCCCGGTCAGCGGCGCCGGGAACTGGAGCGTTTGCGCGCCGTCCCTGGCACGCTGGTGTTGTACGAGTCCCCCCACCGCCTGGAGCGGCTGCTGGGCGAACTGGCCGAGGTCATGCCGGCGCGGCCGGTGGTGCTGGCGCGCGAGTTGACCAAGCACTTCGAGGAATTCCTGCGCGGCACACCGGCCGAACTGCTCGAACGGGTCCGGCAACGCGCCCTGCGCGGCGAATTCGTGGTGTTGCTCGGGCCCAACCCGTCCGGCCCGGAACCGCCGGCCGATCCGCGCGGGACGGGGTCCGGTTAACCTTGCGTCAGGATTGACCGCGCGCCGAACTGTGTTATGAAAGGCTGCATGAGTTCGGTCGTCAGCGTGAGTCAGGCCAGGGCGCGTTTGCCGTCGCTGATTCGGCAGGGTTGTTTCACCATCTGCCGACGCGGCAAACCCGTGGGGGTATTTCTCTCCGCCGAGCGGATTGCGGCGCTGGCGGAAACCCTTGAATTGCTCGAGGACCGGGACTTTGTCGTCGCGTTGGAGCGCGCGCGGGCCGACACGCTGGAAACGGTGAGTCTGGCGGAGGCCGAAAGGGACTGGGACCGCTTGGACCATGCACCGCGTGCGCGTCGCAAAGGGGGTGCGTGATTTCGTCGGGGGCTTGCCGCCGGCCACACGACGCCAAGTGCGCATTGCGCTCGCCCGCTTTGCGCGAGGCCAGTGGCAAGACACGCGTGACTGGCCGGATTTTCACCGCCGTTTGGAAGGCAATCTGGCGGGTCTGGGACGGGTGCGAGCAGGTCGCATTCGACTGATTTACCTCGAGACAACAGACACCGAGGGGCCGGTCAAAGTGTTTTTCCATGCAGGCTGGCGTGCTACGGTGTACGAGGCGTTGGAGAGTCTGGTTGCTGCGGACGCGATATGGCGCCTGCGAGAGCAGGCTGATCCAGAAGGCCCAACCGCGTAGCCCCTCTTGGGCGGGGTAGGGGTGCTGTTCGCGCTGGGACAAGCGGGGAGTCTTCGAAAGTTGCCTCAGGCACGAACCCGCTCCCCAATCGGGGTCCGCCCGCAGGTCCGGACTTTCTCGGATTGGTACCCCCACCCTGAATCGAACAGGGATCAACGGTTTAGGAAACCGCCGCTCTATCCATTTGAGCTATGGGGGCAGGGCCGCATTCCTGCCCACCTATTTGGGAACTCCCCCGCTTTGGCAAGCGGGAAAACCGGCTCAGGCGTGGTCCGGACCCGGAGCAGTCGCCGCGGGCCCGGCCTCCTCGACCGCCCGGCGAATGGCCTGTTTGAACTCGTCGAGGCCCTCGTCAAACGCCGCGGCCATGCGCAGCAGTGGCACGCCGGGCACGCGCCGCCGGAACCGCCGCAGGTTGGCCGCCGCCGCGGCCTCGTCCATCTTGTTGGCGACGACCAGGCGCGGGCGCTCGAGCAGCGCGGGGTCGTAAAGCTCCAGTTCGGTCAGCAACTGTTGGTAATCCTCCCACGGCGCGCGGTTGTCCGTGCCCGCCATGTCCAGCACCAGCACCAGCACCCGGCAGCGCCGGATGTGCCGCAGGAAGGCGTGGCCCAGGCCCACGTTTTGGTGCGCCCCGGCCACCAACCCCGGCACGTCACACAAGGTCAGCCGGTACCAGTCCGGGTATTCCACGATGCCCACCTGGGGATGCAGGGTGGTGAACGGGTAGGGCGCGATTTTCGGCCGGGCCTTGGACACGGCGGCCAGCAGGGTGGACTTGCCCGCGTTGGGGAATCCCACCAGACCCACGTCCGCCATCAGCCGCAATTCGAGCAAGAACTCGCCCTCCTCCCCCGGCTCGCCCGGCTGGGCGAAGCGCGGCGTCTGCCGGCGCGCGGTGGCGAAGTTGCGGTTGCCCAGGCCGCCCCGGCCGCCCTTGCACAGGACAAACCGCTGGCCGGGCCGGGTCAAATCCGCCAGCAACCGGCCCCGCTCGGGCGCCACGGCCGGCCCCGGCGCGGTGTGGGTCTCGAGGTTGATTTCCAACGCGCGCGCGCCAGCCGTCACGCGCAACTGCGGCCGACGGGCGCCGCTGACCGGCAATGCCCCGGGCGCCGTCGCGGCGGGGGTGGTCGCCGTCTCGGCAAGGGCCTCGACCGGGCGCGCCAGTTCCCAGACCAGCGTGCCGCAGGGCACCTTCACCACCAGGTCGCGCCCCGCGCGGCCGTCCATGCCCTTGCCCAAGCCGTGGCTGCCGTCTTCGGCGATGAGGCGGGGTTGGTAGAACTGGTGGACCAGGTTGTTCAGGTCGTGGTCGGCCTCCAGGATCACGTCACCGCCCCGCCCGCCGTTGCCGCCGCAGGGACCGCCCTTGGGCCGGAAGGTCTCGCGCAAGAACGCCACGCACCCGCGTCCGCCGTGGCCGGCGCGCGCGTAGATTTTGACCTCGTCAACAAACATGCCCCGGTGCGCTCAGCCCGGTCCGCCCGCAGGCGCGCGGCTGCCGCAAACAAAAAGGCGAGGCGCGCGCCTCGCCCTGGCGGATGGTTCCGGCAAACTCAATTGCTTGCGGGCGCCGGGGCGGTGGCGGCCGCCGCGGGAGCCGTGTCCGCTTCCGCGGGGACCGGCGTCGTTGCTTCGGGGACGATGTGGATGCGTTTGCCGTGCTTGTCGAAGAGCACGCGCCCGTCGGCCAGGGCGTACAGGGACCAGTCGCGCCCGGTGCCCACGTTCCGCCCGGCCACGAACTTGGTGCCGCGCTGACGGACCAGGATGCTGCCGGCGCTGACCCACTCGCCACCGAAGGCTTTTACGCCCAGACGCTGGCCCCGACTGTCACGTCCGTTGCGGGAACTGCCGCCGCCTTTTTTGTGTGCCATAGACTCAAAGCTTGATTTCCTTGACCTTGAGGACGGTGAGCGACTGCCGGTGGCCGATCTTCTTGCGGTAGCCCTTGCGGCGTTTGAGCTTGAAGGCCCAAAGCTTCGGGCCGCGCTTGTGCTCGACCACGTCGGCCACCACGCTGGCGCCGGCCACGGTGGGCGTGCCCACCACGACCTGGCCGTCGTTGTTGACCAGGAGCACCTGGTCCAACACGACCGTCTGTCCGGCTTCGCCGGCCAGTTTCTCGACCTCGAGCGTGTCGCCCGGCGCCACGCGGTACTGTTTGCCGCCTGTTGCTAGAACTGCGTACATAATCAACGCGTCAAAGGTCGGCCAGTGAACCACCCGACAGCGGCCCTGTCAACGACACGTTTGCCGTTCATGGGATTCTCCGCAGGGCCTCCTCCGCCCGCTTGCGCGTGGCGTCGTTGCGGGTCCTGGCCGCGACTTCTTGCAGCACGGCCCGGCGCTTCTCCTTCGAGACCTCGGGGATGTCCCGGCCGGCCAGCGTGACCAGCGCCGAGTGGGCCTCTTCGGCCACGGCCGCCTCGGCGGCCAGGCTTTGCAGCAGGTCCAATGCACCCGCCGTGCGCAGCGTGGCCAGCGCGCTGATGGCGGCCTGTTTTCCCTCCGGCCAGGGCAACTGCGGCAACAACGCCCGGATGCGCTCGACCCGCGCGGGGTCCGTCAGGTTTTTATCGGCCTGGAGGTACTGCAGGTAGCCGCGCACGCCCAGCACCTGGTGGGCGCGCTTGGCGCCGGATTTGACCAGCGCCAGGAGCGGCTCGGCCACCGCCACGTCCTCCGGCCAGTTGTTGGGCCAGGTGGACAAGGCGCGCACGGCCTCGTCCTGGACCGTTTCCGAGGCGTCGCGCGTGGCCGCCACGACGGCCGCCAGGGCTTCCGCGCCGCCCACGCCGGCCAGGGCGTGCAGGCCGACGACCCGCACGGCCGGTTCGGCGTGACGCGCCAGCGGCAGCAACTGCGGCACGCAGCGCGCGCCGACGCGGCCGCTGACCTCGAGCAGGGCGCCCTCGAGCTCGTCGCGCCGGGCGGGGTCGGCCTCCCGCTGCACCAGGCGCGCCAGTTCGGCCACTTCGCGTTCGCCGCCCAAGGCGCCCACGGCCTGGAGCGCGGCGCGGCGGATTTCGGGTTGCGGGTCCTGCACCGCGCCCAACAGCGCCGGCAGGGCGGCGTGGATGCGGCGCTGGCCGCACAGCTCCATCAACACCGCGCGTTCCGCCCCGGTGGCGCGACCGAGCCGCTCGGTCAGTGCGGCGTCCACGCCCTCGGCGTGCAGGCGTTGGAGGCTTTGCCGGGCCGCCCGGGCCAGGTCGCGGTCCGGCGCTACCGCGGCCTCGAGCAGCACGGGCACGCTGGCGGCGTCACCCACCTCGGCAAGCACCTGCACCGCGGCCAGTCGCAGCGCGGGGGCGCCCGTGCGGGCGGCCTGCATCACGGCGGGCCGGACGGCGGGGTCGTGACGGTCGGCCAGGGCCAGGAGCAGGAGCGGTTGCCGCGCCGCCGGGAGAGAATCCAGCGCGCGGATTAACCCCTGGGTGACCTCCACGCCGGGCAACTCGCGGGCGACGCGCAGGCCCAGGGCGAAAGCGCCCTTGTCCTCGGCGCGGAGTTGCTCGAGCAAGAGCGGCAGCCCACCGGCTTCGCGGGCGAGGATGGCGCCGCGGGTGGCCTCGAGCCGTTGCTGGGGCGGCAACTGCGCCGCGCGCGCGGCGTCGTACAAGGCCAGGGCGGCGGCGGTCTTGCCGGCGGCGCGCAGGTGGTCGGCGGCGCGGACGCAGCCCTCGCCCAGGGCGGCGCCGAGGGCGGCAGGCGCGTTGGCCAGGCGGGCCTGGAGGGCGTTGGCGGCGGGTTCGGTGCCGATGCGTCCCAGGGCCACGGCGGCCGCGGAGGCGACCTCGACGTCCGCGGCCTGCAAGTGGCCGGTCAGCACAGACACGGCTTGCGCGTCGCGCCGCATGCCGATCGTGTTGAGCACGCCCACCAGCAGGCGGCCCTGCAAGCGGCTTGCGGCTTCGCGCAGGGCGGCGTCGGCCGCCGGGTCCGGAATGGCCTGGAGGGCGATGCGGGCCCAGGAGGCGAGGGCGGGGTCGCTCAGCAACGGCGCCAGCACGGGCACGGCCTCGGCGGTGCCGTGGATGGCCAGTTGGCGGCAGGCCATGGCCTTCTCCGCGGGCGCGGCGTCGGAGCGCAGGGTGGCGAGCAGGGCTTGTTCTTGGGCGCGGTCGGCGGCGCGGGTCGGCGCGAGGGCTGCGCTCAAGAGGGTCAGGGCCAGAAGCGGGGAAAGCAACGAGCGGTTTTTCATGACGGGAAGGTTCCGGGGCGGTTGCGTCGTGAGGTGGTTCGGTCAAATGCGCCAGGGCTCGCGCAGCGCCTCGCCGCGGAGGCGGTTGGCTTCGTCGTCGCCGGGGAATTCGTTTTTGACCGGGTCGTAGCGCAGCTTGCGGCCGAGCAACAGGGCGATGTTGGCGGCGTGGCAGGCGATGTGGGACCAGCAGGCCACCTCGGCGTTGGCCCGGGGCTGGGCGCGCGTTTTGACGCAGTCGAGGAAGTTGCGGACGTGGAAGTCGGCCGGGTAGCCGCCGATTTTGGCGCCGCGGCCCACCAGCAGGTCCGGCGAACTGGCCTCGATGTCGCCGTTGTCGGCGGTTTCGACCCAGCCGGTTTCGCCCTCGAAACGCACCGGGCAGGAGCCCAGCGGCAGCCAGCCGTCGTCGCGCAGCACCAGCTTCACGCCGCTGGCGTACCGGGCGAGGAGGCGGTTGCCGGCCGGCTCGTACTCGACCGGCGCGGTGTGGTCCGCATCCGCCGCCCATTGGCAGAGGTCCACGCAATGCGAGCCCCACTCGAGCACGCCGCCGCCGCCCAGGGCGCCGACGAAGCCGCCGCCTTTCTCGAAGTGAAAAGCGTTGAGCAGTTTTCGGTTGAACGGCCGCCAGGCCGCCGGGCCGAGGTACAGGTCCCAATCCACCTCCTCGGCGGGGGGCTCGGGTTCGGCCGGGTACCAGCCGCTCATGAGGGCCTTGAGGCCCGCGGGTTGGGCGTGGAGGGTGTGGAGCTTGCCCAGGCGGCCGGTGCGGGCCAGTTCCACCGCGAAGGCGAAGTTGGGCAGGCTGCGTCGCTGGGTGCCGGCCTGGAAGACACGCGCGGTGCGGCGGAAGGTCTCGGCCAGGGCGAGGCTCTCGACGATGTTCTTGGTGCAGGGTTTCTCGCAGTACACGTCCTTGCCGGCGTGGGCGGCCAGCGTCGAGGCCACGGCGTGCCAGTTGGGGCCGGTGGCGATGAGCACCGCGTCAATGTCCGGCCGGGCCAGCAATTCGCGCAGGTCACGGTAGGTGACGCAATCGCGGTTGCCGTAGCGGGCGTCCACGCGCTCCTTGGCGGCCCGGCGCCGCGCGGCCTGCACGTCCGCAATGGCCACGACCTGCACGTCGGGTTCCTGGAGAAACACGCTCAGCACGTACGAGCCGCGGCCGCCGATGCCGATTCCGCCCAGCACAATCCGCTCGCTGGGCGGCACGGCCCCCTCGCGGCCGAGCACGCGCGCGGGGAGGATTTGCGGCAGGGCCAGCGCCACGCTCGCGCGCGCGGCGGTGCGGAGGAAGGCGCGCCGGCTCTGCGTGGCGGGCCGGGGAACAACAGGGTTCGAGGCGGAAGGCGGTTTCATGAGGTGCGCAGTGTGCGTTCCAATGGTTCGCGGCAAAAGTTACCGGCGGCGACGCCGCGGCGTCACGCAGAAATCCGTTCCGCGCACCCACGCCAGACCCGGCCGAGTTGCCGTGCGTGCCCGGCACCGCCCCATGCTCCCTGGCGGGCTTGGTGGCCGTCGAAGCCGCGGTTCGGCGAACCGGCCGGGGCGGTCGGCCGACGGCCGACCGTGCGCCCCACCGGCTCTTCGACGGCCCGCTTTTCAGGGCGCGGCCGCATCCAGCGCGCACCCGCGGGCCGGGGCTCTGGTCCAAGCCCATCCGCTCGCGGTGATTCGGGTTTGGCGGAGGTGAACAGCCTCTCTCGTTGCGGGAGTGTGACGGGTCTGGTTTCGTTCCTCCATGCAACTCCCCTTTCGCCTTTTCGCCGTCGTGCTGGTTGGGGCGTGTGTCGGGGCCGGCGCGCTCGCGGACCGGGCGCCGGCGTTGCCCAACATCGTTTTGATCCTCGCGGACGACCTCGGCATCGGCGACCCGCGGTGTTACAACCCGGACTCGAAGATTCCCACGCCGCACCTGGACCGGCTGGCCGCCGAGGGGCTGCGCTTCACGGACATGCACACCCCCTCGGCCGTGTGCACGCCCACGCGCTACGGCCTGCTCACCGGCCGCTACGCGTGGCGCAGCCGGTTGAAATCCGGCGTGCTCTGGGGCTGGTCGCCGCCGTTGATCGAGCCCGGCCGGCTCACCCTGCCCGCGTGGCTGCGGGAGCGCGGGTACGTCACGGCCGGTTTTGGCAAGTGGCATCTGGGCCTGGGCTGGGCCACGCGCGAGCCGGTGAACTTGGGCGACGGCGCGAAGCCCGCGGCGGACGTGACCCTGGTGGACTACGCGCGCCCGCTCTCCGGCGGCCCGCACACGGCTGGATTCGACACGTACTTCGGCATCCCGGCCTCGCTGGACATGGAGCCGTATGTGTGGATCGAGAACGACCGCTGCGTGGCCGCGCCCACGGCCTGGTGCGCGGGTGACACACACCAGCGCCAGGGCGGCGGCGGCTTTTACCGCGCCGGGCCCATGGCGCCCGGTTTCCGGCATGAGGAGGTGCTGCCCACGCTCACGCAACGCGCCGTCCGCTTTCTGGAGGCGCAGGCCGCGGACGCCAACCGCCGGCTGTTCTTTCTCTACGTGCCGTTGTCCGCCCCGCACGATCCCTGGCTGCCCACCGGGCGGTTCCGCGGGGCGAGTCAGGCCGGGCCGCGCGGTGACTTCGTGGCGCAGATGGACGCCGCCGTGGGTGAAATCCTGGCGGCGCTGGACCGGCGGGGACTGGCGCGCGACACGATGGTCGTCTTCACCAGCGACAACGGCGCGCACTGGCTGCCCGGGGAGGTCACCCGCTACGGCCACGCCGCCAACGGCCCCTGGCGCGGCCAGAAGGCGGACATCCACGAAGGCGGGCATCGCGTGCCGTGCCTGGTGCGCTGGCCCGGGCGCGTGAAACCGGGGACCGCCACCGGCCGGCTTGCCTGCCTGACCGATTTCTTCGCGACCTTCGCCGAGATCGCCGGGGCGCGGCTCCCGGAGCAGGCGGCGGAGGACAGCTTCAGTTTCGCGTCGCTGCTCCTCGGGCGCCCGCCCGCGCAGCCGGTGCGCACCTCGCTGGTCATGCATTCCTCGCAAGGGCTGTTTGCCATCCGGCGGGACGGCTGGAAGCTCGTGGAAGGTTTGGGCTCCGGCGGGTTCACTCCGCCGGCGAAAGTCACGCCCAAGCCGGGGGAGCCCCCGGGCCAGCTTTACCACCTGTACACTGACCCGGCGGAAACGACCAATCGCTACGCCGAAGAACCGGCGGTGGTCGCGGCTTTGACCGCCGAGCTCGAGGCGATCCGGCAGCGCGGCCGCAGCCGCTGAATCGGGTGCGCCCACCGCGGGCGCTCCCGACCGACGCGCCGGCGTTGCCGCACGCCAGCGGGCACGGGTTCGCGGGGCACCGCACGCGTCGTGGCCCGCCGGTTCAAGGACGGTGGCGCGCGCCGCGCGGCGCGGCGCGACCCCGGGGCCGCACCAGCCCGGGCGGGCGGGCGCGGTCGAAATCGGCCTCGCCGGGCACGCGGGTGAAGGCGATGCGCGAGCCCAGGTAGGCGGGTTGGTTGCCGGGCAGGAGGCCCATCGTGACCGAGTCGCGCCCGAACCGCTGGTTGAGCTGGTCCATGGCGGCGGAGAGCCGCTCCCGGGCGGCCTGGCGGGCAGCGGCGACGGGGTCGGCCGGCGGGGCGGCGAATTCGGGGAACAACTCGAGCTGGCGCAGTTGCTCCGGGCTCAGCAGGCCGTGCAGCGCCACGCCCACCTGGAGGAACCGCACCGGGCCGACCTCGCCCAGGAGGTGGGCCCACAGCGCGGCCAGGGCGGCCAGCAGGGCGTGGTTGTCGCAGGCGGGCGCAAAGCGCAGGCCGCCGTCCCAACGCGGCCCTTTCTCGACGCGGGCGAACAGGTCCAGCCGCGTGGCGTAATAGCCCAGGCGGCGCAGGCGGCTGGCGGCCTTGAGCAGGAGCCGGCGGGCCACCTCCCCGGCCAGCGGCGCGGGGCGGGACTCCGGCGCAAGCACGTGGCTGTGCGTGACCATGCCGCGCCGGGTGGGCTCGTCCGGGATTTCCACCCCGTGCAGCCGGTACCAGAAACGCTCGCCCTCGATGCTGCCCCAGATGGCGCGCAGTTGTTTGGGCGCGGCGTTCCAGAGCTGCGGGATGGTCTCGATGCCGGCGCGCCAGAGGCGCCTTTCCATGTGCTCGCCGATGCCGGGCAGGTCGCGCAATTCGAGGTGGGCGAGGCGCCCGGGCAGTTCGGCGGTGGGCAGGAGCACCAGGCCGTCGGGCTTTTGCATGTCCGAGGCGACCTTGGCCAGCAGGCGCGTGGCGGCCAGGCCGATCGAGCAGGTCAGGCACTCGCCCACGTGGCGGCGCAGGCCTTCTTTGATGCGCCCGGCCAGCGCCAGGGCCGCCTCCGGTTGGCGCAATTCGCCGATCAACTGGCAGGCCATTTCGTCTATCGAAGCGATCTGGGTCACCGGAATGTGCCGGTCCACCTCCGCCACGATGCGGTGATGGTAGCGCACGTACACGTCGTGCCGGGCCAGCACGCAGACCAGCCCCGGACAAAGCCGGCGCGCCTCGTAAATGGGCGTGCCGGTTTTCACCCCGAAGGCCTTGGCGGCGTAGCTGGCGGCAATGGCGCAGGTGGCGTCGGTCGCGGTGGGCACCACGGCCACCGGGCGGCCGCGCAGTTCGGGGCGTTCCTGTTGCTCGACGCTGGCGAAGAAGCTGTTCAGGTCCAGGAACAGCCAGTTCAGGCGTCCATCGCCGGCGGGCAGGCCGCCAATCTGGGGGCGCGTTTCGGCCATCGGGACTGAGCATACCACAAACCGGTCGGACATCTACGGGGGGAGGCCCCACGACCCGAAACTGGCTGCTGAAGTCGGGAATTTGGAAGGCAGGAAAGGGGGAAGGAGTCAGGAGTCAGGAGTCAGTGGTCGGAAGTCGGGAGTATGTCCGGTTCGTCGGTGCCTTTTGGCTTCTCGAAGCTGCATTTTGAAATTTGGAAGCCAGGAAGACAGGAAAGGAGGCAGGAGACAGAAGACAGGAGTCAGGAGTCAGGAGTTAGAAGCCAGAAGTCTGCAGCCGGGCCAGACCCCTGAAGTGGAACTCCGGAATCTTGACCTCAGTCCCGCGGAAGCCGGCAGGCCACAAAACCCGGCAGGCCGCGGTTGGCGGTCTGGCGTGACCTGGGAAAACGCCCGTGCGGAGAATGCCCGCGTCGGGAAAGGCGCCGAGGGCACCCGACTTTTCGCGTCGCCTCGGGTCCGGCGGCGCATACACTGCCGGGGCATGTCGTCGCATCCCGGTTTCGGCGCCCACACGGACCCGACCTTCAAATCGCAGCCGCGGCCCACCGGCGAGGTGGTGCGGCGGGTGGCGGTGTATTTGCGGCCGTATCCGGGGCTGGCCGTGGCCACGGCCGGTTGCGCCATTCTCTCGCTGGCCTTCGGGTTTCTCTACCCGAAGCTGACCCGCATCCTGATTGACGACGTGATCACCCGCCAGCAGACGCACCTGCTGGCGCCGGCGGCGGGCGGGCTGTTGCTGGCTTTTTTCCTGCGCGAGGTCTTCAACAGCCTGCGCATCCGGGTCAACAACCGGCTCGAGCAAAATGTCATCTACGACATGCGTTGCCAGGTGTACGCCCGCCTGCAACGCCTGCCGGTGGGCTGGTTCGACCAGCGCGCCTCCGGCGACCTGATGACGCGGGTGATCGAGGACGTGAACAATGTCGAGCGCCTGCTCATTGACGGGGTAGAGCAGGGCACGGTGGCGCTATTGAGCATCACCGGCGCGCTGATCCTCATGCTCGGTTACAGCCCCTTGCTCACGGCGGTGGCGCTGGTGCCCGCGCCGCTGCTGGTGGGCGGCGCGCTCTGGTACACGCTCACCGCTCACCGGCGCTACCGCCGCCAGCGCGAGGCCGCCAGCGCCATGAACGCCCTGCTCCTGGACAACCTCCAGGGCATCCGCCAAATCAAGGCCTTCGGCCGCGAGGCCCACGAGGACCGCCGCTTCGCCGCGCGGGCCGACGACCTGCGCGAGGGCACGCTGGTGGTGATGCGCGCCTGGGCCTGGTACGGGCCGGCCATGCAATTTGTGGGCGCGCTGGGCATCGGTCTGGTGCTCTGGGTGGGCGGGGCCCAGGTGTTGCAGGGCCGGCTGGAGGTGGGCCAGCTCGTGGCCTTCATGCTCTACGCCGGGATGTTCTTCTACGAACCGATCGGCCGCCTGCACGGCTTGAACCAGATGCTCCAGTCCGCCCGCGCCGCCGCGGCCCGGGTCTTCGACATTCTGGACACGCCACCCGAGCGCGGGGCCGAGCCGGCCGCCCCGCCGGCGCCCGCCGCCCCGGAGGCGCGCCCCTGGCGGGCGCGGGGCGAGGTGCGCTACGAGCACGTGAGCTTCGCCTACGGCGCGGGCAAGACCGCGCTGCGGGACATCTGCCTGCACGCACGGCCCGGGGAGATGGTGGCGTTGGTGGGGCCGACCGGCGCGGGCAAATCCACGCTGGTCAGCCTGCTGCCGGCCTTTTACGAGCCCACCGCCGGGCGCATCACCATTGACGGCCGGGACATTCGCGAGCTGCCGTTGCCGGTGCTCCGCGCCCAGATCGCGGTGGTCAGCCAGGAGGCCTTTTTGTTCAACGGCACCCTGCGCGAGAACATCCTCTACGGCCGGCTCGACGCCACCGAGGCCGAGTTGTACGCCGCCGCGCGCGCCGCCAACTGCCACGAGTTCATCACCCGCCTGCCCGAGGGCTACGAGTCGCGCGTGGGCGAGCGCGGGGTCAAACTCAGCGTGGGCGAGAAGCAGCGGGTGAGCATTGCCCGCGCCCTGCTCAAGGACGCGCCGATCCTCATCCTCGACGAGGCTACGGCCAGCGTGGACACGCAGACCGAGCGGTTGATCCAGGAGGCGCTCGAGCGGCTCATGGCCGGCCGCACCAGTTTCGTCATCG
>CAYXPA010000004.1:0-81092 GCA_964466945.1 uncultured Verrucomicrobiota bacterium | reverse complement strand
GCTATTGCTCCAAACCCGCTTTGCCCACCTTTTCAACTGCGGAGATTAGGTTCAATGACGGTACGCTTCGGACTTCAGTACTCCCGCAACTTTTTCTGGCCCGGCATGGGTACCGGATAGCGGCCGTCGGCGTCCCGTTGCAGGGGCGCGGGCGAGTCCTCGGTCAACTCGGCCACGGTAGGAGCGAACTCGTGGTCGTGCTGGAGCATCTGGTCGTACTCGATGACCTGGCCGGTGTGGGCGGCCAAGCGGCCCATCGAGGTGACCAGGCTGGCGATGGCACCGCGCTCGGTCTCGTTGTAGGGCTTGTTGTCGCGGATGGCGTCAATGAGGTCGTCCCACTCGAGCTGGTAGGGGCTGGGCTCGGGTTGCGGGAAGGCCCAGAGCAGGTCGGCGCGGGTGAATTGATGGCTCTTAAAGGTGCGCACCCGTCCCGGAGTGTGGGCCGAGGTGGAGATGATGGCCGAGCCCTTGGTGCCATGGGCGTAGCTGGCGAATTCCTCGTGGGTGCCGCTCTGGTGGCGGCCGGTGAAGAAGAGCTTGGTGCCGTCCGGGTAGGTGTACTCGACCGAGTAGGAGTCGAAGTTCTGGTCCACCGAGTCGCCGCGGTAATGTTTGCCGCCGGTGCCGTGGGCCCGCACCGGCCAGGCGCCCTTCATCCAACTGCACTCGTCAATCTGGTGGATGTTGTAGTCGCTGAAGAGGCCGCCGCTGGCCCACAGGAAACTGTGGAACCGCTGCACCTGGTAGAGCACCTCGCTCATGCCCGCCGGGGGCGGACCGGTGCGCGCCGCCGCGCCGCCGGTCCGGTACGCCCGCAGCAGGATCAGGTCGCCGATTTCGCCGCCGCGGATGCGCTCGAGGAGCTGCTGCCGGCCGCGGCAGTGCCGCACCATCAGGCCCACGCCCACCTTGAGGTTTTTCTGGTCGGCCTTTTTGGCCAGCTCGAGCATCCGGCGCGTGGTGGGGCCGTCCACGGTGACCGGTTTTTCCATGAACACGTTCAGCCCTTTCTCGATGGCGTAGGCGAAGTGCACCCAACGGAATGCCGGCGGCGTGGCGAAGATGGCCACGTCACCCGGCCGCAAGCAGTCCATGGCTTTCTTGTAGGCGTCGAACCCGACGAAGCGCCGCTCCGGCGGCACGTCAAACTGCTCCGCGTGGGCCTTGCTGAGGCTCTCGACGCTGCGGTCGAGTTTGCTGCGAAACACATCGGCCATGGCCACCAGCTTGATCGGCCCCTGCTTGGCGGTGGCCAGGGCATTGGCCGCGGCGCCGGTGCCGCGACCGCCGCAGCCGATGAGCGCCACCTGAATCAAGTCGCTGCCGGCGGCGTGCACATGCGGCAGGGCTACGCCGGCCAGGGCGCTGGCGAAGGCCCACGTGCCGGTTTGACGGATGAAGTCACGACGGGTGGAACCCGGGGAAGAGGTGCTGTTCATGCGGCGATGCTTGGGCAAGACCCGGCCGGCGTCAACGCCCGGGTCCACGGCCGCCCGACTGGCCGGTCGCACCCGGGAAAGTGTCCCCCGCGCCTGAATTACGGCGGCCCACTGGCCGGGAGGAGCACGCGGTAAAAACGGCGCGCCGCGCCCAAAGTCTGGGACACGGTGACCGGACGCGTCAGGGCACCGCCCGGCTCCAAGTGCACGAGGGTCCAGGGTTCGGCGGCCAGGTCGCCGGTGCTTTCCAGGCGATAGGTTCGGTCGGGGCGCGCGACGAACCGCAGCTCGATCCGCTCGGAGCCCGTGAGCACCAGCTCCAGGCGCAGCGCGCTGGCGGCATCGCGGGGGTCGGTGCCGGCCCGGTATTCCTCGAGGTTCGTGGCGCCGTCGCCGTCCGGGTCGGCTGCCGCGTCCGGCGTCAGGGAGTCCGTGCCGTGAGCCTGTTCCCAGGCGTCGGGCAGGCCGTCGCCGTCGCGGTCCGGGTCCGCGCGTCCGTTGGCGGTTCCGGGTGTGGCGCGGTCGGGGAAACGCTCGAGGCGGTCGCTCCCGTCGGGCAGGCGGCCTTCGGACACGCCGGGGTCCTGGCGTCCGAAGTCCACGGCGTCCAGGAGCCGAAACGCGGCATCGTACAGCCGCAGCGTTTCGCCCTCGGCGTCGAGGTTGAAGTCGGCGTGGTAGGGGCCGCGGTCGGGCCGGCCGCTGGCCCACCAGAGCACCCAGGCGCGGGGGGCGATGAAGCTCAGCGGGGCGATGCGGTGCTTGGCGCGCTCGGGCAGGGCGGGCGAATCGGTCAGCCACAAGCCGCCCAGGGCCACCGGCAGGTCCGCGGTGTTGTAGAGCTCGAACCAGTCCTCGCCCTCGAGCGGCCGGGCCATCCACTCGTTGAACCGGAGCGCCGAGGCCGGGCCCAACGCGGCGGGCGGGGCGTTGGCCGCGCCCGGGGTGGGCGTTTGCAACAACTGCCAGGCGCCGTCGCCGTCACGGCCCAGCGAGCGGCCGGGGATTTGAAAGCCAAAACTCACCGCGTCCACGCGCTGGCCGGCCGGGCTGAAGAGCGCCACGACGCCGCCGGTGGGTTCGAGCGGCAGCGCGCAGTTCAACGGCGCCCCGTCCGCCCCGCTTACGGAAGGCGGGCGCGTTCCGGTGGGCGCCGGGCAAAAGTCTGTTTGACTTCATCCATCGCCTTGTTAGCCTGCCCGCGCTTGAAGAACAGCAGGGGTCCCTTGAGACCGATGTCCGCGTGTGTTTCAGAGTCAGCCGGCTTCGACGGTACTGCGGGTGCAGCAACGCCCTTCTGGATTCTTTGAGCCCCAACCCATCCCCTATGAGCGAGTGCAGATTGTTCGTTGGCAACATCTCCTACCGTACCCTCGAGTCCGAGCTGCAGGATTTGTTCTCCCAAGCCGGCGTGGTAACCTCGTGCAGCCTGATGCTCGACAAGTTCACCGGCCGGTCGCGCGGTTTTGCGTTTGTCGAGTACGCCACGCCCGAGGAAGCTGCCAAGGCGGTTGAAATGTTCAACGGCAAGGAGCTCCAGGGCCGCGCGTTGACGGTGAACATCGCCCGGCCCCGCGAGGACCGTCCGCCGCGCGAGCCGCGCGAGCCGCGTGGCGACCGCCCGCCCCGGCGTGATCGCCCGCAGTACTGAGCCGCGGCGCCGGTAGCCCCGGGACTTTCCCGGGTGGCCACGGCGGGGGGACCAGAAAGACGTTCCGCGCCGGGCCGCAGTTTCCAAACCCTGTCAGTGCCAAACACGGCACGGCAGGGATTTTTTTCTGTTGTGGGGGCGCGAGTTCAGCCGAGCGGGCCTGGAGGCGGAGGCGTGCCGCCGTCGGATCGCGCCAGCGGTTCAGGCTCAGAACCTGGCGGTCACCGCCACGCCGAGGGTGAGCGGGTCGCCCGGCTGGTAGATCAACAGGTCCGGCGCGGCGGCATTGCGCAGGTCCAGCGCGTTGCTGGCGTATTCCTCGTCGAGCAGGTTGCGGCCGAAGAGGTGCACGCCCCAGCGGCCGCGCTCGTAACCCAGGCGGGCGTGGAGCAGGGCAAAGGCGTCCTGCTCGGCGGTGTTGTCCTCGGTCAGTGGGTAATTGCCCACGCCCTGCACCTCGAGCTGAAGGTAAAAGCCGCACGGGAAGCGGTAGGCCGCGCCGGCGGTGGCGGTGAATTCGGGCACGAAACTGATGCGGTTGCCGTCCAGCCGCTGGCGGTTCACGGGGTCGAAGTACCGGTCGTACTCGGCGTGCGCGTAGCCCAGGCCGGCGTTGAACTCCCAGCCCGCCGCCGGCCGGTAAAAGGCCTCGACCTCCGCCCCCAGGGTGCGGGCCGACTCGGCGTTCTGGACGTACGCCTGGGTGGGGTCCTGGCGGCTGAGGCGGTGGACCTGGTAGTGGTCGGTGTCAATCAGGAACAGCGCCACGTTGCCCGCCAGGCGCGTCTCCCAGCAGGTGGACTTGAGCCCGATTTCGTAATGGCGCGAGCGCGCCGGCCCGAAGGCGGCGCCCGCCGGGGTGTCGCTGCTGGCGTTGAACCCGCCGCTCTGGTAGCCGGTGCTGAAGCTGAAATACGTCGAGGTGCTGTCGGTCCAGCGATAGCTCAGGCCCACCTTGGGCTGCACGTCGCTGAAGTCCTCCGCGACCGTGTAGCTGGCGGTGGGAAAGCGGACCGGCCCGATGGGAAAGCCGCCAAGGCTCGCGTCCGGGCTGGAGAAGGTGCCGGCCCGCTCCAAGCGCCGTTCGTCCCAGGTCACGCGCAGGCCGCCCACCACGTCCAGGCGCTCGACCAGTTCATAGGTGAGCTGGCCGAACAGGGCGTAGGTCCGGGCCTCGGTGGCGGCCACGGTGCGCAGGGTGCTGTGGGTCACCGTGAGCGGCGGTGAGCCCGGCAGGGTGATCGTGCGCGGCGGCACCTCGGTGCTGCCCGAGTCCGCGCCCAGGTCGCGGTGGGCGAAGAACAAGCTGGTCAACCAGCGCAGGCGGGCGTCTGGGTCGGCCGATTCGGCGCGCACTTCCTGACTCCATTGGTCCAGGTCCGGCCGCGAAAAACCGTAGAGCACGTCGTGCTCGGTGAAGTCGAAGTCCTGCCGCAGGTCCTGCTCCCACTGGCGGTGGGCGGTGATGGCGGTCAGCCGCACCTCCGGGGTCTGGTAACGCACGCGCAGCGATTGCCCGAACTGGTCGGTATCCACGTACCCGTCATAATTGCGCCGCACGTCAAACAGGCCCGGATCGTGCCCGGGGTAGAACGTGGGCACGAAGCCGTCGCGGAAGCGCGCGCCGTCCACGGCGGCGGTGATTTCCCAGCGCTCGGACGGGGTCCAGCGCGCCTGGAAACGCCCGGCCAGCGTCTCACGGTCGTCCGGGCGGGTGTCACGGGCCAGGTTGTGCACGGAGCCGTTCCGAAAATCCCACAAGCCGGAAAGGTTGAAGGCCAACCGCTCGTCCACCAGCGGGCCGCCGCCGCCGGCCTGGGCGGAAAAGGCGTCGTAACTACCGTAGGTGAGCCGGCCGTGCCCGCCCCAGAACGACTGCGGCGCGCGCGTGGTCAAGAGCATCACGCCCGCCGGGCCGGCGGCGCCGAAGAGCGTGCCTTGCGGGCCGCGGAGCAGCTCGAGGCTTTGCACGTCGAAGAACGTCAGCCCGCGCGAGGCCAGGTCCACATACGGCACATCGTCCACGTACACCCCCAGCACCGGCTCGCCGGCCAGGAAGTTGTTCTCGCGGAAGCCGCGCAACGAAAAGCGCGGCGTGCGCGCGTTGTTGCCGTCGAAACTCGCCGTGTTCGGGCTCAGCGCGGTCAGGCTTCGCAACTCACCCGGCCCGCCGGCCGCAAAGACCGCGTCGGGCAGGACACTTTGGGCCGCGGTGTCCGCCTGCGTCGTCTGGCCGGCGTAGCCGGTGACCGTGATGGGCGGCAGTTGCTCGGCCTCGACCGGCGGCGGCGCGGCGGCGTGCCCGGCCAGGGGCAGACCCGCGCCGGTCAGCGTGCACAGGCCCCAGCGGGAGAGCGAACGCCCAAACTTCGGCGTCCGGGAGAACGAGCGGGTGCGTTTCATGCGGGCCGCATTGTTCGACTCGAACCGGGTGGAACAAGCCCAAACGCGCCCCACCGCTTTCCCGCCGGGCCCAAGGTCGCGCCGGGACAAAAGTGGATTGTCCCGCAGCGGCGCCCGGTGCAGGCTCGGGCGCGAACCATCTCGCTGCCATGAAAACCATCCTGCGCATTCCGACCGGATTGATCCGCTTGCTGTTGGCGTTGGGCGTCGGCCTGCTCGCCACTCCCGCGCCCGCCGCCCAGCCCGCCCGCCTGCCGGTGATCCTCGACACGGACATCGGCGATGACATTGACGACACCTGGGCGCTGGGGCTCTTGCTCAAATGCCCCGAGGTGGACGTGAAACTGGTTGTGGGCGACCACGGCAAGCCCCTTTACCGCACCAAGCTCCTGGCCAAATTCCTCGAGATCGCCGGCCGCACGGACATCCCCATCGGGATGCCGCTGGACACCCGCCAGCACGGCGGCGGCCGGCAATCCGCCTGGGTGAGCGACTACAACCTCAACCGTTATCCGGGCAAGATTTACCCCGACGGCGTGCAGGCCCTCATTGACACCATCCTGCAATCGCCCGAGCCGGTCACCGTGATCGCCATCGGGCCGCTGCCCAACCTGGGCGAAGCCCTGCGCCGCGAGCCGCGCCTTGCGTCCCGGGCGCGCTTGGTCGGCATGCACGGCAGCGTGCGGCGCGGCTACGGCAACAGCCCCCAACCGCACGCCGAGTACAACGTCAAGGAAGACGTGCCCGCCTGCCAGCGCGTGTTCGCGGCGGACTGGCGCAGCCTCACCATCACGCCGCTGGACACCTGCGGCCTGGTCCAGCTCAAGGGCGCCGAGTACGCGCGGGTGCGCGACGCCCAGGACCCCGTTTGCCGGGCCATTCTCGAAAACTACCGCCATTGGCTTGAAGCCGGTCAAAAGGCGCAGGCCCAGTCCCACTCGAGCACACTCTTCGACACCGTGGCGGTGTATCTGGCCCTCGAGGACCGGTTGTGCACGATGGAAGAACTGGGCATCCGCGTGACGGACGATGGGTTCACGGTCATTGACCCGGCCGCCCGGAAAATGCGCGTGGCCACGGCCTGGCAGGACCTGGCCGCCTTCGAGCGCTGGTTGGCCACGCGCCTGACGGGCGGAAAGTAGGGCGCGGCAAAGCGAACGGGCGCCTTGCCGTCCCGCGTTTGGTGCCCGAACCGGCGCCGTGCCGCTCCGCGCCCGGGCTGTGGGTTGTGGGGTGCCGCGCCCAAAAACCCTGTAACCCCCGCCGGGGTGTGCCTCGTCTCACGAGAAACTCCCGGACATCACGGTGATGCCCGGGGAGTTTAACCCTGAAGCCCGTATCAAACCCATGAAGCCCACATTGCTCTGGAGCGCGCTGGCGCTCGTGACCGCTTCCGCCCTGGCTGCGGATGGCAGTCCCAAAGACACCGTGAAAAAGGCCGCCAAAAAACTGGCGGACCAGGCCAGTTACAGTTGGCACACCACCGTCGAATCCGCCGGCGGCGGGCGCTTCCGCATGGGCCCCACCGAGGGCAAAACCGAAAAGGGCGGATTCACCTGCCTGGCCATGACCCGCGGAGAAAACACCATCGAGGCGGTGCTCAAGGGCGACAAGGTGGCAGTCAAGACCGACGAAGGCTGGCAAAGCGCCGCCGACCTCACCGGGGGCGGCGGCGGACCTGGCAATCCGGCCCGCTTCGTGGCCCGGATGCTCCAAAACTACAAAACGCCGGCGGCGGAGCTCGAGGAGCTGCTCGGCAAGGTCGGCGAACTCAAGCTCAGCGGCGACGCCTACACCGGCGAACTGACCGAGGACGGCGCCAAGAGCCTGCTGACCTTTGGGCGGCGGCCGGGCGGCGGCGAAGGCCCCGCCGTGAGCGGCGCCAAGGGCTCGGTCCAAATCTGGCTCAAGGACGGCCTGCCGGTGAAGTACGCCGTGCACGTCCTGGGCACGGTCAGCTTCAACAACAACGAGATGAGCGTGGACCGGACCACCACCACCGAGATTAAGGACGTGGGCCAGACCAAGGTGGAAGTGCCGGCCGAGGCGAAGCAGAAGTTGTCCTAGCCCCACCCCGGTGGACCGGAAGGCGGCTCGGCGAATGTGCGCCGGGCCGAAAAACGGCTACCTTGCGGGCATCGCCGGCCTGATCGTGCGAGGACAACCCTCCGCACGACCGGGCCGGGATGCCCGTTTAATGTGCAAGCACTCCATACCGCGCCGACCATGAAACGACCCCTCACTTGTCTGCTGTTGACCGTCACGCTGGCTCTCAACGCTCCGGCCCAGGACTGGGCCAGGGCCCGGCTCGAAAACTCCCCGCGCCACCTCGAGTGGGTAAAGGTCAAACACGGCGCCCGCGAGGTGAACTGCTTCCTGGCCTTCCCCGAGGTCAAGGACAAGGCCACGGCCGTGGTGCTCATCCACGAAATCTTCGGCCTGACCGATTGGGTCCGCGGCGTGGCCGATCAACTGGCCGAGGCCGGCTACATCGCCATCGCGCCCGACCTGCTCTCCGGCGCGGCGCCCGGGGGCGGCGGCACCGCCGAACTGGGCAGCGGCGACGCGGTGCGCAAGGCCATCGCCGCGCTGCCGCCGGACCAGATCACCGCCGACCTGCGGGCGGTCGTGGCCCATGTGGCCGCGTTGCCCGCCTGCAACGGCAAGGTGGCCGTGGCCGGCTTTTGCTGGGGCGGCAGCGAGACTTTCCGCTTCGCCACCCACGCCCCCGAGCCGAAGGCCTTTTTCGTGTTCTACGGCTCCGGTCCGAGCGCGGAGGCCGAGCTGGCCCGCGTCCAGGCGCCGGTGTACGGCTTTTACGGCGGCAACGACGCCCGGGTCAACGCCACCATTCCGGCCACGACCGAGGTGATGAAGAAACTGGGCAAACGCTTCGAGCCGGTGATCTACGAAGGGGCCGGCCACGGTTTCATGCGCGCCGGCGAAGCGCCCGACGCCTCGGAAGCCAACCGCAAGGCCCGTGCCGAGGCCTGGGCCCGCTGGAAAGCGTTGCTCCGGGGCCTGTGAACCCGGCCGGCGCTTTCAGCCGCGCCGCCGCCACCAGCACATCCATTCCCGGCCTGTGCGGTTGGGCCAGGACCGCGGCTCCCACGCGGCCAGCAACGCGAAATCGGGCGCGAAGCGCTGCCGAATCTCCTCGCGCGTGACGCCCCACGGCGGGCCGGCCGGTTCTGCGGGGTCCAGGTAATAGATGGCCAGGAAATGCCCGCCCGGGCGCAGCCAGCGCATCACGGCCCGGGTGTAGGCCTCGCGTTGCGCGGGAGGGATGGCGCAGAACAGCGTGTGCTCGAAGAGCCAGTCAAATTGCGCGAAGGACGGGTCGGTCAGGAAATCCCCGCAATGAAACTCGGCCGTCGCCACGCCCGTGGCGCGGGCACGCTCCCGGGCTGCGCGCACCGCGGTGGGCGCCACATCCAGTCCCGCCGCCCGCCAACCGGCGGCGGCCCAGGCCCGGGCGTCATGACCGGTGCCGCAACCGGGCACCAGCACGGTGCCGCGGGGCAACTCGGGGTGCGCGGCCAGGAAATCCACCAAGCCGGGCGCGGGCTCGCCCTTGTCCCAGCGCGCTTCGCCGCGTTGATAACAGCCTTCCCAGTCGTACGCGCCGACCGGTTGACCGCTTTCCCCTGATTGCATCGGCTTGCGTCCTGACGTTGAAGGGCGGCCGCGTCGGATTGTCGCTCGCCCTGCGAAGGCCTGCTCCGCCCGGCGGCGTGAAGTCAAATCGGCGCGAACCGGGCCACGCCGTCACGGCTCACCTCGGCCGGGTCATCCGGCTCACTGTTTGACGCGGAAGAACCGCTGCGCGGCCGCAGCCGGCAGCGTGGCCTCGAAGGTGTCCGCGCCCGCCGCGGTGATGACCGCCCCGCTTTCGGCGGCGTAGGGCCCGGTGACCGTCTCGGCGCCCTCGAGGGTGAAATCGCCCGCCTGGGCGTTGCGCGCGGTGAAGGTGATCTTGACCTGGCCGCCGGCGACCACGATGCCGGTGATTTGCGCCGGCTCGGCCGGCGCGCCGGGCAACTGCTCGACCCGCACGTTGTCAATGAGACCGAAGGCGGTGAAGGGCGCGTCGGGGTCGGCCGAACTGCTGGCGTTGATGTCCGAGTGGAGGAACAGGATGTTACTACCGCCGAAGGTGATTCCGCTGACGTCCACCGTGGCGAGCAGCAGGCCGTCCACGTGCCAGGTCACGGTGTTGCCCTGCTTGGTGAGGACCACGTCGTGCCATTGCAGGCCCAGGGCGCCGGGGTACGTGGCGCCGGTCTGGTTCGGGTACACGGCCAGTTGAGCGTCCGGCGCGGTTTCCTGACCGAACTCGGCGTAGTACGGCGCGGTGTTGTTGCGCGCGCCGGCGGCGAAGATGCCGCTGGCCTCGGTGTAGCCGGTGGGCGCGGCGGGCGAGTAGGCGCGGTAGTCCACGCTCGAGCCGCCGTCGGCGGTGGCGGCAAACCAGAGGCTGTCCTGCGCGCCGCCGGGCCATTGCGCGGTGGTCCCCGCCGTCCCGAGGCCCGCGCCGGTGATCTGGGTCGAGCCGCTGCCGCCGTCCGGGAAGGGGCCGTTGAAGTTCTGCCACAGGTCGAACCGCAGCCGGTAGTTGCCGCTGAACGACCGCCCGGCCGGCGAGACGCTCAGGCCGCCGAACACGCCGGTGGTGAGGTTGGCCTGTAGTTTCAAGCCGCGGGTGGTGCCGGCCGAGTTGGGCGCGGACGGGATGCCCACCGTCGAGTAGTCGAAGAAGAATTCGGCCACGCCGTCCGTGGGGCCGAGGTTCACCAGCCAGTGGGCCGTGGAGTCGGTGTCGAAGTTCTCGGTGAAGAGCACCTCGCCCGGCGGCAGGTCGTCGTTGCCGATGGTCACGGTGGCGGTGGCGTTGGTGGCCAGCGAGTAGCCGGCGCCCGGTTGGAGGGTGACCTCGACGGTGCGGTCGGGGTTGATCTCGGCGTCGTTCTTGGGCACGACGGTGAGCGTGACCCGCGTCTCGCCCGCGGGGAAGGTGACCGCGCCGGGCAGGGTTTCGTAATGCGTGCCGTTGACGGCGGTGCCGGCGAGGGTCAGCGGGACCGTGAGGGCGGTCAGGCTCGCGGTGTTGAGCTCGATGTCGAACCGGCCGACGCGTCGGGGGTTCAACTCGTAGGCCACGGGCTTGACCGCGCGGATCGAGGCCACGGGTTGGTCGCCGTCGTCTTTGAGCACCAGGCGCACCACGACGTTTTCCCGCACCTCGTAGCTGCCGAGGCCCGGCGCGAGCGCGATGGCGATGTCCTCGTCCGCCTCGCCCTGCGGGTCGTCGAGCGGGGTGATGCTGGTGGTGATCGAGTCCTGCCCGGCCGGGATGGTGATGCTGGCGGGCAGGGCCGGGTAATCCGCGCCGGGCGTGGCGGTGCCCCAGACCCGCAAGTTCACGGTGAGCGGCTGGCTGGTGTCACCCGTGCGGGTGAGCGTGAAGCGCAGGGGCTCGCCGCCGGACTCGAGCGTCTCGGGCGTGTCGGTGGTGAGGGCCACCACCGGCAGCGCCGGGACGCCGGTGAGGTCCACCACACGCACGTTGTCGAAAACGGTGAAGTTCTCCTCGCGCGGGTTGGCGATCGAGGAAAACACGTCCATCGTGCCGATCATGATGTTGCCCGCGTCGAAGCCGGAGAGGTTCTGGCGCGAGGCGATGACGAAGCCGTTGATCAGCCAGGTCAGTTCGCCGCCGCGCTGGCGGACCTCGACCTGCACCCACTGTTTGCCGGGCGCGCCGGGCGTCTCCCCGGGCGGGGCGGGCAGGATGGCCTTGAGCGGGAAGGTCAGCGGCTGGGAGGGGTTGACCTCGTTTTCGGGGGTGCCGTTGCCGTCGCGGTCCAGAAAGCCGGCGTCCAGCGCGCCCAGCCGGAAGGGCGGTCCCCCGAGCAGGCCTTCGTAAGCGCGGTAGTCGCCGGAGCTGCCCGTGCCGGCCTCGCCGGTGACGGCGAACCAGACGCCGTCGCTGTCGGTGAGATTGGCGTTGTCCCAGGTCACTTTGTTGCCGGCGTGGTTGAGGCCGAAGGTGCCGTACTCGGTCGAACCGGTGCCGCCAAACGGCCCGCCGTTGTAGCCCATCCACATGTCCACGCGCAGGGCGTAGTCGCCGGAGAAACTCCGGCCTTTGGGGTAGGCGCAGACGCCCGCGGTGTCCGGCACGTCATCGTTCTTGTTCACGGTGAATTTCACGCCGCGGGTGGTGCCGCCGGTCGTGTTGGGCGCCGGCGGAATGCCCAGCGCGCTGTAGTCGTAGTGGAACTCGGCCGTGAAGTCCGGCACGCCGTTGTTCGAGCCGTTGAACACGTCCCACTGGGCGGCGGTATCAGTGTCGAAGTCGTCCGAGAACAGGACCGGCTGGGCATGGAGGCCGGCCGCGCCGGTCGTCGCGGCCAGGGCCAGGCGAAGGAGGTGCTTGGTGAGGCGCATGGTTGTTTGCCGTGGTTTTAGGGGATGGGAAACGAGCGGGTCAAGGCTGTGTGCGGTTTTCATCTTGGGAAAGCTCGAAGCTGTACAGGTACTTCGCCCGCGGCACCCACTCGGCGTGGCCGTCGCAGAACTGCACGTTGCCGCCGGCGTCGCCGTGGTTGTCAATCGGGTCGGGGTAGTTCTGATGCACGTCGGGGGCGTCGGTGTAGCGCTCGTCGGCATCGAGGATGAGCCAGACGCGGGAGGGCCCGGCAATCTGGCCGCGCAGGCCGAAGGCGTTGAACCGGTGCGCGTGGGTCTGCACGGTGGACTGGGACTTCTTGAGGCCCGCCACGGTGCGCACCTGGCCGTTGACCAGCAGGTCGGTGGTGCTGCCGCCGTTGTAGTTCATGAAGGCAAAGACCTCGTAGCTGCTGCCGGGCTTCTTCGCCTTGCCGCCGGCGGTGCGAAAGAGGTACCGCAACCCGACCTCGCCGGTCACCTCGTGCCGGCCGGTGTTGGTGGGGATGAAGTTCTGCGTGCTCGGGCAGACAAAGGACCGCAGCGAGGGCAGGTAGGTCGGGTGCAGCCAGTTCAGGTTGTCGTCCCCGTCAAAGACCGCGGGGGTGAAGTAGCCGTGCCGGTCCTCGTCCGCGTACATCACCGCGCCGTAGCCCATCTGCTTGAGGTTGCCCAGGCAGACGATGCGCCGCCCCTTTTCCTTGGCGAGGGACAACGCCGGGAGCAACAGCCCGGCCAGGAGGGCGATGATGGCGATCACCACCAACAGCTCGATCAACGTGAAGGCCCGGGCCGGGGCGCAGCGGGCCGTCGGGTCCGCCTGCCCGGCGGCCCGGGGATCGTCGCTGGTTGCCGCAAACCGCATCATGTCACGCGCCGGCCAATGGAGCCGTCCCGGCGCGCCAAGTCAACACTCGCGCGCCGCCGGACGCGCCGAACTTGTTCACGGCTTGTTGCACGGCACCGACGCGAACCCGCCGGCTGCGTGCCGCAACTCAAAAATCGGTTTTACCCAAGCGGAGGCGGGCGGAGGGCCCGTTGACTCAAAAAGGGTGTTACCCAACGACCCCGCAAAATCGGAGAACCAAGGAAGCCGCCGGCACGGCCCCGGCTGGCCTCCCTCGCTCCCCGTTCTTGGGGTGCGTGGTTCTGCCTGGGGGGCCACCCGCCCCGTCAAGGCTGCGTCCACCGCCGCGCCGCTTCGATCGCCTGCAACTGCCGGTCCAACTCCCGCCGCACCGCCGCACCGCCAAGGCGTTCCTCCCCGCCCGCTCCGCCTGCAACCGCGCCTTGGTTTCCGCGCTGGCCTCCGTGCAGGCCAGTACGCGCGTCAACGGCGTGCAGGTGGGGCCATACTTCCTGATCGTCTGGCTGCCCACCCGCTCCTTCCGCTCCAGCTTCATCGTGGGCAGGCAGGAGTTGAGCAGGTGTTGCAGTGGCCCCCGGCACAGCGCGTGGATCCGCGCCCACACCGCGGGATGATCGTAGCACCCGTAGCCAAACCACAGCCGCACAGGGCCACCGTGTCCAACTCCAAGAAGCCGGGGGTCGCTTCGGGCCATTCGGTGCGCAGGGGAATTTCGCCGCGCAACAGATTGCCAAGCCGGGTGGTGGTCCGGCGGCGGCGCTCGAGGCGGGCCGGCGCAGCAGCCGATCCCGCGTGGCGCGGCTGGCCGCGAGCAGGGCCTGGCGCAGGTCGGCCTCCAGCCGGCGATGGTCGGTCTGGTAGTGGCCAGCCACTCGGGCAGGCAGGCCTTCAGGCGCACCCCACAGGGCTGGAGGGCTGCCAGCCAGATGGCCTTGAGTGGCTTCAGCAGTTTCTCCGGCGAGTATTCCTTGAGCCGACCGCGAACGAAGGGCGCACGCAGCAGGACAGGTTTGGACCGCAGCGCGGCCTTGCGATGGTCGCCGAACAGTTCGACCAGTTCGGTGACCCGTTGGGACTTGTAGGTGGCGCCCGTCGCTTCGATCTCTGGCGCAAGCTGGACGCCACCCCCTCCTTGGATCTGCGCATCCGCAAACAGTCCAGCTTCGCCTCTCCGCCACCCTCGCCCAACTGATCTTCACCCTGACCAGCGGAGGCACCTCGCTCGCCGATGCCGAGCGCCTCGGCCAGGACAAGGTCCTGCTCGAACTCCTGGGCCTGGCCAAGGGCGCCGACCAGACCACCCTGGGCGAGTACCTCCGCGCTCAGCCCCCCCGACAGCGTGCGGGACCTCCTGAACCTCAACGCCCAGTTCGTGGACTGGGCCTGGAGCCAGACCCCCAAGACCCGGCTTCAGCACGCGGGCTGGACGGAGTACTGCTTCGACGACACCGAGATCGAGGTCTGCGGGAAGAAGATGGAAGGGGCGCGGATCAACTACGAGGGGAACCTGGCGTTATCCTGGCAGGTGCTCTGGAAGGGACCCTTCGTCCTGGATCACCAACTGGAGGGCGCGCCGGAGTTCAGCGAACACCTGCCCGGCCTGCTGGTGGAGCACCAGCACCGCTGGCAAGGGGAACGGAGTTGCTTCTCCGTGGACAGCGACTCCAGTGGGGCGCGCTACGTGAACACGATTGACCAGGCCGGGTTCACCCGCTGGAGCGTTTCGTACAACAAGTGGACCGAGAAGCTGGAGAAGCTGGCCGCGGCGTTGCCGGAGTCGGCCTGGTCCGGCGCACCCACCGAGCCCGGGGCGACGCTCGAACAGTACGCCTGGGTTCGCCATCAACCGGGGGGACTGTGCCCACACCCACGACTTTGCCGTGGTGCGACGCCAAGACCCCGACGAACTGCTCTTCCGTTACGGGTTCGCGCTGTGCGCATCCGGCGAGGTGATGGATCCCCAAGCGATCTTCGAGCGGCATCAACTTAAAGGGGCCAAGGAGCAAGGGTTCCATCCCCTGCTCAGCGACCTGGACCTGCACCACCCGCCCTGCCTGGAGTTGGTGGCCAACCAGGCCTTCTACGCGATCGCGGTCCTGGCCTGCAACCTCCTGACGGCGCTGCGGCTGATGGAACTGCCCGACGATGCCCAGGGGTGGCGCATCCGCACGATCATCCAGCACCGGTTGACCGTGCCGGTGACGATCAGCCGCCACGCCCGTTACCAGCGGGCGCGGCTCTGCGTGCCGGCGGGTTGGCTGCACTGGTGACGCCTGTATTTCCAAGCGCTGGGTGCCCAAGCGGCGCATCGGACGACCGGTGTTCGAAGCGGTGGACACGGGTCCTGCCGGCTGAGCGCCCCGACGCGGCGGCCCCCCGCCAGGCCGCCATCGCCCGGCGACCGGACCGCCGGTCGGAAGCGTCGCTTTGCCGTGGTTCCCCCCGCCGAGCCTCCCCGCGGCCCGCCGAGGCTGCAACCGTGGGTTTCTTGACCGTATACACCCTCCGCGGCACTTCCAACACGGTCCGGGACCCCCTCGTGCGCACCGGCGGGGGTACTTCAACCGGAAAACGACTCAGCGGCCCGTGTGCCGAACGGTTCGCTGAGGATTCGGGGCGGAGTCACGGGCGCGTTTTTTCGGTGGTCAAAACGCCGGGCTTGGGCAAGCCTGCGGCAGGCCGGTATGAATAGAAGACATCACCTTCATCATTGTCTGTGGCTGGCTGCCCTTGTTGGGCCTTTGCTGGTCCGGGGGGCCGCGCCTCGCTTTGAGACCCCGGTTGTGGCCGGTGGCACCGTGACGCTGCGGTTGCTCGGCGATCCGGGGCAGACGTACCGGATCGAGGCTTCATCCAACCTCACCACCTGGTCGGAGGTGGCGGTGGGTCCCGCGCTCAACGGCCTGCTCACCGTCCAGCACGCCGGGCCCTTGAGTCAGCCGCGCTTGTATTACCGGGGCGTGCTCGCGGAGCCGTTCATTCCTTTCCCGACCGTTGCGGCCGCGGCCGACACGAATCTCGTGGCGCGCGCGCTGGTGACGCCCGCCGAAGGGGGTGTTCTGCATCTCCAATCCATGGACGGCCCGGCGTTCACCCTGACCATTTCCTCGAACGCGGTGTTCAACTCCACGCTGGTCAGCATGACGTTGCTTACCAACGTCGCCGGCATTCCGGCCGCCAGCGGTTGCCTGGCTGCGGTCCGGATCGAACCGGAAGGACTGGTGCTCGCCTCGCCCGCGTTTCTCGAAGTGGACTTCACCACCAACCTGCCTTCGCCGCGCATCGCCTCGTTTGCCTTCGACAACGACGGGAAGCAGCTCCACCTCGTGCCGGACCTCGTGGGCTCGAATCGTGTCCGCATCCTGGTCAACCAGTTGCGCAGCCACGGCTCGGGCATCTTCACGCTGGAGGAGCTGGAATCCCTCGCGGCCACCGGCCCGGCGCCGCGGGCGCGCCGCGTGTCGTTGCACGCCAGCATGGAAGAATGCTACCCGGATGAGGAGGAAGAGGCGCAGGAGCTGCATCGGGACCTGGAGGACGCCATCCGGCCCATCCAGCAAAAGGTCGCGGCGATCCTTGGCGCGGCGCGGCAACAGCAGTTGCTGGGCGTGGAAGAGCCGGGGGCTCCGGGCGTTGTGGCGGCGTTCAATGAGGGCGCGGGGTTCTACGAACGGGAACTCAAGCCGCGCGTCGCGAATGCCGCCCAGAAATGCGCCGTCGCCCGCGAACTGCTCATGTGGATTCTCGGATACGAACGCCAACGGCAGTTGCTTGGCGTTGTCTCGGACGACGAACCGATGGACCCCACTGTGAACAACTTGATTTGCCAGGGCTTGAGACGTTGCGAGGAGGAAGCCCTCGAATGCTGTCGCACCAAGGGAGCGGACACCCGGCTGGTGACGTTCTTGCTGGGCATCGAGCGGCAACGCCAGTTGCTCGGCATGACGGACGGGAGCTGCGCCGTGCCCAACAGCGACGAGGCGTGGAAAGATTGCCTGCCGGAATGGGCCGGCGAACTCAAGATCGTCGAGCGCGGCCGGTACGCCACGAACATCAACACGCCTTCGATTATCAGCGAAGCCGCCGAGACCTGGACCTACGACCTGAGCGCGATCGTCAACAACGTGCGGGTGGAGATCGTGCCGCCGTTTCTTTTCATCCCCGGCTACACCAACCTGACCTTCGAACTCACCGGCCTGGGGCAGGGCGCTCACACCGCGCGCGAGCGGACCCGGACGCCCTGGGATGCCTGCGGTGGCGCAGTGGCGCGCATGGCTCTGGCGGGCGTCCGCCCCCACGATGGCGGGGATTCCTTCGAACGGCGCACCATGTTCAGCAGCGTGGCTTCGAACGTGGTGAACCTCACCGTGACCGTCGTGCTTACAGACAACTCCGGCAGCATCTTTGGGCCGAGCACATCGCTGAGCTTCATGAGCGACGTCGTCGAGGCGCCGCTGCGGGGGCTCACCACCACGACGACGAAATACCCCTCCGGCGCGGGCTGCGAAGTGGAGACGACCACGGACTACGCCAAGGGAGAGGATTTGTACGGCTTCGAATTCGTCCAGGCGAAGGAAGGCGAATTCCAGCATTCCGACGACAGCATCGCCTACTCGAAGGCGACCACCCGCAACCTGGGTTCAATGACGGTGCACCGGCAGGTCGTACTGGAACTGAGGCGGGTAAGGTAGCCGGGCGGGGGAAGGCTGGCAAAAGCTGCGCCTTCGCCAAGGCGCGCGCGACCAGCTCGACCATCTGCGCCGGTGTGCCCAGGCCCATCGCGTAGCGGGCCTTGTCCGCCGGCAGGTGCGGCTCGGTAATCTCGACGGTCTTCATCATCTCCGGTTCGGGTTCGCCCACGCTGACGCCGCCGATGGCGTAGCCGTCGAACTCCAGCGCAACCAGTTCCCACGCGCAGTGCGCGCGCAACGCGGGGTCGCTCCCGCCCTGGACGATGCCGAAGACCCAAGAAACCGTCTCGTGTCGCCAGAGCAACCCACTCGTCGAGGGGTCAGTACTCACCATTGACACTCGCTGACGGATGGGGCGCTGCGTCGCCCTGCCGTGCAAGCTGTGGATTGACTTTGAAGGCGCGATTTACCAAGCGATGAACCGCAGCGACCGCCGCAAGCCCGTTTTCCGAGCTTACGATAGCCGCCGATCCCACCTGGCGCGACTGGCCGAGAGCAACGCCTGGCGCACCTCGGGATCGAGGCGGCGATGGTCGGCCTCGTCGTCGGCCAGCCACTCGGGCAGGCAGGCCTTCAGGCGCGCGCCACAAGGTTGGAGGGCCGCCAGCCAGATGGCCTTGAGCAGGGGCAGCAGCTTCACCGGCGACTATTCCCTGGGCCGACCGCGAACGAAGGGCGCACGCGCCCGGACGGGTTTCGGACGCAGGGCGCGCAGGGCGGCCTTGCGATGGGAGCCGAACAGTTCGACCAGTTCGGTGACCCGTTGGGACTTGTAGGGGCGCCCGGCGCGCAGGTAGCGCCGGCGCATCTGGGAGAGGACTTCCGGACGGGTGTTTTGGCTCATTGGGGTGTACCTGGCTCGGTAATACCCATTTTTGAGTCAACCGGGGCTGTCCGGCAGCCCCGTTCCCCCCTTCGGGAACCATCTTTTTGAGTCAAATCGGCGCCCGCCGGCCCGGCGGTTTTGCTCGCCAGCGCCGCCGCGGCGGGCCGATATTTCCGCGGTTTGCCCGGGCCGGTCCGCGATGGGTTTCCGGCATTGGGCTTGCTCAAGACTGATCCTGATGCGCGGTTTTTGTTGCTTGCGATTTCGCCCCGGCCTCGGCGCCGGGTTGCTGCTCCTGGGCCTGGTCACGGCCCGCGCGCAGACCGCGGGGTTCGCCGAAGACACCGAGTGGCGGTACTTCAAGGGCACCGGCGAGGCCTCGACGCCGGACGCCACGGCCTGGCGCCAGACGGCCTTCAACGACAGTGCCTGGCTCACCGGCACGGCGCCGTTCTACTACGAGGACAAGACCGCCGGGTACACCGGCAACACCCGGCTCGCCGACATGCGGGGCAACTACCTCACCCTTTTCCTCCGCAAAAAGTTCGAGCTGACCAACCCGGATCGGGTCACCCGCCTCACGCTGGACCTGCGCGTGGACGACGGCTGCATCGTCTGGCTCAACGGCCGGGAGATCGCCCGCGTGAACATGCCCGACGGCGAGCCCACCTACCAAACCGCCGCCGTTAACGCCGACCAAAACCCGAACGTCTTCAACACCACCTTCACGCCCGAGCCGGGGCTCTTGCTATCGGGCGCGAACGTCCTGGCCGTGCAGGCCGCCAACGTCTCGCTGGGCGGCAGCAGCGACTTTTTGTTCGCCGCCGCCCTGTCGCTCGAAATCGAGGAACGCGAGCCGCGGGTCGAGGCCGTGTTCCCGGTCCCGGGCACGGTGGTGCGCGCGCTGACCAGTGTCGAGGTGGTCTTCAACCTGCCCGTGCAGGGCGTGGACGCGGCCGACCTCTTGGTCAACGGCCGGCCGGCCAGCGGCCTGGAGGTGCACTCGCCGCGCGATTACACCTTCACGTTCCCGGAGCCCGCCCCGGGGCCGGTCCAGCTCACCTGGGCGGCGAACCACGGCATCACGGACACCTCGCCCGAAGCCCTGCCCTTCACCGGCGAGGGCTGGAGCTACACGCTCGATCCCACCGTGCCGCCGGCGCAGGTGGTGTTGTCCGAGTTTCTGGCCGACAACCGCAGCGGCCTCCGCGATGAGGACGGCGCGCGCTCGGACTGGATCGAGTTGCGCAACCTGGGCGACGAGCCGGTCTCGCTGGAGGGCTGGTTCCTTACGGACAACGCGGCGGCGCCGACCCAGTGGCGGCTGCCCGCGGTCACGCTCGTTCCGCGCGGCTACCTGCTGGTGTGGGCCTCGGGCAAGGACCGGCGCGACCCGGCCCGCGAGTTGCACACCACCTTCAAGCTCTCCACCGAGGGCGAGTACCTGGCGCTGTTGGACCCGCAGACCAACGTCGTGGACGCCTTCACCTCGGCCTACCCGCCGCAGCAGCCTGATGTGTCTTACGGGCGCGACCTGCTGGAGCCGGCGCGGACCGGTTACTTTGCCACGCCCACGCCCGGCCAGCCCAACGCGACCCGCGGCCCGGGCTTTGCGCCGGAGCCGGTTTTCTCGCTGCCGGCCGGGTTGTACGCGACCAACCGCCTAGTGGTCAGCCTCAGCGCGCCGAGCGGGACCATTTACTACACGACCAACGGCCGCCCGCCCACGCCCGAAGCGGGCGCCGCGGTGTACACGGGGCCGTTGACCCTGAACAACGGCACGGTGCTGCGAGCGCGGACGTACCAAGACGGGCTCCTGCCCAGCCCGCCGTTGGCGGCGGGTTACGTGCTGGTCTCTCCCGGGCTGACCAACTTCACCTCGAACCTGCCGCTGCTGGTCATCCAGCCCGTGCAAACCATCCCGCCGGACCAGCGCGTGGTGGTGCACGTGACGGCCCTCGAGCCGTTCCGCGGGCGCGCGGCCCTGCTGGGCGCGCCGGCCCATCTGGGCCTGGGCACGATGGAAATCCGCGGCCAGAGTTCGGTGGGCTTCCCGAAAAAGCAATACAACCTCGAACTCACCGACGCCGCCGGCCTGGACCAGGAAGTGCCCCTGCTGGGCCTGCCGGCCGAGTCGG
The DNA here is from genome assembly GCA_964466945.1 of uncultured Verrucomicrobiota bacterium. Taxonomy (GTDB): domain Bacteria; phylum Verrucomicrobiota; class Verrucomicrobiia; order Limisphaerales; family J093; genus DSVZ01. Next base: position 60,623 of record CAYXPA010000004.1, on the reverse strand, counting down.
ACTGGGTGCTCAACGGCCCGTACTCGGACAAGAGCCTCCTGAACAACTTCCTCGCCTTCGAGCTGCACGAGCAGATGGGCCATTACGCCGTGCGCCGCCGGTTCGTCGAGGTGTTCATTGACGAGACCCGCGGCCAGCTCACCCACCCCACCGACTACCGCGGCATCTACGTGTTGCTGGAAAAGATCAAGATTGATGGCAACCGCGTGGCCGTGGCCCGGATGGGCCCCAACGTGACCCGCGAGCCCGAGGTCTCCGGCGGGTACATCTTCAAGAAGGACAAGGACAGCCCCGGCGACGTGAACTTCTCCACCCGGGGCGGCGCGGGCTTCAGCGCGCAAACCCTCAAGTACCACGACCCCAAACCGCGCGAGATCAACCCCGCCCAGCGCGCCTGGCTGCAAAATTACCTGCGCGCCTTCGAGGAGGCGCTCTACGCCACCAACTGGCTCACGCGCACCGGCGCGCAGCACTACTCGGCGTTCATAGACACCGCCTCGTTCGTGGACAACCACTGGATCGTCGAGTTCACCAAGCAAATTGACGGCTACCGCCTGAGCAACTTCTTCCACAAAGACCGCGGCGGGAAGGTGAAGATGGATCCGATCTGGGACTGGAACCTGAGCCTGGGCAACGCGGACTACCTCGAGGGCTGGAATACCGCCGGCTGGTACTGGACGCTGCTCGGCGAAAACGACCACATCTGGCTGCGCCGGCTCATCACCGGCACCGCCTCGCCCACCACCCGCGCTGGCGACCCCGATTTCAACCAGGCCCTCATTGACCGCTGGAGCGAGCTGCGCGAAACGGTCTTCAACCCGACCAACGTGCTGGCCCGCATTGACGAAATCGCCGCGTACCTCGAAGAAGCCAAGGACCGCGAGTTCGCCCGCTGGCCGCGCCTGAACTCCTACGTCTGGCCCAACCCCGCGATTTACATCCAGCCCACCTACGCCCGGATCATCGCCAACAAGAAGCAATGGGTGCGGGACCGCTTCAACTGGATTGACGCCCAGTTTCCCCGCCGCCCGCTGCCGGACCACCCCGCCGGGTTTGTCCGCCCCGGCACCCTCATCACCCTGAGCGCGTCCCCGGGCACCATCTACTACACGCTGGATGGCTCGGACCCGCGCCTGCCCGGCGGCGGCATCAGCCCCCGCGCTACGCCGTACCTGGGTCCGGTGCGCGTGGACCGCAACGTCCGGCTCGTGGCCCGCCTCCGGGTGAGCACCACCTGGAGCGGCCCCACCCGCGCCACGTACCTGACCGCCGTGCCGCCGTTGCGCGTGAGCGAAATCCTGTTCCATCCCGCGCCCACGCCCGGCGCGGCAGCCGGCGCGGAAGACCCGAACGACTACGAGTTCATCGAGCTGGTGAACACCGGCGCCACGCCGCTGGACCTGGCCGGGTTCCGCTTCACCCGGGGCATCCAGTTCGACTTCAGCACCGGCGCGGTGCAAACGCTCGCGCCCGGGGCGCGGGTGGTCGTGGCCGCCAATCGCGCCGCTTTCGAGCGGCGCTACGGCCCGCTGCCCGCCCTCACCGGCGAATACACCGGCCGGCTGGACAACTCCGGGGAGACGCTCCAACTGATCGGCCCGCGCGAGGAATTGGTTCAGGAGTTCCGCTACGACGGCGCCTGGGACTCGGCCGCGCGGGGCGCGGGTTTTGCCCTGGTGCCGGCGGACCTGGCCGCGCCGCCCGCGACGTGGAGTCAGCCCGCCGGCTGGCGCGTGGGCAGTGTGCGCGGCGGCACGCCGGGCGCGCCCGAACCGCCCGCCCCGGCCCTGCCGGTCGTGGTCGTCAACGAGGTCCTCGCCAATCCCGGCCCGGGCCAGCGCGACGCCATCGAGTTGTTCAACCCCGGCCCCGCGCCCGCCGAGGTCGGTGGCTGGTACCTTTCCGACGATCGCAGCACACCCAAGTACCGCCTGCCCCCGGGCACCGTCGTGCCGGCCGGCGGGTTTTGGGTCGTGGACGCCAACCAGTTCAATCCCCCCGGCGGCGGCGCGAGCGCCTTCGGCCTGAACGCCGGGGGCGAGGAAGTCTGGCTGTTCTCGGCGAACGAGACCGGCGAGTTGACCGGCTACGTGCACGGCTTCGCCTTCGGCGCCGCGCCACCCAGCATGACCTGGGGCCGGCAGCTCACCGGGGCGGGCGAGGAACAATGCGTCTTGCAAGCCGCGGCCACGCTGGGCGCGCCGAACGCCGGACCGGCGGTCGGCCCGGTGGTGCTGAGCGAAATCATGTACCACCCGCCCGACGTCTGGGCCAACGGTGCTTACTGGGACGCGCCCGAGGACGAATACCTCGAACTGCTCAACCTCACCGCCGCACCGGTGCCGCTGTTCGACCCGGACCAGCCCACCAACACCTGGCGGCTGGCCGGCGGCGTCAGTTACCGCTTCCCCGCCGGTTTCACCCTGGCCGCGGGCGAGCGGTTGTTGGTGGTGGGCTTTGACCCGCAGACCAACACCACCCAACTGGCCACCTTCCGCGCCAGGTACGCCGTTCCTCCGGACACCCGCGTGCTCGGCCCCTGGTCCGGCAAGTTGGACAACAGCGGCGAAACCCTGCGCCTGCTCCAACCCATCCGGCTCGGCACGGCGCCGGATGCGGCCGCGGCGGAGCTCGAGGTGGACCGCGTCGAGTACACCGACCGCGCGCCCTGGCCGGCCGGGGCGGATGGTTTCGGCTACGGCCTCCAGCGCGCGCCGGAAGGGGCCTTCGGCAACGACCCGGCCCGGTGGTTCGCCGCCGCCCCCACGCCCGGCCGCCCGCCCGGCGCCGGTGCGTTGCCCGTGCTGGTGGCCGGGCCGAGCGGTCTGACCACGCTGGCCGGGCGCGACGTGACGTTGCAGGTCCTCGCCGAAGGCCCCGGCCCGCTGCGCTACCAGTGGCGCCACAACGGCCGGGCCCTGCCGGGCGCGACCAATGCGAGCCTGACGCTCCCGGCCGTGCCCCTCGAACAGGCCGGCGACTACGACGTGCTGGTGTTCAACGCCGCCGGGGCGGTGGCCGCGCCCCCGGCAGCCGTGCGCGTGGCACAACCGGGCGCCGATACGGATGCCGACGGGCTGGACGACCTTTATGAACTGACCCACGGCCTGGACCCGGCCTGGCCGGACGACCCGGGGGCCGACCCCGACGACGACGGTTTGACCACGGGGCAGGAGTACCTGGCCGGCACCAATCCGCTGGACCCGGCCAGCCGGTTTGGCTTCGACGCCGCGCGCCTGGTGGCGGACGGGGTCACGCTGCGCTTCCAGGCTGCGGCGAACCGCGCTTACGTGATTGAGTACCGCGACCGGGTCGCGCCCGGCGAGAATTGGCGGCCGCTGGTCACCGTGCCCGTCCAGGACGACGGCCGGGCCGCGCTGCGCGAGGAAGCGGTCACGGACACCACCCGCCCGTCACCGGCGGCGCGCTTTTACCGCCTCCGCGCCGGCGGGCCTTAAAGGCGGGGCGCCGCCCGTCTTGGCGCTTGGCAGTCCGGGCGGTTGCGACTATCCAAGGGCGCGTGCCAACCCCAACCATGCCCGGCCCGACGCCGCCCGCCGCGGCGCGCGCCGCCGCCGCTTCCCGCTGACCCATGCGCCTGCAAGCCCTCGACTGGTTCATCGTGCTGGCCTCCGTGGCCGTGTGTTTCCTGCCCGCGTTGCTGTTCGCGCGGCGCGCCGGGCGGAACGTCGCCGAGTTTTTCGCCTCCGGTCAGAGCGCGCCGTGGTGGCTGGTGGGCGTCTCGATGGTGGCCACCACCTTCAGCGCGGACACGCCGAACCTGGTCACGGACATCGTGCGGGACAAGGGCGGCATCGCCGGGAACTGGGTGTGGTGGGCCTTTGTGCTCACCGGCATGGCCACGGTGTTTTTTTACGCGCGGCTCTGGCGGCGCTCCGGGGTGCTGACGGACCTCGAGTTTTACGAAATCCGCTACGCCGGCCGGGCGGCCGGGGCAGTGCGCGGCTTCCGGGCTGTTTATCTGGGCTTGTTTTTCAACGGCGTGATCATGGCCACGGTGAACCTGGCGGCGGCCAAGATCGCCAGCGTGGTGCTGGGCTGGCCGCGCGGGCAGACGCTGCTGGTCTGCGGGCTGATCAACGTGGTCTTCGCCGCCACGTCCGGCCTGTGGGGCGTGCTGGTGATTGACCTGATCCAGTTCGGCATCGCCATGGCCGGTTCGTTTGCGCTGGCGTGGTTTGCCCTGCAACACCCGCAGGTGGGCGGGCTCGCGGGCCTGGTGGGCCAGCTCCAGACACGCGCGCCGGACCTGGTGAGCCTGTTGCCGAACTTTAGTCACGGGGAGCTGGCGCTGACCATTTTCATCATCCCGCTCACCGTGCAGTGGTGGTCGGTCTGGTACCCGGGCGCCGAGCCGGGCGGGGGCAGTTACATCGCCCAACGGATGCTGGCCGCGCGCTCGGAGCGGGACGCGCTGGGCGGGACGCTGTTGTTCAACTTCGCCCATTACGTGCTGCGGCCCTGGCCGTGGATTCTGGTGGCGCTGGCCTCGCTGGTGATCTTTCCGGACCTCGAGGCCATCCGGGCGGCGTTCCCGGGCGTGGACCCGGCGCTGGTGGGGCACGACATCGCCTACCCGGCGATGATGAAGTTTCTGCCCGCGGGCTGGCTGGGCTTGATGGTGGCCGGGCTGCTGGCGGCGTACGTCTCGACCATGATCACGCACCTGAACTGGGGCACGTCGTATCTGGTGCACGATTTTTACCGGCGCTTCGTCCGGCCGGACGCCCCCGAGCGGCACTACGTGCAGGTCGGACGCCTGACCACGGTGGGGCTGATGCTCGTGGCGGCGGCCTTCACGCTGTTCATCGAGACGGCCAAGGAGGGCTTCAGCCTGTTGCTCCAGGTCGGCGCGGGCACGGGCTTGATTTACCTGCTGCGCTGGTTCTGGTGGCGGATCAATGCCTGGACGGAAATCGCCGGGATGGTCGCGTCGTTTGCCGTGTCGGCCCTGTTGTTCGTGCTCCACAAACAGGGCCACGCCCTGCCCGAGCCCTGGCCGTTGGTGGTGACCGTGGCCGCCACGACGCTGGTGTGGTGGGCGACCACCTACCTGACCCCGCCCACACCGCGCGCGCAGTTGCTGCGGTTCGTGCAACGGGTGCGCCCGCCCGGTCCGGGCTGGCGGACCCTGCGCGCCGAGGCCGGGGTGACCGCCAGCGAGGACAGCCTGCCGCTGGCGTTACTGGGCTGGGTGCTGGGGTGCGCCGCGGTGTGGTCGGGGCTGTTTTGCGCGGGCAGTTTCCTGCTCGGGCAACCCGGCCGGGCGGCGGTCTTGCTGGTGGTGTTTGCCGGTTGCGCCGCCGGGCTGGCGCGCGTGGTGCCGCGGCTGTGGCGGGGCGGCAAAAAAGGCGCGGGCCGCGAGGCCGCCCGCGCCTGAAACCGGTCCGCGCCGCGCGCGGCGCTCAGGCGAGCTTGTAGTCGCCGGGCATGGGCACCTTCGGGAAGGGAAGCGGGCCGAATTCGTACTTGTCCGGGCCCAGCCGCAACTTGGAGTTCAGGGCCTGGTCCCACTCGACGGTCTGGCCGGTGTAGGCGGACTCGCGGCCCATGATGGCGGTGAGGGTGCTTTCGGCGAGGTTCTTGGCCTCGTTGATGGGTTGGCCGGCGCGGATGCTGGCGATGAGGTCCTGGTGTTCCTGCTGGTAGGCGTTGACCTCGGGCTCGCGGTAGCGCCACACCGCGCCCTCGCGCGGGCGAATCCAGCTCGCGCAGTTGCTGGCGCCCCGGGTGCCGACCACGGCCTCCTCGACCCGGCCTTCGCAGTGGTTCATCTGGCGGGCCTGGCTGAACATGCGCACGCCGTTTTCGTATTCGTACTCGACGGCGAAGTGGTCGTAGATGTGGCCGTGGATGGGGTGTTGCCGCGCCTGGCGGCCGCCCATGCCGTAGGCCTTGATGGGGTGGCCGCCCATGACCCAGTTCATGATGTCGAGGTTGTGGACGTGTTGCTCGACGTAGTGGTCGCCGCCCACCCAGGTGAAGTAGTTCCAGTTCCGCAACTGCCATTCCATGTCGGTCATTTGCGGGGTGCGCTCGATGACCCAGATCACCCCGCCGTTCCAGTAGCAGCGCAGGTACTGGATGTCGCCGATGGCGCCGTCACGGATGCGTTTGATGGTCTCGTTGTAGCCGCGCATGTGCCGCCGCTGGGTGCCGGCGGCGATGCCGAGGTTTTTCTTTTTGGCCAGCTCGTAGGCCTCGAGCAACGTCCGCACGCCGGGCCCGTCCACCGCCCCCGGCTTTTCCATGAACACGTGCTTGCCGGCCTCGATGGCGGCCTTGACGTGCGCCGGCCGGAAATGCGGCGGCGTGGCGTGGATGATGTAGTTGATGCGGTCCACCTCGAGCAGCTTCTTGTAGCCGTCGAAGCCGCTGAAACACATCGCGTCGGGGATGTGGATGCCCAGCTTGGCGAGGTTTTCCCGCGCCCGCGCGATCCGGTCCGGAAACACGTCGCACAGCGCGAGGACCTCGACGTCCTTGTTTTTCACCGCCGCGCCTTCCTTGACGTCCTCGGTGTGATAGCCGGCGGCGGGGTAAATGACGTTCGTGGCCGCGCCCAGGGCATCGAGCACGGCGCCGGTGCCCCGGCCGCCACAGCCGATGAGGCCGATGCGCACCTTCTCGAGGTCCGCCGCGGCGTGGGTGGTGAGGACAAACGGCGCCTTGCCCAGCGCCGCCGCGCCGGCCGCGGCCAGCGCGGAGCGTTGCAAGAAGACGCGCCGGGTGGGGTGCAAGGTCGGGTCGAAATCCGCAGGGGTAGGTTTCATGGCCGCCAGCCTAGTTCGTCCCGCCCGGCAGGCCAGCGAAAATTGGGCGGGCGGGGACTGGTTTTTTCCGCGACGCCGAAGTAGGCTGCGGCCCGTTTACACAAGACCATGAGCGCCCGCTACACCCTCGGTTTGGATTACGGCACGAACTCGGTTCGTGCCCTGCTCGTCAACACCGCCAACGGCAAGGAGGTCGCTTCCGCCGTCTGGGGCTACGAACACGGCCAGGACGGCGTCATCCTCGGCCGCGACCCGAATCTGGCCCGGCAACACCCGGCCGACTACGTCAAGGGCGCCGAGGTTACGATCAAGAAGGCCCTGGCCGAAGCCCGGCGGACCGTGCGCGGCTTCCGGCCCGACCAGGTGGTGGGCATCGGCGTGGACACCACCGGCAGCACGCCGTTGCCGGTGGATGCCCAGGGCCGGCCGCTGGCCTTTGAGAAACGGTTTGCCAAACACCCGGCCGCGATGGCCTGGCTTTGGAAAGACCACACCGGCGTGGCCGAGGCGGCCGAGATCACCGCCAAGGCGCGCGAACTCCGCCCGCACTACCTGGCCAAATGCGGCGGCACGTACTCGAGCGAGTGGTTCTTCAGCAAGATTCTCCACTGCCTGCGCACCGCGCCGGAGGTCTTCGGCGCCGCGCACCTCTGGGTCGAGTGCGCGGACTGGGTGCCCGCCATGCTCACCGGCACCGAGGCGCCGGACCGGTTGACCGTGGGCGTCTGCGCCGCCGGCCACAAGGCCATGTACAACGACGACTGGGGCGGCTACCCGGACGCGGAATTTCTCGGCGCGCTCGATCCCCGGCTCGGCGAATTGCGCGCGCGCCTGCGCCCGCAAGCCTTCGCCGTGGATAGAACCGCGGGCGGCCTCACCGCCGCTTGGGCCCGCCGCACCGGCCTGCCCGCGGGCATCCCGGTGGCGGTCGGCGCGTTCGACGCCCACCTCGGCGGCGTGGGCAGCGGCATCGCGCCCGACACGCTGGTGAAGATCATCGGCACCAGCACGTGCGACATGATGGTCGTGCCGGTCGGCCAGCCGCTGGCGGACATCCCCGGCCTCTGCGGCATCGTCAACGGCTCGATCCTGCCCGGCTACTACGGGCTCGAGGCCGGCCAGTCCGCCGTGGGCGACATCTTCAACTGGTTCGTGAACTACCTCCAGCCCGGCGGCCGGAAACCCGGCTCGCACGAGGAACTGACCAAAGGCGCGGCCCGGCTGAAGCCCGGCGAAAGCGGCCTGCTCGCCCTCGACTGGAACAACGGCAACCGCACCATCCTCGTGGACCAGCGCCTCACCGGCCTGCTGCTGGGCCAGACGCTTTACACCACGCCGGCGGAAATCTACCGCGCGCTCATCGAGGCCACGGCCTTCGGCGCGCTCACCATCATCAACCGCTTCGAGGAATACGGGGTGAAGGTCGAGCAGATCGTCAACTGCGGCGGCATCGCCGAGAAGAACCCGCTGGTCATGCAGATTTACGCCGACGTCACCGGCCGGCCGATGAAAGTGAGCCGCTCGGCCCAGACCTGCGCCCTGGGCGCGGCCATTGCCGGGGCGGTGGTGGCGGGCGCGCACCCGGATTTTCCGAGCGCGCAGAAGGCCATGACCGGGCTGAAGCCGCGGGTGTTCCAGCCCAATCCGGAGGCCCACGCCGTTTACCGCCAACTCTACGGCCTGTATCGCAAGCTGCACGACGCCTTCGGGACGAGGGACTGGACCGGCAACCTCCACGACGTGATGAAGACGCTGCTCGAGATTCGCAACCGGGTGCGGAAGTGACGGGCCGCAGGGGAAAGAATGGGCGCGGCAGGGCGGGTAAGGGGGCGCCGAGTTGGTCCCGGGGCGAATCCCGCCCGGCGCGGCGTGTTGTTCAGGGCCGCCAGCGCAGCCGAAGCAGCAGTGCGGGCGTTTTCCCGGCCGCGCAAAACGACAGCGGGGGGTCCGACTTGCGACGCACTTTCAGGACCCCGGCGCCGGCGCATCGCCCAATTAGTGCGGCATAACGGTTTGACTTGGTTTTTTCCGAAACCTAGATTCCCGGCGATGCCGGTGACTCACACGACCGCGGCTGCCCCCCGGACTCCGACCGCTCCCCCGCCGGACGCTTTGCCGTCCTGGCGGCAGATCGTGGCGCCGGTCCAACCCTTCCTGCGCGCGGTCGCCCGCCGCCTGGCCGACCAGATCGAAGCCTTCGAGCCGGAAATCCGCGAGCACGCCCGTTACGCGCTGAGCAGTCAGGGCAAACAGCTCCGCCCTGCCCTGGTGGGCTTGAGCGCCGAGGCCGCCGGCCGGGTCCACGACGACCACGTGACCGTGGCCACCATCATCGAGATGGTGCACCTGGCCACGCTGGTGCATGACGACGTGATGGACGCCGCTTCGCTGCGCCGCCGCCGTCCCACCCTGGCCGTGCAGTGCGGCCCCGCCACGTCGGTCCTGGTGGGCGACTGCCTCTTTGCCCATGCGCTGGTGCTGGCCGCCGGTTTTCCCACCCCGGACGTATGCCGGGCTGTGGCGGCGGCCACCCGGACCGTGTGCACTGGCGAAACCATCCAGACCGAGCGACCCGGGCGGCTGGACCAGGGCCGCGAGGCGTACTACCGCATCCTGCGGATGAAGACCGGCGAGCTGTTCGCGTTGTCCTGCGAACTGGGGGCGCAACTGGCCGGCGCCGCGCCGGACGCCCAGCGCGCGCTGCGCACCTACGGGCTGGAATTGGGCACCGCCTACCAGATTTACGATGATTGCGTGGACCTGTTTGGTTCCGAGTCCCAGGCCGGCAAATCGCTGGGCACCGACCTGCTCGGCGGCAAACTCACGTTGCCCCTGTTGGTGGCAGGCGAGCGCGCGCGCGGCCCGCGCCGTGAAGAGTTGGAAGCCCTGCTGCGCGCGTGGGAACCCCGGCACCTCGCCCGGCTGCACGCGTTGTTGCGAGAGACCGAGGCGTTGAGCGAGTGCCGGCAGGTCATCGCCGAGTACTGTCGCCGCGCGGACGCCGCCCTGCGCCCGCTGCCCGCCAACACCGGGCGTCTTGCCCTGAGCGCCGCGACCGAGTTTTTGGCCCGCCAGGCGGACACCCTGGGGGCCGGGATCGCAGCCTGAACCCATGCCCTCGCCCGCCACCGTCACCCCGCCTGCGCGGGCCGACGCGCCTCCGAGCAACGCCCCGGAGGATGCCGAGCTGGTGCGCCGGGCGCAGGCCGGCGACCTGGAGGCCTTCGATACGCTGGTGCGCCGCTACCAGGAGCGCATCTACGGCGTGATCTACCACATGACCGCGCACCACGAAGACGCCGCCGACCTGGCCCAGGAGGCCTTCGTGCGCGCCTACCGGGCCCTGCCGGGCTTCAAGCAGGACTCGAGCTTCTTCACCTGGCTCTATCGCATCGCAGTGAACCTGACGCTCAATTTTCTCAAGCAACGCCGGCCCCGGGGGCAGATGAGCCTGGATGACCTCGACCTGCAGGCCGAAAACGACCCGGACCTGGTGGCGCTGGTCTCGGACAAAACCCCGCACCGGGACGCCACGCTGCGGGAGCTGCAGGAACGTTTGAACGCGGCGCTGCTCAAGCTGTCTGAACCCCACAGAATGGTGGTCACCCTGCACGACATTCAGGGGCTGCGGCACGAGCAAATTGCCGAGATCATGAAGTGCAACGTCGGCACCGTCCGCTCCCGCCTGCACTACGCCCGCCAGCAGTTGCAGGCGTACCTCTCCGACTGGCTTCGCTGACATGGACCCCGAGCGCGCACAGTTCGATGACCTCCGGCGGTTGCTGGCCCTCAAACGCCACGAAGTGCCCCCGCCCGGCTTCTTCGAGGCGTTCCCCGACCGCGTGCGGGCGCGAATTTTGGCGGAGTCGCGTTCGCCCGCCGCGCCGTGGTGGGCGCGGTGGGTCGCCCGGTCCGGTTGGCGTCCGGCACTGGCGGGGGCGTGCGCGGTGTTGGCGGGGGGACTGTTGATCTGGCAGTTCGGCGCGCGCTCCGGCGGCTCCATCGCCCCGGGGCAACTTCCGGCAGACCCCGCCACGCCCGCGCGCTGGGCGGAGTCTTCGCTGACCCCGGCCACGGCGTCCGGCGCCCTGCCCGGCGGCTCGCTGTCGGGCCGGCCGGCCGGCTACGCGCCCTGGATGAACCCGTGGCCCGCGAACGCGGCGCCGCCCGGCTTGTTCGCGCCGGGGGCCGGTCTGCGCGGCGCGTTGACGCCGGTCGCGGCGACAAGTCACGCACCGGCGGTCACGGTGACGGGGCTGAACTTGAGCGCGCCGCCGCTCCGGTAGTAAGGACGCGGTTTCTGTCGCCAGGCCGGCGGGCAACGACGGTGGTATTGGCGCGGGGAGGAGGCCCGGAGCAGCAGTCTCGCCGTGGGCGCTCAGTACAAGCGCACGAAGACCAGGTTGTAGCCGCCCGCGGTCAGCGTCATTTCCTCCTGGTCAATGACGGCGTTGCCGCGGATTTCCTGCCCCCGCTCATTTTGATAGGAGACCTTGTAGCGCAGACTCGAGCCTTCGCGTTCCCAGGTGCCCTTGCCGGAAAAGTTCCCCACGGGGGTGGCGGGCTCGGTGGGTTGGGCGGGCTGGGCGGCACCCTCCTCGCCGGCGGGCGCGCCGGGACCGCGGCGCATGAGGCCGTAGCGCTCGGCATAGCCGGGGGGCAGTTGCGCGACGCCGGCGGCCTGTTGCTGGGCCTGGCGGGCGGCTTCAGCCGCCGCGCGCAATTGTTCCACGATTTGCCGGGCCTGGTCGGTCAACTCGGCCCGCAGCAACAGGCTCTTGTCCGGCGCGGCCATGAGCTGGAGTTGGGGAATCCAGACCTGGAGCAGTTGCTTGAGCTCGGCCATTTGCTTGGGCGGCATGTTGGGGTTCTTGCGCCGGGCCAGGTTGAAGCTGCTGCGCGGGTCCACCTGCCACCAGCCGAGGATTTTCTCCTCGTCGTACTTGGCCGACTTGCCGGTGCGCAGGTACTGGTAGAGGTCCTTGAGCGAAAGGGTCTGCAGCTCGGCCGTCAATTCGGGGTTTTGGAGCAGGGCCACGATCTTGGGGTGGTTGATCAGTTCGAGCACCGGACCGCGGGTCTGCAGGAGGTTCAGCAGGGCGGTGTCCGTGGCGATTTCCTTGAACTCCGGTCGCTCACTCCAGGTCAGGAAGGCGGGATAGTTGGCCAGGCGTTGCTGGAGCGGGGCAAAGTTTTGGTACACCAGCCCCACGAGGTCGCAGGCCAGATAGTAGTTTTCCGGCATCGGGTCGAGTGCCGCCAGCGTGCGGTCCAACCCGGAAGTGGCGATGTCCTTGCGCACGCTGCTGAGGAAGCGCTGCAGGGCCGGGCTGTTCTCGTCGGTCACCTGCACCAGCGGGTAGCCCAGGATGTAAATGACCAGCCCCACCAAGATCGAATAAATCGCCCCGCCGGCCAGCCCCACCACCAAGCCCAGCCGCTGGTTCAGCCGCTCGAAGCGCAACCGGGTGTAGTCGTCGGTCGCGTACTTGTAGTGCAACATCACCCGGTAATGGACCAGGAACGACAGGCCGACGAACACCAGCGTGATCAGGAAAAACACCACCACCGGCGGCAACAGCACGGCCCAAAACGGGTGGGTCAATCCCACCTTCGGCACCAGCGGCTTGAGCAGCGGACCCAGCGGCAGCGCCAAAAAGCAGGCCAGGAGCGTGCCCACCAGCGTCACCAACGCCCGGATGGCTCCCTTGTAGTAACTGGTCACACCCAGGATGACGAAAAGCGCGATGATAATCAGCCAGAGCAACATGGCCCGAACCTAGCCCGGCCCCGGTCGCAACGCACGGAAAAAACCGCGGCCCCGACGCCTTCCGCCCCCGGCGCGCCGGACCGGTCCGCCGCGCCCGGGCGCAATCGGGCGTTGGCACAAAGCGCCGGGCGCGATTACCTTGGCGCGAACCACAACTGACCCTCCATGAAAACTGCCACGCAACTGGCCATCTTCCTGGCCAACCAACCCGGCGCCCTGGCCCGCGTCTGCACCGCCCTGGCCGAGGCCGGCATCAACATCCTGGCCCTGACCACCAGCGACACGGTGGACCACTCGGTCGTACGCATGGTGGTGAGCGAGCCGCGCAAGGCCATTTTCCTGCTCGAGGAGCGCGGCCTGCTCGTGGTGGAGAGCGAGGTCTTGCTGCTGACCGGCGCCAATCAGCCCGGCGCGCTGGCCGAGATCAGCAACCGCCTGGCGCGGGCCAAGGTGAACATTGACTACCTGTACTGCGCCAGCAGCCCGGAGGCGCCAGTGGGTTTGCTGGTGTTGCGGGTGAACAACCTGCGCCGGGCGCGGCAGGTCCTGAAGGGGGTGTCCGCGGCTCAGTAGCGTTTGACGAACCGCTTGCCGCTGCCGCCTTCCTCGGCTTGGGACGGCTCGGGTGCCGGCGCAGGCGGTGTGCCGGGCGCGCCCGCGGGTTGCCCGGAAGCCGGCGACGCGGAGGCCGCCCCGGTGGCGCTCGGCGGTTGGGCCGGTTGATTGGCCGCCTGCACGAAGCTCAGGCGCAAGCGGGTGAGCGTCTCGGACAACAACCGCGACTCGTCCGGGCTGAGGTTGCCGCAGGTCTTCGCCTCGAGCATCTCCAGCGTGTCAATGAACAGGCTGGCGGCCTCGAGATTGACCTCGAGGCGGCCGGTCTCGGGATTGGGTGCCTCGCCCAAAAACGCGGAGGCCAGACCGGCCTGTTGCAGAACCAAGCCGGTGAAGAGCGCTTGGTGACGCTCCGCGACGCCGGGGGTGTTCGCCGTGGAAGACTCGGACGCGGGGTTCATGCTCAAAAGTCCGCGGCGGTGGGTTCATCTTGGAGGAACCGAACCAGGAAGCGCAGGCGGTCTTCCAAACGCGGGGTTTCCAAGATGAGCTGGCGCTGACGCGGATCGCGCAGCAGCGTGGCCGACACCAGGTCGGTCAACTGTTCGGCGTCGTCCAGCTCGGCCAGTTGTTCGAGGGCCTGCTCGAAGGCCTCGAGGTTCAAGGGCGTGGTGCCCGAGCCGTCGGGCTGCGGTTGGGCGAAGTGGAACTGGCCCTGTTGCAAGCGGGCCTTGGCCAGCTCGAGCACCCGGCAACTGAGCGCCTGCACCACCAGGTTGCTCTGGCCGGCCGGCGGCAACGGATGAATCTCGTGCAGCCGGTAGGGCCGGTAGCGCACCGCCCGGCCCAGGCGCACCCGCGCCAGGCCCTGCAGGATGAGGTGCGCCGTGCCGTCCGGGCGGGTCACACACGCCCGCACCAGCCCCAGCCCGGCCACTTGAACCGGCGTGTCCCGGCGACCCTCACCGCGCCGCAGGGCCACGGCAAACAGTCGCCCGCCCGCCAATACGTCGGCCAGCATCCGCCGGTAGCGGGGCTCGAAAATGTACAGGGGCAGCATGGACTGCGGGAACAGGATGGCGTTGCCCAACGTCATCACCGGAACCACCGAGGGCACCTGCATGGGAGGCAGTTTAGACGCCGCGCCGGGGCCCGCAAGTGCGGGCCGGGCGGCCGGGGCGCGCGCCCGGGGGCAAACAATCTTGCCTTGGCCGGCGGCTCCTTTCACTATGTCACGCAAATGAACTCGAAAGCACCGGTCGTTGTCCTGGTTGTGCTTTGCCTGGCCCTGCTGGCCGCGCTGGTCGTCCGCCACAACAAGGCGGCGAGCGACAAGCGCACCGACCAACAAAAAATCCTCCAGTTGTCCAACGAGTGGGCCTCCGCCCGCGCCCGCCTGGACGAGCTGGAGGCCGTCAACAACACCCTGCGCTCGGACCGGGACACCACCAAGGCCAACCTCGACCGCACCGCCGCCCAACTCGCCCAGATGCGCCAAACCCTGGCCGAGACCGAACGCAAGGTCGAGGAGGCCACCAAGACCCTCCAGGAAAAGGCTGCCGAGTTGGACCGCCTCGAGGCGCGCGCCAGGGAGCTCGAGGGCCAGAACGCCGGCCTCGAAAAGCAGGCCGCTGAAATGCGTCAGGCCATCGGCACCCTCGAAACCCAGATCGCCGAAACCCGCAAACGCCTGGCCAGCGCCGAGGAGGACCGCGATTTCCTCTTGGGCGAACTGTTCCGCCTCCAGACCGAGAAGGCCTCGCTCGAACGCCGCCTCAACGACATCACCGCCCTGCGCGAGCAAATCGCCCGCATCCGCGAGGACCTGGCCGTCAACCGCCGCCTCGAAGCCCTGCGCCGCGACCTCTACGGCCCGGCCACGCTCAAGGGCGGCGAAGTCCTCCAGCGCGGCATCCGCCGCGAGGGCGAGATCAAGCAACCGGACCTCGAGGTCGAGGTGCGGCGCGAAGGCGGCTCACGCATCCTCACCCCGCCACCCCGGCCTTGAGCCGCCGCGTCCCCCGGCACGTGCGACGTTGACGCTGCGCGCCTGCGCCACCTATTTTCCCGTGGCAGCCGGCCGGTCTCCCCGACGGGAACACCCTGCCCGCCTGCCCGGCAGACCATTTTATGGCCAACACCATTCTCGTGGGCGCCCAGTGGGGCGACGAAGGCAAGGGCAAGATCATTGACGTGCTGGCGGAACGCTCGGACTACGTGGTCCGCACCGCCGGCGGCAACAACGCCGGCCACACCGTCTTCATCGGCCAGCAAAAGTACGTCCTCCATCTCGTGCCCTCCGGTATCCTCTGGCCGGGCAAAAAGTGCGTCATCGGCAACGGCGTGGTGGTGGACCCTGTGAGCCTGGTCGAGGAAATCGAGGGCCTGCAGGCGCTGGGCGTGAAGGTGGACGGCAACCTCTTCATCAGCGAAAGCGCCCACGTGGTGATGCCGTACCACCGCTTGCTCGACGAGCAGCGCGAACTGCGCAAGGGCCGCCACAAGCTCGGCACCACCAAACGCGGCATCGGCCCCGCCTACGGCGACAAGGCCGCCCGCGTGGGCATCCGCATGGTGGACCTGATCAATCCCCCGCGCTTCGAGGCCCTGCTGCGCCAGCGCCTGCGCGAAAACAACGCCGTGCTCCGCGCCCTGGGCGCGCGACCGCTGTCTTTCGCCAAGGTGCACGCCGCCTACCGGGCCGCGGGCGACCGGCTCCGGCCCTTCGTGACCTCCACCGTGGTGTTGTTGCACGACGCCACCCGCCGCGGCGCGAACATCCTCTTTGAGGGCGCCCAGGGCACCTTTCTGGACATTGACCACGGCACCTACCCGTACGTGACCTCCTCGAACACCACCGCCGGCGGCGCCTGCACCGGCTCGGGCGTGCCGCCCAACCAGATTGACTGTGTATTCGGCGTCATGAAGGCCTACACCACCCGCGTCGGCGAAGGCCCTCTGCCCACCGAAAACGCCGAGATCGCCGACCTCCTCCACGGCATGGGCCGCGAATTTGGCGCCACGACCGGCCGCCCGCGCCGCTGCGGCTGGGCCGACGCCGTCGTCACCCGCCACGCCGTCATGGTCAACGGCATTGACCGGCTGGCCATCACCAACGTGGACGGCCTGGACACGGTCGCCACCCTCAAGGTGTGCATCGGCTACCGGCACGGCCGCCGGCGCCTCGATTACGTGCCCGCCGACGCCGCCGTGCTGGCCGAGTGCGAGCCCATCTACGCCGAATTCCCCGGCTGGCTCACCCCCACCAGCCACATCCGGGACTGGCGCCGCCTGCCCCCCAAGTGCCGCGCCTACCTCAAGGCCCTGGCCGAGCTGAGCCAGACCCGCCTCGCCATGGTCTCGGTGGGCCCGGCCCGCGAGCAAACCATCTTCCTGTGAGCCGCCGCGGCGCCCCCGTCGCCGGCCCGCCATGACCGCCGCCGTCCATCTCAGCCCCCAGGCCCGGGCCAACCTGCCCACCCACGTGGCCATCATCATGGACGGCAACGGCCGCTGGGCCAAACAACGCCACCTGCCCCGGGTCGAGGGCCACCGCGTGGGCGCCGAATCCGTGCGCGCCGTGGTGCGCGCCGCCGGCGAGCTGGGCATCAAGTACCTCACCCTTTACGCCTTCTCGCTCGAAAACTGGAGCCGCCCCAAGGACGAGGTGGACACGCTCATGAAGTACCTGGCGCGTTACCTCAAAAACGAAATCGGCGAACTCCAGCGCAACAACGTCCGCCTCGAGGCCATCGGCCAGATTTACCGCCTGCCCGAGTTCGTGCAGGAACAACTGCGCCGCACCCAGGCCGCCCTGGCCAAAAACAACGGCCTGACCCTCATCCTCGCCCTGAGCTACGGCGGTCGCGCCGAAATCGTGGACGCCGTCCGCGCCCTGGCCCGCAAGGTCAAGGCCGGGGTGATTGACCCCGAGGAGATCAACGAGCTGGCCGTGGCCCAGCACCTCTACACCCACAAGTTCCCCGACCCCGACCTGCTCATCCGCACCAGCGGCGAAATGCGAGTGAGCAACTTCCTGCTCTGGCAAATCTCCTACGCCGAGTTCGTGGTCACCCCGACGCTCTGGCCGGACTTCCGCAAGGCCGAGTTCTACGCCGCGCTTGAGGAATACACCCGCCGCCACCGCCGCTTCGGCGGCGTCTGAGGCGGGGAAGGCGCGTCCGCTTTATCCCGGCGCGGGAGGGCCGCTGCCACCGTGTCCTCGCGCCCGGGGCTTCACCCGCCAGCCGTGGACTCCGTGAGCGGAGCCGACCCCCGGGCTCAAGGCGACAGCCGCCAGCCCCCGTCCCGCCAACGGAGATTCATCGTTTCTGGCGGCTCGCCCGGCAGGATTTCCACCTTCAACACGACGTGGTCACCCGCCTTTTGCTCCGCTTCCACGATGCGGTAGCCGGGGATGCGCATCGTTTTCCAGAACTCATCCGGTCCGCCCCGGGTCAGTTGGTGTCGGAAATCATCCGCCATCTCCGGACCCAGCAACTGCAGCAGTGCATTGGTGTCCCGCTGCTCCAACGCCCAGAAAAACGACTGTAACGCGGCCTCCGGTGTGGCGGCTCCGACAAACCGGGCCTCCCGCCGCCGCACGTAGCCGGCCGGCAACGGCGCCTGTTCGGTGCCGGTTCCCGCCGGCGCCAGATGCTTGTGGAGTTTCTCGTTTTCCGCTTTCACTGCGGCAAGTTCCTTCCGGCGTTCCTGGAGTCGGGTCACCTCTGCTCGCAACGCGATCAACTCCAGTTTCTCGGACTCGCTCAGTGGCTGGCCCGGGGAGGCCGGCCTGGTTCGGCCGGCGACTGCAGCCGCTTGGCGTTGCTGCGCCAGGGTTTGCAGTTCGCCGAGCTCGCCGCGCAAGCGGGCAAGATCGCGCTGCTGCCGCACGGACGCCGTACCCAGGCCCAGCGCCAGCAGGATCAAGGTTCCCGAAATCCATCGGCGGGCTTTCATGGCGTGGGTGCGGGTTCCCCCGCTGGGGGCGCTATCGGATGATTGGTCGGCAGCAGACCGTACCGCCGCAGAGTCTCCGGCGTTATTACTGGAAATTGGGCGGGCGGACTGCCGGTGCTGGTGGCGTCGGGCAGGAGCCCATACCGCTCCCTCATCCGAGGATCCATCTGCATTTGCGGTGCCGACCCCGGCGTGAGCGGCGCCAACGGCGGCGGGCCCAGGTACAACTTGCCCTCCTGCCAGATCAACCGTTCCGGTTGCTCTTTGGCCACACTGGGTTGCACGCTGCCGTCACCCAGGCACACGTGTCCGTGCATCGGACAACGGAACACAATCCGGGCCGGCTCGGTGTCTTCTGCGGACGGCGCCAGGAACTCGTAGCTGACGTTCGCCAGGGTAAACCCGTCCCAGTCCGCCGCCGCCTGTCGTCCCGTGTCCTCCGGACAGACCAGAAGCTTGGGCGACACCAGCTCGTTGGACAGGCTCAGGAAGTCCGGCGGCAGGAGACCGCCGTGCGACGAGGCCCAAATGTGCACAGCCAAGCCGAGTTGTTTGAGATTGTTGACGCACGCGAGGCTGCGAGCCTTGGCTCGGGCGTCGAGCATCGGCTGGACTTGCTCGGGTGCCAGCCCGGACCGCGCCAGCGCCTGCGCGCGGAGCTTTTCGTTCTCCGTCCGCAGCACCTCGAGAGCCGTGACTTCCCCCGCAAGCTGCTGTTTCAAACCGCGCAGCCGTTCGAGGTCTGCGCGTGCATGGGGCACCACCATGCCGGTGGCGCTGAGCGGAGCGGCGTCGGGCCGCGAGGATTCCTGCGCCGGGGCGGCGAGGTCGCGCTTCAGTTCGTTGACCTGTCGGCGCAGTTCAATCAACTCCGCCTGTTGCACAGCCAGCACAGCCAGACAGGCGAGGGCGAGGCAAGCCGCCGCCAGCGTCGGCCACCAATCCATCAACCGGCCCGGCCACGCGCGCGGCTCGTGGGCCGGAGTTGTGGTTCGCGGTGGCGCGAGGCCCAACGGTCGTTTGGCGTTCAGGTTCCGGACTGGCGGAGGAATTTCTTGCCGCAGCCGTTCCTTCAGCCCGGCGGGCGGGCGGGGTTGCGGCGCGGCGCGCAACAGAAGTTCGATCTCGGTTTCGGTCGGTTTCATGGGGCAATTCGGTTTGTGGAGATCAGCGGTTTCTCGGCCGGGTCGCACAGGCGCGCTTGCAGTTCTTGCACGGCGCGGCGCAGCCGGTGCTTGACCGTGCTGGAGGCCACGTCCAACGCCGCGGCGGTTTCCTCGATCGTCAAGCCCTGGTAGTAGTGAAGGTGGACCGTCTCGCGCAGGTCGGGTTCAAGCCGGTCCACCGCTGCGTAAAGGGTCGCCGCCAAATCCGCGCAGGCGGCTTGCCGGTCCGGTGATGGCGCGGTGTCGGCATGTTCAAGCCACCAAGCGTCCGGGCGCCATTCCAGCCGGCCTTCGCGCCGCCGCCAGTCCTGGTAAACGTGGTGGGCGATGCCATGAAGCCAGGCGCTGAGGCTGGACCGGCCGGCAAAGCCCGGCAGCGCGGCCCAGACGCGGGTGAAGGTGACCTGGGTAAGATCGGCCGCCACGGCCTCGCTGCCGGCCACCCGGCGGAGGAACGCGTAGATACGCTCGTAAAAGCGCTCGACCAGTGTGTTGGCCGCGCGCGGGTCTCCGTCACGGAGGGCTTCGATCAGTTGAGGTTCGTCGGCGTGCATAGCCTTCCTCGGTATGTCGTACGAAAGCGACCCCTTGGACAATGGAATTTGTTCCCGGCATCGCCTGTTACCCGAAATTTCCACCGCCGGTTGCGCACGTCGTCCGCCCCCCAGCCACCAGGCTAGTGGCCGTGGAATTAACTCATCTGGGCTTACCCCCGCTGATCCACCCCCGGAATACGGCCCGCAGCACCGGCTGCATCCGCTCCGGAACGCCGGGCTTGAACCGCCGCCGCGCGCTCCTTACGCTCCGCCGCCATGGGCCCAAATCAAACCGCCCTGCGGAGCCCGTTTATGAACCGACCCTTGTTGCTCGCGCTGACCGCCCTGGCCGGTTGGCAACTCGCCGCCGCCGATAGTTTCACCTACGTGGACCTCGTCCGGCGGCTCACCGACCTTGAACATCTCGCCAGCTTGCCGCCGCCCGGCGAAACCACCCGGCAATGGTCCAGCTACGACCGCGCCAGCCGCTACGATGAAGCCACCGGCAAATACCTGGGCTGGGACGCCAACGGCGACGGCCACGGCATCATCCGCCGCGAGGGCGACCAGCAGGTGCTGGCCGAAATGCAAGGGCCGGGCGTTATTTGGCGCATCTGGTCGGCCACGCCCAAGACCGGGCACGTCCGGATTTACCTCGACGGCGCCGCCGAGCCGGCGGTGGACCTGCCGTTTGTCGGGTACTTCGACGGCAAGAACCCGCCCTTCAACCGCCCGGCGCTCGTCCACACCGTCGCCCGCGGTTGGAACAACTACACGCCCATCCCCTACCAGAAGTCCTGCAAGATCGTGGCCGACAACGGCTGGGGCGATTACTACCAGTTCGTCTATACGACTTTCCCTGCCGGCACGACAGTGCCGACGTTCAAGCGGGAGCTAAGCGCCAAGGAGAATGCCGCCCTGGACGAGGCCAACCGGCTGCTGGCCAACTGCGGCCCGCGCCCGCTCGGCCCAAACGCGGTTCCCGCACGCCGCGACAGCCGGCTGGCCCCGAATGGCGGCGCCGATTCGCTCCGACTCGACGGCCCGGCGGCCATCCACCGGATTCGAGTCAAGGTCAACGACCTGCCCGCGCCGCCCGGCGACCGCGACGTGTTGCGCGAGCTGGTGCTGCAAATCAAGTGGGACGGCCAGGCGCGCGCCAGTGTCTGGACGCCGCTGGGCGACTTCTTCGGCACGGCGCCCGGGGCCAACGCGTATCGCTCGCTGCCGTGCGGCCTGACCGATGACGGCTGGTTCTACGCCAACTGGTTCATGCCGTTCGCCCGGTCCGCCGAAGTCACCCTCCGAAACGAAGGTAAACAGGACCGCCAGGTTCAGTTCGAGGTTTGCACCGCGCCGATCAACGGCGACGCCTCGAAGCTCGGGCGCTTCCACGCCAAGTGGCATCGCGACGAGTTTCTGCCCACCGAGCCGGAGCGGTGGATTGACTGGCCGCTGCTCAAGACCACCGGCCGCGGGCGGTTCGTGGGCGTGATGCTCCATGTCTGGAATCCGCGCGGCGGCTGGTGGGGCGAGGGCGACGAGAAGTTCTTCGTGGACGGGGAGAAGTTCCCCTCCACCATCGGCACGGGGTCGGAGGACTACTTCGGTTACGCCTGGTGCTGCCCGGAGTTGTTCCAGAACGCCTTTCACAACCAGACCCGCAACGACGGCAACAACAAGGGTCACGTCTCGGTCAACCG
Source organism: uncultured Verrucomicrobiota bacterium (assembly GCA_964466945.1). GTDB lineage: Bacteria > Verrucomicrobiota > Verrucomicrobiia > Limisphaerales > J093 > DSVZ01. The sequence continues at coordinate 39,137 of CAYXPA010000004.1, read as the reverse complement.
CTGGCACGTGGCCGACCAGATTCCCTTCCAAAAGTCCTTCGACGGCTACCTCGAGAAATACTACCCGAACAAGCGCCCGACCCTCTACGCCGCCGTCGCCTACTGGTATCTCGCACCGGGCGGGGACGACCCGTACGCGCCGGTCGCGCTGCCGGAGCGAGCCGCTTACTACGTCCCGCCGGCGGCGCGCAAGAAACCCGGTGTGATCGAGGGGGAAAGCCTCAAAATTCTGTCCAAGACCGCCGGCAACCCGCACGAGCAGGACATGAGCGGCTTCGGCGAAGCGTGGAGCAACGACGCCCATCTGTGGTGGATTGACGCCAAGCCGGGCGACCGGCTGATGCTGGCTCTGCCGGTCGAGAAGGCCGGCCGCTACAAGCTGGTTGCCCAGCTCACCAAGGCCGTGGACTACGGCATCGTGCAACTGGCGTTGGACGGCCAGAAGCTCGGCCCACCCCTTGACCTGTTCAACGACGGCGTCATCGCCACGGGCGAGCTGGACCTGGGCACGCACGAGTTGGCCGCCGGGGAGCACCAGTTGAGCGTCGAAATCCTGGGCGCCAACGAGAAGGCCGTCAAAAGCTACATGTTCGGGCTGGATTACGTGAAACTCGCGCCCGCCGACTGACGCCCGCGCGCGGCGGCAGCGTGGGGTTCCTCGTCCACTCCGGCACGCCCTTTTGGAGTTTCGCCGGCCGTGCGACGCGCTACCTTGACGCCATGCTGTCCGTGGCCGAACAACTGGCCGCCCCGACCGGCCTGAACCAGGTCCTGGTGCCCGACCTGTGGCAGCAGCAGGCCGTGGCCGCCTTGCGCGCCGGCCGGGATGTGGTGGTGCAGGCCCCCACCGGGGCCGGCAAGACCCTCATCTTCGAGCTCTGGTCCAACCAGGGCAAACCCCGCGGCCGGGCCATTTACACCGTGCCCACCCGCGCCCTGGCCAACGACAAGCTCGCCGAGTGGCGCGCCCGCGGCTGGGACGTGGGCATCGCCACCGGCGACCTCGCCGAAAACCTCGCCGCCCCCATCCTCGTGGCCACGCTCGAGACCCAGAAAAACCGCCTCATCCACGGTGACGGCCCCGACCTGCTGGTGGTGGACGAATACCAGATGATCGCCGACCCGGACCGCGGCCTGAACTACGAACTGGCCATCGCCCTGGCCCCGCCGCGCACGCGCCTGCTCCTGTTGAGCGGCAGCGTGGCCAACCCCGAGGACGTCGCCCGCTGGCTCCGCCGCTTGGGGCGCGACGCCGTGGTCATCCGTACCGACCACCGCCCCGTGCCGCTCGAAGAAGTCCACGCCGCCTCGCTCAGCTTCGCCGTGCCCGCCGAAATCCGCGGTTACTGGCCGCGCCTGGTGGCCAAAGCCCTGGCCGAAGGACTCGGCCCGCTGCTCATCTTTGCCCCGCGCCGCCAGGCCGCCGAAGCCCTGGCCGAGGAGCTGGCCCGCCAACTGCCCTGTCCGCACCCCTTGACGCTTTCTCCGCTGCAACGCCGCCTGGTGGGCGAACACCTCGCCCGCCTGCTCAAGGCCCGCGTCGCCTTCCACCACAGCGGCCTCAGCTACGGCGCCCGCGCCGGCGTCATCGAGCCGCTGGCCAAGGCCGGCCAGTTGCGCGTCGTGGTCGCCACGATGGGCCTGGCCGCCGGCATCAACTTCTCGCTCCGCAGTGTGGCGCTGGCCGGCGATTCATACCGGCGCGACCTGGCCGAACAACCCCTCCGGCCCGATGAACTCCTGCAAATGTTCGGCCGCGCCGGCCGCCGCGGCATTGACGACACCGGCTACCTCTTGGTCAGCGCCAACGAAATCCGCCTCCTGGACGCGCACGCGCTGCACCTCACCCGCAACGGCATGGTGGACTGGGCCGCGCTGCTCGGCCTCATGGCCGCCGCCGCCGCCCGGGGCGAGGACCCCCTGCCCGCCGCCGCCCGCGTGCAGGAACGCCTCTTCACCAGCAAACCCATCCCGCTGGGCATCGAATTCTGCCTCCAACATCCCGAAACCCCCTGCGGCCTGAAGACCGACGCCGAACGCGCCCGCCGTGTCCGCACCCGCCTCCGCGAAATCCGCAACAGTCGCGGCGAATGGGAGCGCCTGCCCCCGCTACGCGAAGTGCCGTTGCGCGACCTCTGGATCCTCGAGCCGGACACCCCGCCGCCCGCCCCCGAAACCGCCAACGCCCCCGCGCCGCGGCTGCGCCCGGCCCTGAGCGAACCGCGCGCGCTCGAAAAAGTCGGCACCGGCGAACTCTGCCGCGTGGGCGAGCAGGACGGCCTCCCCGTGTACGGCCGCAGTTTCACCCTGGCCGAGCGCCTGCCCGCGGACCGGGTGCGGCTGGCCAAATGGCTGCGCCGGCTCACCAATTGGCCCGGCCGCCACGCCGACCTCGCGACCTGGCGCGCGCAAATCCTGCCGCGCGTCCACACCGCCCTCGCGGCCCGCCACACTCCGGTGCTCCAGGTGATCGAAACCCCGGAGAAAATCCTCGCCCGCGTCAGCCTCGCCGAACTGACGTTGAAGGCGCCGGTGGACCGGTACGGCGTCGCGCTCTGGCGCCCGCCCGTGCGCGAGGTCGAGCCGCCCGAGTGCGCACGCTGCGAGCTCGCGCCGCGTTGCCGCCAACTCAGTCCCGCCAGCGGCACGGCCGCGCTGTGGCGGCGCCTGGGTCTGGTGGATGCCGCCGGCCGGCCCACCCGCCGGGGCCGCATCGTGAGCTTCTTCTCCCAGAGCGACGGCCTGGCCATCGCCGCCGCGCTCGAAGACCCCACCTACCCCATCGAGGAACTGGCCTACGACCTGGCCAACCTCGACGCAGGCTTCCGTTTCGCGGGCGACGACAATCGTTGGGGCGGCCGCCTGGCCGTGGCCTGCCATCAGGCCTACGGCCTGCAAACCATCCCCGGCTACCTCGAAAACGGCCTGCCCCCCAAGTACGGCGCCGGCGCCGAGGTCATCGTCGCCGCCGTGCACCGCGACCCCGCCGCGCGCCACGCCTGGGCCGGCGAACTGCTCGGCCCCGGGGACATTGACCGGGCCATCATCGAGTGGCGCAGCCTGCTGCGGCAAATCGCCCACGCGCCCGCGCTGGACTGGCCGCGCTGGCAGGCCCTCCAGGAACGCGCCCGCGCCATCCTCCAAGAAACCTCCTCGCCCACCCTCACCGACCTGCCGCCGTTGGAGCCGCACCAAACCCGGCGCCTCGAGCACCACCTCCCGCTGCGCCGGCACTAACCTTTTTGCTCCGCGATGAATCCGCCGCCCGCCTCGTTGCCCGTCGCCACCGCCACCGCGTCCGCACCCGACCAGCCGGCCAACGCCTCGCCGCCGCCGGGCGTCGGCGGCGCCCCCGAGGCGGTTCACCAGGAACTGGCCGCCACCCTCGCCGCGCTCGGCCTGCCGCACGCGCGCCGTCACATCTTCCTGTGCGCCGAGCCCGACGAGCCCAAGTGCTGCGCGCGCGAGGCGGGGCGCGAGGCCTGGGAGTTTCTCAAGCGCCGCCTCAAGGAACTGGGCCTGGCCGGCGGGGAAGCGGTGGTCTGGCGCACGCGCGCCAACTGCCTGCGCGTCTGCCGGCACGGGCCCATTGCGGTCGTGTACCCGGAGGGCGTCTGGTACCACTCCTGCACGCCGGCGGTGCTCGAGCAAATTCTCCTGCGGCACTTGCGGCGGGGCGAGGTGGTGGCCGAATATGCCTTCGCGCGGCATCCGCTGCCCGGCGCGTGAGGTCCGGCCGCGGCCGCCGCGCGCGCCGTCCCCATGCCGGTGAGCGACCACATCCGCGACAAGCTGGCCCAGGTGCCGCACCGGCCGGGCGTGTACCTGATGAAGGACCGCTTCGGCACGGTCATCTACGTGGGCAAGGCCCGGGACCTGCGCCGGCGGGTGAGCCAATACTTCCAACCCTCCCGCCGCCGGGGCTGGGACCTCAAGTTCAACGCGCTGGTCGAGGCCATCCACGACTTTGACTGGCACCGGGTGCGCAGCGAGGCCGAGGCCGTCCTGCTCGAGGGGCGTCTGATCAAGGAATTCCGGCCGCGCTACAACATCAGCTTCCGCGACGACAAGCGCTTCCTGCTGGTGAAGGTGAACCTGAACGACCCCATCCCGCGCTTCACCCTCACCCGCCTCGAAAACGACCCGGCGGCGCGGTACTTCGGGCCCTTTGCCAGCGCCGGCGCGGTGCGGCGCACCCTCACCCTGGTGCGGCAGCGCTTCAACCTGCGCGGCTGCCGCGCCCTCACGCCCACCGAGGCCGACTACAAGCACTGCCTCTACGCCCACTTGCGGGTGTGCACCGCCCCGTGCATCGGCAACGTCACCCCCGAGCAGTACCGCATGCAGGTCGAGGCCGCGTGCGACTTCCTGGCCGGCCACTGCGAGGAAATGGCCGCCGAGCTCGAGGCCCAGATGAAACAGGCCGCCGCCGCGCTGAACTTCGAAAAGGCCGCCGAACTGCGCGACCTCCTCCAGGACCTGCGCCGCACCACCCAGCGCACCGAGAAATTCGAGCGCATCCCCTACTCCCTGCCCCTGGCCGTGGACCCCGCGGCCGAATTGCGCGCGCTGGCCGAAGTGCTCGAGCTGCCCGCCCCGCCCGCCCGCATCGAGGGCTTCGACATCTCGAACATCAGCGGCACCCTCAAGGTCGCCTCCCTCGTCAGCTTCTGGCAGGGCCGGCCCGACCGCGCCCGCTACCGGCGCTTCCGCATCAAAACCGTCGAGGGCCAGGACGACTTCGCCTGCATGGCCGAGGTCATTCGCCGCCGCTACCGCCGCCTGCTCGACGAAATGGCCGGCGCCCCCGCCCCGCCCCCGGGCGACGACGAAGCCGGCCGGCCCAGCCCGCCCGACCTCCAACGCGTCGTCCGCGACGTCAGCGCGCGTCACCGCGGTGAACCTCCGCGCGCGGACACCGACGCCGCCGCCGCGGCCGACGCCCGCCCGCCCGCCGCCCCGCGCCTGCCGGACCTGATCCTCATTGATGGCGGCAAAGGCCAGGTCAACGCCGCCCGCGCCGAACTCGAGAAACTGGGCCTGGGCGCGCTGCCGGTGATCGGCCTGGCCAAGGAATTCGAGGAAATCCACCGGCCGGGCCGGGCCGAGCCGCTGCGGTTGGGGCTGGACCACCCGGCGATCAAGCTTCTGCAACGCATCCGGGACGAGTCCCACCGCGTGGCCAATAGCTACAACGCCCGGCTCCGGCTGCGCAAAATCAGCGAGAGCGTGCTGGACGAGTTCCCCGGCATCGGCGAAGCCCGCAAGGCGGCGCTGCTCAAACGCTTCGGCTCGGTCCAGCGGCTGCGCCGGGCCACGGTCGAGGAAATCGCCGCGGTGCCGGGCTTCGGCGGCGAAACCGCCGCGCGCTTCAAGGCGTTTCTGGACGCGCGCTTTGCCCCGCCCGCGGCGTCAGCGGAGTAGCGTAAGCTGCCAGCCGGCCGTAGCGCCGACTGCCAGTCGGCACACTCCCTGTGCTTCGCGAGGTAGGGCGCCGCTGCGCCGGCGCCGCCCGCCCGGCCGCGGCGCAGCGCGGCCCTACCGACCGCACCGGCCAGCCGACATCCGGCATCTGGCATCCGGTATCCGGCATCTGGCATCCGGTATCCGGCATCTGGCATCCGTCCCCACCCCACAGCGCCGGCAAGCCGGCGCACTCCAAACGCTTCGCGAGGTAGGGCGCCGCTGCGCCGGCGCCGCCCGCCCGGCCGCGGCGCAGCGCGGCCCTACCGACCGCACCAGCCAGCCGACATCCGGCATCCGGTATCCGGTATCCGGCATCCCTCATCCGTCATCCGGCTCCCCGCCTCGCGTTCTTGCGCTTTCCCTTGTCCCTTTGCCACGGGCGCGCCGCGGTTATACTTGGGACGTGCTGCGCATCGGTTCGCTGAATCTGAACTCGAATCTCTGCCTGGCGCCGCTGGCCGGTTACACCAACCTGCCCCTGCGCCTGACGCTGCGCGAGCTGGGCGGCCTGGGCCTGGCCACGACCGATCTGGTCAACGCCCGCTCCCTGCTCGAGCGCAATCGCAATGCGCTCAAGCTCATCGAGACCTGCCCGGCGGACCGGCCGCTGGCGGTGCAACTGTTCGGCGCCGTGCCCGAGGAAATGCGCGACGCCGCCGCGCTGCTCGAGTCGCTGGGCGTGGCGGCGGTGGACATCAACATGGGCTGCCCGGTGCGCAAGGTCTGCCGCGTGGGCGGTGGCGCGGCCATGTTGACCGACCTGGACCGCACCGCGCGGCTGGTGGCGGGCATGGTGAACGCGGTGCGCATTCCCGTGACGGCCAAGATGCGCCTGGGCTGGGACGCGCAGAACCTGACCGCCCCCGACCTGGCGCGTGCCCTCGAGGACGCGGGCGTGGCGGCGGTGTTCGTGCACGGTCGCACGCGCGCGCAGGGGTTCAGCGGGCGCGTCAACCTGGCCGGCATCCGCGCGGTGGTGGCGGCGGTGCGCCGGATTCCGGTGATCGGCAACGGCGACGTGACCACGCCGCAGGCGGCCCGGCAGATGCTCGAGGAGACCGGCTGCGCGGGCGTGAGCATCGGGCGCGGGGCTTTCTACAACCCGTGGATTTTCGCGCACACGCGGCACTATCTCGACACGGGCGAGCGGTTGCCCGAGCCGGGCTTCGAGGAGCGGGTGCGGGTGATGCGGCGGCACCTGGACCTGATGGTGCAGGTCTTCGGCGAGGCACACGGCTGCCGGCAGTTTCGGAAGGTCGCGCCGTGGTACGCGCGCCGGTTCGGGCCGGCGGCGGAGTTCAAGCGCCGGGTGAGCCTGTTGTCCAGCCGGGCCGAGTTCGAGGAAATCCTGGCCGAGTACCGCCAGTGGCGGGCGCAGTTTTTGGATGAACACGGCGAGTTGCTGCCGCGCTTTCGCCCGCCACCGCTGCCCGCGTCATTTGGAGAGGAAACCGCGGCCGAACCGGCGGGCATTCCCGTGCCGCGGGGGCCGGTCGAGCGCTGGTGAGGGTCGAACGAATCCTCATTCGCCGCCGCGGACAGGAAGTCCGTGCGGACTGGTATTGGCTGCGGTACTGAGGCGGAGCCGCCGAGGGCGGTCGGCGCACACTTCTTGCGCGGCTCACGGATAAAGCAGGTAGGGCTGGCGGCGCTGGCGGAAGGCGGTTTCTTCGGCCTTCCACCCGGCCACGACCTGGGCGGCGCTCTGGCCGGCGCGCAGGGCCTTGCGGGGCCGGTCGCTGCCCAGGACCTTGTCGAACATGCCGAAGCTCTTGCCCGCGCGCTCGGCCTCGGCCAGGAGGTCGCGCCCGGCCAGTTGGCGGGCCGCCTCGAGGGCGTAGAGGTTCAGAGCCAGGAGCGGCGCCCGGGCCGGGTCGGTAAATTCCAGGCGCACGCCATGAACGGTGCGGCCCTGGAAGGCGCCGCGGGTGGGCCGGTAGGTCAGCGGGTGGAAGTACACGCCGGGCAGGCGCAGGCCGTTGAGGTGGGAGGCCATTTTCTGCGCGTTCAACCACGGCGCGGCGTAGCAGCGGAACGGGTACTCGCCGCCCAGGCCGATGTTCAGGCCGCCCAGTTCGCCCACCAGTCCCGTGGCGGGCATCCCCAGTGCGGCGGCGAAGCTGCGCACGTTGGGCGAGGTGGGCACCCAGGGCAGGCCGGTGTCGGGCCAGGTCATGGCGCGTTTCCAGCCGCGCAACGGCACGACGGTGAGGCGGCAGCGGTTGGTGATCCAACCCTCGCCGTTGATCATGCGGGCCAGCTCGCCGGGCGTCAGGCCGTACACCACGGGGATGTTCCACTGGCCGACAAAGGAGCGAAACGCGGGCGCCACGCCCGGCCCTTCCACGCGCACGCCGCCCAGCGGGTTGGGCCGGTCCAGGACCACGAACTCGACGCCGGCCGCGCCGCACGCCTCCATGGCCAGGCCCAACGTGCTGATGTAAGTGTACGCGCGCAGGCCGGTGTCCTGGAGGTCGTACACCAGCACGTCCAACCCGCTCAGCATGGCCGGGGTGGGCTTGCGGATCGGCCCCGGGCCGTAAAGCGAGTACACCGGCAGGCCGGTCGGCGCGTGCGTCGCGTTGGTGAATTCCTTGCCCGCCGGCACGTCGCCGGCCAGGCCGTGCTCCGGGGCGAACAGGGCGACAAGTTGCACTCCGGGCGCCCGGCGCAGACGTTGCCAGGTGGGCACGCCACCGGCGTCCACGCTGGTCTGGTTGGCGATGAGGCCGACGCGCTTGCCCTGGAGCTCGCGAAAGCCTCCCTCGGCCAGGACCTCGCAGCCCAGCCGCACGCGCGGGGGCGAAGCGGCCAGTGCGAGCGCCGACCACCAGGCCAGCACGAAAAGCGCGCCCGGGATTTGCATGGCCCGAAGGGTAGCCGTCGCCCGGGACGCCGGCCAGCGGGGAAGCCGCCCCAGTTGTTCACATCCGCGGCACCGTCCGGCGCGTGTGGCCGGCGCGCCTTCAACTTTCCCGCCGGCTGCGCTGGTCCAGCCAGACCGCGCCCACGATGATTGCGCCCTTGATGATTTGCTGGTAGTAGGCCGAGACGTTCAACTGGTCCAGGCCGCTGTTGATCACGCCCAGCAACAGCACGCCCAGAATGGTCCCGCCCACCCCGCCCACGCCGCCGGACAGGCTGGTGCCGCCGATGACGACGGCGGCGATGGCGTCCAGCTCGTAGGCGATGCCGGCGTTGGGTTGGCCAGTGGTGATGCGTGCCGCCAACACCACGCCCGCCAAGCCGGCCAGGGCCCCGCACAGGCCGTAAGCGAAGAGCTGGATGCCCGCCACCGAAATGCCCGCCGCGCGCGCGGCCGCCGCGCTGCTGCCCACCGCATAAAGGTGCCGCCCCCAGCGGGTGCGGTTCAAGAACACCCAGGCCGCCAGCGTCACCCCCGCCAGCAACAGCGCCGGGATGGGCAGTCGCCCCCAATCCCCGCCCAGCGCGGTGAACCCGGGCACCAGGTTGGACACCGGCCGCCCCCCGCTCCACACCAGCGCCAGGCCACGCGCGGCGGTCATCATGCCCAACGTGGCGATGAACGGCGCCACCCGGCCATGCGCCACGAGCGCGCCGTTGACCAGGCCGCAGGCCAGGCCGGCGCCGATGCCGGCGGCGATGGCAAGGAGCACCGGGCCGTCGCCCGGCTGGGCCAGCGAGGCCGCGACCACGCCGGTCAACGCCACGACCGAGCCCAGCGAGAGGTCCACGCCGCCGGTCAAGAGCACCAACGTCACGCCCACCGCCAGCAGGCCGTTGATCGAGACCTGGCGGAGGATGTTCACCAAATTCGCGGCGGTGAAGAAAGTGGGTTTGGCGGCCGCCAGCAGCGCACAAACCAGCCCCAGCGCCAGCACCAGGCCGTGACGGCGCAGCCAGGCGGCGCGAGCGCGGGGCGCCCGCGGCGGATTGTCAATCAGCCTGGTCACCGGTTGGGAAGGTTTCCGGAGTTAGCTTCCCCGACAGTCGCTCCAAGCGCGTCTGGCAGAGACTGCGGTGTTCATCGGATAATGGGGTGAGGGCAAGCCGTTCCTTGAGAATCTGGGGCTTTGCCAAGCCGTGGCGCAACAAGGCTGTAACGAAAGCGAGGTCTTTTTCTCGGCCTGTAGCGAGTTTGGATACGGCCAGGTCGTGCACTTCCAAACACAACCCGGTACCGCCTCCTGTGTTTTCGTTCCGCAAGGCGACCAACCGGTCTCGCCAGCCTGCGGGCAAAACAGCCGAGCTGTCGCTAACGCCATGCGCATAGTAGCCGAAAGTCTGATGGAAGGGCGATCCCTCCCCAATAGATCCCTCGACCAGATCAGTGTCGGCCGCAGAGCGCGTGGAAAAAACGTCGGCTTCGACGGACCGGAGCAATTCCTCCGGCGGGTGCGGGAACTCCCCCAAGATGGCCTGGCTCCCCACCACGATCCACTCGGTCGCGCCGGTGATGGCGGTGGCCGCCCGGATGAGGTGTTCAAGCTGAGCGCGCTGCATGACGGTGACGCGCCTTGATCTCCCAGACCTCGGCGGGCGAGAGAATACCGGCAAACGGGGAATTTTGTCGCAGCCGACGTGCTTCCTCGGTTTCCGCCACGAGCAACGCGCAAATTTCCTCCACCGGCCGTGAGAGCAGCCGACGCCACTCCGCGTAGCTCCGCAGGAGCGCGGAAGCGTTGGCGTTCTGCCGCGACCAACGGTCCAGGTTGGCCCGGGCCACCTCCACCAGTTCCGGTTGTTGACGCAACCGTTCGGCCACCCGGCGGGCCAGTTCCAAACTCACTTCATCCAACGCTCGATGGTCCACAGGCCGAAGTTAACCACCCGGAGACGTCATGACGAGGAGATTTGGCGAAGGCGCGTCCCGGCCGTTACTCCATCACTTCAGTTCGCCGGACTCTTCCGCGCACTTCCTCCGCCAGGCGCAGGCAGGCGGCTTCGCGGTCGTTGCGGACCAGCAGAAGGTCGCCGGCCAGCGCGGGCGGGTTCCACGTCTTGCCGGAGAAGACCCGGAATCGGTGCCGCTCGTTCGGCGCTTCCGGCGTGGGTTGCAACAACACCAGCTCCCCGTTTTCGGCCATGACCAGCAGCCAATCGCCCACCAGCAACATCTGGCCGTGGCCGTAACGGCCTTCTTTCCAGAGCTGCGCGCCGTCCCGCAGCGCCACGCACACGAGCACGCCGTCGTCCAGGCCGTAGAGGTGTTCGCCCCGCCGCACGAAGTTGGCAAACTTGGACTTCAGGCGGGGCGATTTCCACACGCGGTGCGCGGCGAGCCGGCCGGGGGCCTCCGCAGTCACTTCGAGCAGCTCGGCGCCCACGCCGTAGCCGCTCGAGAAGACCACGCGGTTCGAGCCCACCGGCACGGGCTGGGCCACGTTCGGGTGCCCCACGCCCCAGGGGTATTCCCAGAGCACCTGGCCCGAGTGCGGGTCGTGGGCGGTGATGTACCGGCTGTTGAACAGCAGCACCTGCGGGCGCCCGGCCAGCAACACCAGCGCGGGCGAACTGTAACTGGCCGCGCGCGTGCCGGCGTGCCAGACCAGTTCACCGGTGTGGACGTGGTAGGCCAGCGCCGAACGCTCGTCGCGGCCGCCGGCGCTGACGATCACCTTGTCCTCGAACACCAGCGGCGAGCCGGCGAACCCCCATTCGGGCACCGCACTGCTCGCGTCGGCGGTGAGCGAGCGCGACCACACCCGGCGGCCGTCCGCCAGGTCCAGGCAATTCAGGATGCCGGTGGCGCCCAGGGCAAACACACGGTTGCTCACCACCGTGGGCGTGCAGCGGGGGCCTTCGCCGGCCAGCGTGGTGAAATACCGGGCGCGGTCCGCGTGCTGCCAGAGCCGCCGGCCGCTGGCCAGGTCGTAGCAGGTGACCAATTCCTGGTCGCCCTCCTGCTCCTGCGTGAGCGCGCGCGCCCCCACCACCGCAAAGCCCGACCACGCCGCGCCCACCGGCCGCCGCCAGAGCACCTGCGGGGGATGCGCCGCCCAGTCCGGGTCCAGCTTCACGCCGGCGATGACGCCGTTGCGCTCGGGCCCGAGAAACTGCGGGAAGTCCGGTCGGGGCGCCGGTGCGGCCGGCACGGCCGGAGTGGGCATGGCGGCCGGGGGGTCGGGAACCGAGCCGCCGGCGGGTGCGCCGCGGCGAACCCAGCGCGGCTCGAGGATGGGCACCAAATCCCCGCTCACTCCGCGAATGCGGAACAACGCCGCGCCCAGCCCCGCCATGAGCAACACGCCGCCGCAGACCGCCAGCCGCCAGCGCCAGGGCGCGCGCGAGCCGAGCAACCACCACACCCAGAGCAGGGCCAGGGCAGCGAGCACGGCCGACAGTGTGGCCAGGTTGCGGCTCTGGTAAGGCAGGTGCTCGAGGCGGCGGATCACGATCAGCACCACCGCCAGCACCCCGACGATCAAGCCCGCCGGCCACAGACGCAGTCGGCGGGCCTCGGGCGGGGCGGGATTGGACTCCGCTTGCACGCCGCCAGTTAACCGCGCAGGTCCGGGACGAGCAACCGCCGCGGCAAATCGTTACACGCCCGGCCATCCGACCCGCTCGCTTCAACCGACGGGCGACTGCACGGGTAACCAACGAGCGTGGCCGCGGCCGCCGTTGCGAAAATTCCCGCGATGCGCCAACGCGCGCCTGACCGGGTTTCAACGCCGCGGTTCGGGGGCGCGTTCCAGGCGCTCCTCCAAGCGGCGGAGGTGCTGCCGCACCTCCTCAAGCTCGGCGCGCAGCCGGCGGAATTCCTCGCGCGCGCGTTCAGCCAGCTCCGGCAGCGGCGCGCCCGGCCGGCGCAGGAGGTTTTCCCGCGCGCGCTCGAGCCGCTCGGCCAGTTCGTGCAGGCCGGCCGCGTGGAGGTTCTCAATGGCCGCCTGCAGGTGACGCTGCCGCGCGTCCGGCCCGGGACCCGGGGGCGCCGGCGGAGGCGGGCCGGCCGGCCCGGGACGCGGCGGCCGCCGGGCCAGCCCGGCGGCTTCCCGGTCCAGTTGTTCGAGGCGTTTCTGGAGTTCCCGCGCTTCTTCGCGCCGGCCTTCGGCGCGGGAGCGTTCGAGCTTGGCGGTCAGTTCCGCGCGTTCGCGGCGCAGTTCGCGGAAGCGTTCCCGCGCGGCCGACGGTCGGGCCTCGCGGTCGGCCTCGCGCTCGCGACGCGGTTCGGCGCGACGCAGCTCAGCCGGTTGCGAGCGTTCTTTTTCTTCGACGCGTTCGAGGCGCTCGCGGGGCGGCGGCGGGGGCGCTTCGGGTTCGCCGGTCCGGGCGGGGAGCAAGGGACCGCACGCGGCGGTCAACAGGGTGCAGAGCAGGATTTTTTTCATGGCGTGTTGACTTAAGGTTCAAGGCTTTCTCGCACCGGCGGCGGGCAAAGTCAAATGCCAGCCCGAACGCATTGGCCGGGTCAAACGCAACCGGCCTGCCCCACGGGGGGACCGGAGGCAGGCCGGCATGGAGAACGCGCGCGGCGGGCCGGGGCGCTCAGGAGCAGCCGAGGCTCTCGCCGCAGTTGCGGCAGCGGAAGCAGGCGCCATTGCGCACGGTCTGCGAGCCGCAGGTCGGGCAGATGGGAGCGTCGGCCTGGTTCACGAAGCTCTCCCGGTGCACAGCGGTGGCCGTGAGGGCGGGGCCGGGGACGGGTGTGGCCGGGACCGGTTTCGACCCGTGCCCGTTGCCCTCGGTCGAGCCGCCGTTGTCATCGCTCACCGGCAGGTCGGGCACGGAGACGTTGACCCGTTTGCGGATTTGCTCCTGGAGGTCGGGCATGGGCAGTTCCTGCTGGCCGCGGTCGGGGGCGTGTTCCTCGCGGTAGCCGGGCAGGAACTGGAAGGCGAGCCAGCGGAAGATGTAGTCGGTGATCGAGGAGGCGACGGGCACGTCGCGGTTCTTGGTGAAGCCGCTGGGCTCGAAGCGTTGGTGGGAGAACTTCTTGACCAGGGCCTCGAGCGGCACGCCGTACTGGAGGGCGATGCTGGTGAGGGTGGCGATGGTGTCCATGAGGCCGCCGATGGTGGAGCCTTCCTTGGCCATGGTGATGAAGAGTTCGCCGGGCTGGCCGTCGGCAAAGAGGCCGACGTTGAGGTAGCCCTCGTGGTTGGCGATGCTGAACTTGTGGTTAACCGCCTGGCGCACCTCGGGCAGGCGGCGGCGCAGAGGCTTGCCCACCTCTTTTTGGAGGCGCTCGACCAACGCTTCGAGTTCGCGAACGCGTTGCCGGAGTTGCTCGAGCTCGGCCGCGGCCTCGCCCGCGCCGGCCCCGGCGCCGCGGCTGGTGTTCAGCGGCTGGCTGCGCTTGGAGCCGTCGCGGTAAATGGCCACGCATTTGAGGCCCAGTTTCCAGGCCTGCACGTAGGCGTCGCGGATTTCCTGCGGCGTGGCCTCGTGGGGCATGTTGACGGTCTTGGAAATGGCGCCGCTGAGGAAGGGTTGGGCGGCGGCCATCATTTTCAGGTGGGCCAGGTAGTGAATGCTGCGCCGGCCGCGGGCCGGTTTGAAAGCGCAATCGAAGACCGGCAGGTGCTCCGGGCGGAGCGGGGTGGGGACGACGGTGCCGTCGTCCAGCGTGGCGTCTTCGATGGTGTCGTACCGCTCGATGTGGGCCACGATGGTTTCGATTTGGGCAGGGGAGTAGCCGAGGCGGCGCAAGGCCTCGGGCACGGTGCGGTTGACGATCTTGAGCTGGCCGCCGCCGGCGAGGTTCTTGTACTTGACCAGGGCGATGTCGGGCTCGATGCCAGTGGTGTCGCAATCCATGGCGAAGGAAATGGTGCCGGTGGGCGCCAGGACGGTGACCTGGGCGTTGCGGTAGCCCCATTGTTCGCCGGCGCTCAGCGCGCGGTCCCAGGCGGCGCGGGCCTCGTCCTTGAGGTAGGCGAACTCCGCGCTGGGGTGAATGTCTTCCACGGCGGCGCGGTGGAGGCGGATGACTTCGTGCATGGACTCGACGTTGTCCGGGCGGGCGGGTTTGGGCACGCCGGCGCAGCGGGCGTCGCGGTAGCCGGGGAAGGGCCCCATCTGACGGGCGAGCGCGGCGCTCTGCTCGTAGGCGTGGCCGGTCATGACGGCGGTGAGGGCGCCGGTCAGGGAGCGGGCTTCGTCCGAGTCATACGGCAGGCCGTAGCTCATGATGAGGGCGCCGAGGTTGGCGTAGCCCAGGCCGAGGGTGCGGAAGATGTGGGAGTTTTCAGCGATGGCCTTGGTGGGGTAGCTGGCGTTGTCCACCAGGATTTCCTGGGCGGTGATGAACAGGCGCACGGCGGCCTTGAAGCGCTCGAGGTCGAACCGGCCGTCCTCGCGCTTGAATTTCATGAGGTTCAGGGAGGCAAGGTTGCAGGCCGTGTTGTTAAGGAAGACATACTCGCTGCACGGGTTGGTCGAGTGAATGGGCTCGGTGCCCTTGCAGGTGTGCCATTTCTGGATGGTGCCGTCGTACTGCAGGCCGGGGTCGCCGCAGACCCAGGTGCCCTCGGCCACCAGGTCGAGCAGGCGGGAGGCGTCCTTTTTCTCGACCGGCCGGCCGGTGGTGACGGCGCGGGTCCACCACTCGCGGCGGGCGGGGTCGGTGGCGGTGGCCGCTTCCATGAAGGCGTCGCTGACGCGCACGGAGAGGTTTTCGTTCTGGTACATGACCGAGGCGTAGGCCTCGCCGTTGAAGGAGCCGTCGTAGCCTTGCTCGATGAGCGCCCAGGCCTTTTTCTCCTCGCGCATTTTGGCGGTGATGAATTCCTCGATGTCGGGGTGCCAGTCGCGCAGGGTGTTCATCTTGGCGGCGCGGCGGGTTTTGCCGCCGGACTTCACCACGTTGGCGACCTGATCATAGACCTTGAGGAAGCTCAGCGGGCCGCTGGGCCGGCCGCCGCCGGAGAGTTTCTCGCGGGTGCTGCGGATGGGGGTGAGGTCGGTGCCCGTGCCGGAGCCGAACTTGAAGAGCATGGCCTCGCTGTAGGCCAGGTGCATGATGCTCTCCATGTTGTCCTCGACCGACTGGATGAAGCAGGCGCTGCACTGGGGGTATTCGTACTGGGTGGTGGCCCGCCGGGCCTCGCCGGCCCGGGGGTCGTAGTGCCAGTTGCCCCGGTCCGAGTCCCGGCCGATGCCGTATTCGTGGTAGAGCCCCACGTTGAACCAGACCGGCGAGTTGAAGGTGCCATACTGGTTGAGGCACAGCCAGGTCAGTTCGTCGTAAAACACTTCGCCGTCCTCGCGGCTGAAGTAACCGTCCTTGACCCCCCAGTTGGCGATGGTGCGGGTAACCCGGTGGATCAACTGCCGCACCGAGGTTTCCCGCTCTGACTTGGCCGGGTCGCCGTAGAAGTACTTCGAGCAAACCACCTTCGTGGCCAGTTCGGACCAGAAGGCCGGGACCTCGACGTTTTCCTGTTTGAAGATGACCCGGCCGGAATCATCCGTGATCTCGGCGGTGCGCCGCTCCCAAGGCACCTGGTCGAAGGGCTTTACCCGGGGGTCGCTGAACACCCGCTCGATGGTCAGGCGCGGGCGGGTCGGGGCAGCGGTGGGGCGAGGCTTGCGCAGTTGGGCGGCTTTGCCGCGGCCGACCGGTGTGGCGGCGGCGGGGAATGGGGTCGGGTTGTCAATCATGGCTGTGGTTTGGGGCTAGCGGTTTACGGTTTTTGCGGTCTGCCCGGCCGGGGCCGGGTCGGGTCAAAATCTCGGCTCCAACCATCCGAGGGCGACACGTTCCGGCGACTCACCGGGGCGCATCGAAACCCCATTTAGTTGGGTGCCGTGGCGCAAGCTAGTACAACCGGTTGTGGCATCAAGGACTTTTTGCGATTTTTTTTGCAACGCCGCTAGTGGCTGCGGGCCAAGCCGTTAACGGCAGGCCGTGACCGGGCCCACAGGCCGGCTGCGGCGTTTGGACCAAGCCCTTGGAGGCCGGTGTGTAACAGACAGCTTGCGCCGAGGGAGGTCTGCCCGAATGGCTGACCGGCTTACGTCGGGCAAACGCACGCGCGCCCACTGTCCCGGGACAAGGCCGGAACGCTTCGGTCCTTGAGGGGCCCGGCGGCTAATTGGTCAGCGCGCGGTAAAACAGCGGCGGCTGTTTGCCCGGCTGGGTGTCCTCGAAAACCCCGCGCCCCGTGGCGTCGGTGGTTACGGTGCCCACGTTGACCCAATCGCGCGCGGTCAGGGACGTGGCGCGTTGGAGGGTGTAAGGGTGCGCGGGCGTGCCGGTGAAGGTTAGCTCGGGGTTTCCGTTGGGCAGCCGGCGGTAGCCGGTGAACCGCGCCGGGGTGCCGGCAACCGTCCCGGTACCGGTGCGGAGGGTGAAGTCGGTGCTGTGGATCACTTGGGCCGCGCCCGCCATTTCCGGCACGGCGTTGGTCGAGAAATACCCGATACGCGCGAAGGTCAGCGTGGCGTGGTAGCTCTGGTTGGGCTGGAGCGTGTTGGCCGGGATCACGATGGAGGTGGCCGTCACGGGCAATTCACGCGGCACGCAAGGGTCGGGCGCCTCGAAGACCACGGTGGAGCCGAGAAGGTTGGTGCTCGAGATGACCAAAGAGATGAAGTCCTGGGCGCCGGCTCCGGTGAAGGCGTTCCAGCGCAGGGTGAAGTCTTGCTTCGGGTTCACGGCCTGCGCCTCGCTGTAGTTGGCCACCTTGGGTACCGGCGGCCAGGCGGCGGGCAGATTCATGTTGATGACCCGCTCGGACTGGCCGCTCGGGGTGAACCGCAGGGTGTAATTCCCCCCAGGATATGCGGCGTCCAGCGCGGCTTCGCTGGCCGGAGTGTCGGAGAAATACAAAAAACCGCCCAAGGGCACGGGGTTCAGATTTTCCTTGGTCCCGCCAGGAAGGGTGATCGAGGCCGCGGTGATCACCGGGCCGGCCTGGGGGCTTTTGACCATGGCCCCGAAATTGAACGGCTCTTCGGCCACCGGCACCGGGTCGGCCGTCGAAGTCTGCACGTAAGCCCCGGATTTGCCGAAGTTGTAGCCACCCCAGGCATCCGGGATGCCGTCCGGGTCACACCCGCCCCCACCACCGCCGGCGCTGCCCGTGGTAAATATCCCGTTGAAGGTGTCTGCCGGCAGGGGCACGCCTTCGGCGCTCTCGAGCCGGGCCGCCGCCCCGGGCGGATTCAACCGCCAAGCGATCATTGTCAAGGCCGGCAAATCTCCGTCGTAGTCGGCGACGAGGTTTTGGCCGTCCGCGCTCCAACTGTAGCTGAACCGGGCCGGGTCCAGACCGTTGCCCTGCCACTGAATGGCTCCAGCCACCGGCGTGGTTTTCTTCATCGGCCGGTCAAAGACGAACGTCACGGTGGTCGTCACGGGCACGCCCATCGCGCCTATCGCCGGCACCACCGCCACCAGTTCCGGCGTATCTCCCCCGCCCCCGCCGCCTGCACCGGTCGTAAACTGGCCGCTGACCGTGCCCAGCGGCGTGCCGGTCGCGCTGGTCAAGGGGAAGAGGGAACCGACCGGGTTCAGCCGCCAGGTAATGGTGGTATTCGGGGGCCAATCGCCGCTGGGCGTGCAGGTGAGCACGCGTTTGTTCCCGCTCCAAACGCCGTCCACGAAAACAACCCCCGGCGGATCAAACTCGATGTTGCCGACAAAGATCCCCGGCAGCGACTGCACCAAGGGAATGTTGGTGTTCATGTCGCGATCGAACGTGAACACCAGCGGTTCGTTGACCGCCACGCCCGTGGCTCCCCGGGTCGGAGAGACCGAGACCAGTTGCGGGGCCTGGGCCAGAACCGCCACGGAGCACCAGCTCACTCCGCTCGTCAGGGCGATCCGACCGACCCTCGAGATTCGCCGCCAAGCGTGCGCCATCGGACCGACCACAGAGCGTAAGAGGACACAGAAACCACGCTGACAAATCATACGGAACTTTGGGCGGAACAGGCACGCCTTGGCCAGCCCAAAAATTGCAGCCGGGCGCTCCTTGCGTCGCACCGTCAGAGCCGGCGAACCAAGGCCCAACCCTTGGGCTCTGGGGACAAACTCTGTTTCCTGTTCGGCTCGCACGCGCGAGCGCAAACGCGAGCGAAACGCGAGGCGACTCCGGTGGTCGAAGCTTGGGTGAAACTCGCTACGCCCGGGGACGAACTGCGGCGGCGTACACTCGTGGTCCCGCGCGCCACCGCGCCCGAGGCGCTTGGGGAACGTGCCAGCGAGCTACTCGGCGGTGGCGGCCTGGAGACGACGCAGGTCCGGCGTGGTGTCCACCGCCCCCTGCTTTGCCGGAGTATCCAGGCCCTGCTCCCGGCTCAGGTACCGCCACTTCCAAATCTCCGAGTGCCCGTCGGCAAAGGCCAGCCCGCACGCGTTGTTGTGGCGGACGCTGGGCGAGTTTTGCCAGATTAACACCCCCGGCGCTTTCACCGCGAAGTACCCGTCGTCAATCGTCTCGATGCCCTCGTCAATGAAGGTGAACGCCTTGCTGGGACCCGGGTTCACGATGTCCGACATTTTCTTGAACATCGCATACTGCGACCCCAGCACCCAGCTCGTGTCCGGCACCCCGAACCGTTGGGCATCCGCCGCGTCCGCCCCACCCATGCGCCCGCTCAGCGAGTAGCTGCGCACCCGGCCCGTGGCGCGGAGCGCCGCCACGTTGCGCAACGCGGCCGGCAACTGCTTGTCGGCCGGGCAGCGGTAGATGTCCACCGAGCCGTTGTACACGTAGAGCCGGCCGTTGATGATGTCCAGCTTGTTGGTGGCACCGGGCATGGATGCCACGTTGCCGCCGATCCAGGCGTTGGTATTGGCCAGCCAGTTTTTCACCAGCGTGTCGCTGTAATCATTGGCGTACATCGTCCAGCACAGCGCCAGTTGCTTGGTGTTGCTCATGCAACTGATCCCCGTGGCCTTGGCCTTGGCCTTGGAAAGGGCCGGCAAGAGCATCCCGGCCAGAATCGCAATGATGGCAATCACCACCAACAGCTCGATCAGGGTGAAACCGCGGTGGTTGGCCTCGGGCGCGGGCGCCCCGGAAACGCTGGGCAACATCGTTTTCATGGTTGGATTTCGCGAGAAACGTAGGCACCCCGAGCGCGGGCGTCAACGGTCGTTCGGCTTCTCCCGCCTGTTCTTTTGAGCGCACACGCCATCGGGGCCGGGTTTCGCCCCCCGGCGACACCACCCTCACGCCCGGCGCGCGCGCCGCCGCAAGCGCCGCACCGCGGCCTTCACCTGCCAGCCCGCGCGCTCGAGCGCGGCGCGCGCCTCGGCCGCCTCCGCCCCGGTGAGCGTTTGCACGATCCGCACCGCCCGGTCGCGCAGCTTGGCGTTGGCGGGCCGCACGTCCACCATGAGATTCTCGACCACCTTGCCCAGGCGCACCATGGTGAGCGTGGACAGGATGTTGAGCATCATCTTCGTGGCCGTGCCGGCTTTCAGGCGCGTCGAGCCGGTGAGCACCTCCGGCCCCACCACCGGCGCCAGCACCAGGTCCGGCCGCGTGCCCCGGGCAAACCGCAGGTGCGGATTGAAGCAAATCAGCACCGTGCGCGCGCCCGCTGCCTGCGCCGCAAGCAGCGCCCCCCAGACAAACGGCGTGCGCCCGCTGGCCGCAATCCCCACCACCATATCCCGCGGCCCCACCCCGCGGAATTGCACCGCCCGCGCCCCCGCCGCGGCGTCGTCTTCCGCGCCCTCGACGGACTGCCACAAGGCGGTGGGCCCTCCCGCGATGATGCCCTGCACGCGCTCGGGCTCGACGCCGAAGGTGGGCGGGCACTCGCTGGCATCCAGCACCCCCAACCGCCCGCTCGTGCCCGCGCCCACATAAATCAAGCGGCCGCCGCGCCGCAGACTCGCCACCGCCAGCCGCACCGCCCGTTCCAACCCGGCCCGCACCGCGCGCACCGCGCCGGGCAACCGCGCGTCCTCCCGGAGCATCAACTCGATCGCCGCCCGCACCGACATCCGGTCCAGCCGCCACGAACGCGGGTTGCGGCCCTCCGTGGGCGATGGCGCGGTCGCCTCCGGGATGGGATAGGCGACCGGCCCGCCGTTTTCACCCGCCTCGATTTCCCGCGCCGCCGCCGCGACACCCCGGGCCGCCGCTGGCGCGGATTCCGCCAGACACGCCCGGGCCAGCGCCACCGCGCCCCAGGCCCCCTCACGCTCGAGTCGCCGAAACCGCGCCCGCGGTCGAGCCGCGCGCACCTGCTGCCGCACCCGCGCGGCGAAGCGCGCCTCTTTCCGCAACAACCCGCCGGTGAAAACGAACTCGACCATCTCGCCCGCGCGGGCCAGGCGGTTCGCGCACTCGATCGCCTGCCGCGCCAGCGCATCCGCCGCGGCGCGGAGCACGCCGGCGGCCAGGCGATCCCCCGCCGCCGCGGCGGCGCCGACCTCGACGGCCAGCGCGGCCACGTCGGCCTTGCTGGCGGCGTGCAGCCAGGTCACCAGCTCGTTCGGCTCGTTCAACGCCAGCGCCCGCAACAATCGCGCCCCCAACCGTGGCCAGCGCCCGGTCCGGTCCAATGACTCCACCACCGCGCGCAACGCGGACAGCGCCACGTCGTAACCGCTGCCGCGATCGCCCAACAAATGCCCCCAGCCGCCGACCTTCACGCTCCGGCCTTCGCGATGCCGGCCAAAACAACACGAACCGGTGCCGCTGATGACCACGACGCGCGCGGCCACGCCCGGTCCCAAAGGCCCGGCCGCGGCGAAGGCCGTGTCCAGGTCGTGGCCCGTCCAGCAGGGCACGCCCGGCCAGGCGCGGGCGGCGGCCGCGCGGATGCGGCGGCGGTCGGATTCCTCGCGCGCGCCGGCCATGCCGATGCCCACGGCGGCGGGCGCGGGCAACTGCGCGGCGAGCGTGACGAAGTGCCGGCGCAGCGCGGCATCGTCGAGCAAGCGCAGGTTGGCCGGGCCGGCCTCGACCCGCGCCAGCACGCGGTCGGCGGCGTCCACGGCCAGGGCCACGGTGCGGGTGCCGCCGGCCTCGAGGCCGAGGACCGGGGCGGTGGCGGGGGAAGGAGGTTGTGTGACGGCCATCGGTGCGGCGATGAAGCTGCGGGGTGTGGTGCGGGCCGTCAATGCCGGGGCGCACCGGCGCTCCGGGAACCTGGGTGGCAGGCTAACGAATCGGGAAATCCCTTCCTGCTTTCTTGCTTTCCAAATTTCAAACCCGGGCGGCGCCAGCCCGGCGGGTGGGTGCCGGCGGGGCTTGACGCGCCCGGGGCCTTTGCCAACCGTGCCGCCATGTTCTGCGTTCGCTGCCTCGCGGCCGGTTCGGGCCGCATTTCCACCCTCATCGCGCTCCTGGCCGCTGGTGGGTTGCCGCCGGCGCTGGTTGCGGCACCACTGCCCAGGGCCGGGGCGTTGACGCTTTGGTACACCCGGCCGGCCACCAACTGGGAACGCGAGGCTTTGCCCCTGGGCAACGGCCGGCTCGGCGCGATGGTCTTCGGCGGCACGGCCCGCGAGCGGCTTCAGCTCAACGAGGACTCGCTCTGGGCCGGCGGCCCGCGGGATTGCAACAATCCCGAGGCCCGCGCCGCCCTGCCGGAAGTTCGCCGCCTGCTCTTCGCCGGCCGGCCCGTCGAAGCCATGAAGTTGGCCGGCGAAAAAATGATGGGCCGCCCGATGACCCTGCGGCCGTACCAATCCCTGGGCGACCTGCGCCTGGAATTCCCCGGCCACGATGCCGTGCAGGATTACCGCCGCGAGCTGGACCTGGACACCGCCGTCGCGCGGGTGCGTTACCGCGTGGGCGAGGTGACCTACACCCGCGAGTTGTTCGTCAGTCACCCCGACCAGGTGCTGGTGCTGCGGCTGACAGCCTCGGTCCCGGGCCGGCTGACTTTCTTTGTCACGCTCGACCGCGAGCAGGAATTTGCGGTCTCGACCCGCCCGCCGGACCTGTTGCAGATGCGCGGCACGCTCGACGGCGGCAAGGGCCTGGAATACTTCGCCGCCGTCCGCGCCGTGGCCGACCGCGGCCAGGTCTTCGCGCCCGGACAACGGCTCGAAGTGCGGGACGCCACCACGGCCACGCTGATCCTGGGCGCGGCGACCGGCTTCGGCGGGCGCGATTGCGAGGGGTCCGTGCTCGAGCAAATCCACCGGGCCGCGCAGAAGGCTTACCCGGAACTGCTCCGCGCGCACGTGAGCGACCACCAGCGGCTGTTCCGCCGGGTGCGGCTGGACCTGGGCGGCGATGCCGCGGCGGCGGAGCCCACGGACGCGCGGCTGGCCCGCTTCCGGACCGGCGCGGCGGACCCGCACCTGTTGACCCTGTTTTTCCAGTACGGCCGTTACCTGCTCCTGGCCAGCTCGCGGCCGGGCGACCTGCCGGCCAACCTGCAGGGGCTTTGGGCCGAGGGCATGAGCCCGCCCTGGAACAGCGACTACCACCTCAACATCAACCTGCAGATGAATTACTGGCCCGCCGAGCCGGCCCATTTGGGCGAGTGCCACCAACCGCTCTTCGAGTTGATCGAAAGCCTCCGCGAACCGGGCCGCCGCACCGCCCAGGTGCATTACGGCGCGCGCGGCTGGGTGGCGCATCACATCACCGACATCTGGGGCTTCACCGCCCCGGGCGACGGCCCGCAATGGGGTCTCTGGCCGATGGGCGCGGCCTGGCTCTGCCAGCATTTGTGGGAACACTACGCCTTCAGCGGCGACCGCGACTTCCTCGCCCGGCGCGCCTACCCGGCCATGAAGGAGGCCGCCGAATTCTTCCTCGATTACCTGGTCGAAGACCCCAAAGGCCGGCTGGTCAGCGGGCCGTCCATCTCGCCCGAAAACGCCTACCGCCTGCCGGACGGCACCGTGGGCCACTTGTGCATGGGCGCCTCGATGGACACGCAGATCATCACCGACCTGTTCCACAACTGCCTCGCCGCCGCCGCGGTGCTGGGCCGCGACGCCGAGTTCTGCGCCCGGCTCGAGGCCACCTTGCGCCGCCTGCCTCCGCCCGGCATCGGCCGGCACGGGCAGCTCATGGAATGGAGCGAGGACTACGACGAGCCGGAGCCCGGCCATCGGCACATCTCGCACCTCTTCGCGCTGCACCCCGGCCGACAAATCACCCGGCACGGCACGCCCGAGCTGGCGCGCGCGGCGCGCGTGACCCTCGAGCGGCGGCTGGCCCACGGCGGCGGCCACACCGGCTGGAGCCGCGCCTGGATCATCAACTTCTGGGCGCGGCTGGGCGACGGCGAACAGGCCTACCGCAACCTCGTGGCCCTGCTCCAAAAAAGCGTGGCCCCGAATCTCTTCGACCTCCACCCGCCCTTCCAGATTGACGGCAACTTCGGCGGCACGGCCGGCCTTTGCGAGATGTTGCTCCAAAGCCACGAAACCCTGCCGGCCCCCGCGCGCGCCGCGCCGGCCTTTGTCCTGGAACTGCTGCCCGCCCTGCCCGCCGCCTGGCCGCAGGGGCGCGTGGAAGGCTTGCGCGCGCGCGGCGGTTTCGAGGTGAACCTGGCGTGGCAACACGGCCGCCTGACCGAGGCGCGGGTGCGTTCGCTGCTGGGCAACCCTTGCCGGGTCCGCGCCGCGGCGCCGCTCGAGGTCCGACGCGGCTCGGCGCGGGGCCGCGTCGTGCCCCTCACCCAGGTTGCCCCCGGGGTGTGGGAATTCGCCACGCGCGCCAACACCACCTACTGGCTGGCGCCCGCGCGCGATTGACCGCCGCGGCTCGCGCGCGCTGCCGCTCATCCCCGGAGCCAAAAAACCAACACCGGCGCCAGGACCAGGTTCACGTATCCCGCCGCCAACAGGTCGTCCGCGGTGATGCCCCAGCCGCCGGGCCAGGCCTGGCTTTGCCGCACCGGCCAGGGCTTGAGCACGTCGAAGCAGCGGAACGCCAGCACCCCGGCCAGGGCGACCAGCCAAGCGCCGTCGCGCACCAGATCGGCGGGTTGCAGCGCCTGGCCGGTCCGGGCGAGCTGAACGACCTGCCAACCCGCAAAGCACACCGGCACGGTGGCGATTTCGTCCAGCACCACCGACGGCGGGTCGGGCCGGCCCAGGTGCCGCTCGGCCGCACCGCAAAGCCACACCGCTGCCACCAGGCCCAGCACGCAACCGCCGGCGAACACCCAGCCGGACGCCGCGGCCACGAGAAGCAGCGTCCAACCCAGGCCCACCAACGTGCCCCAGGTGCCCGGCGCCAGCGGCAGGCGCCCCACGCCGAAGCCTTCCGCCACCCAGCACATCCAGGCCCGCGGGCTCACAGGTGGTCGAGGTAAAGCCGGCGGTTGCGCCAGAGGTACAGCCCGCCGGAGAGGGCCGTCAGCGCCACGGCCCACCACTGGGCGGCCACGGTGAGCAGCTCCACCCACGGCCGGCCCAGCAACGGCCCGCCAAACACCGTCGCCGCCGCCGCGCCCCACTCGCGGTACCCCGCGGCGATGAGGATGGCGATGATGGCCACAATCTGGGACACGGTCTTGTGTTTGCCGAAGCCCTCGGCCGCCAGCACCACGTTTTGCGAGGCGGCCAACAGCCGCAGCCCGGTGATGGCCAGCTCCCGCGCCACGATGATCACCACCATCCAGCCGGGCATCAGGTCGCGGTCCACGAAGGCGATGAAGGCCGAGCAAATCAGCACCTTGTCGGCCAGCGGGTCCATGAGGATGCCGAAGTTGGTAATCTGCCGCCGCTGCCGGGCGATCCGCCCGTCGAACAGGTCCGTGAGGCTGGCGGCGATGAAGACCGCCAGGGCCAGCGCGTCGCCCGTGCCGGAGCGCGAAAAGACCGCCAGCAGGAAGGCCAGTGTCAGCGCCAGGCGGGAGACGGTGAGCTTGTTGGGCAGGTTCATCGGCGGCCGCCGTTGTACCCGGTTACCCGCGTCCCGCCAAGGTTGCGCAAGGCGCCGGGGCCCGGCTCGGGACGCGGCAAATGGACGCGGGCCGCGCCACCGGCCTCACTCCGCCGGCTCGGCCAGCAAATCGTAATCGGTGTGGCCGATCACCCGCACGCGCCGGAATTCGCCCGCCGGCAACCGCCCGCGCACGTACACCCGGCCGTCAATGTCCGGCGCGTCGCCCTCGCCGCGGGCCACCGTCCAGCCCCGACCGTGGGGCGGTTCGGCCGCGGCGGCGGTGTCGCGCAACAGGCCGTGCTCCCAGTTGAAGACCCGGGCGGCGCGGAGCTGCGCGGCGCTGGCGGGACCTTCGGTCAGGACCACCAGTTCGCAGCCCACCTGGGCGGCGGCATGCGCCCGGGCGATTTCCCGTTGCACCATCATGGCGCGGGCGCGGCGCTGCTCGCGCACCCGGCGCGGCACCTGCCCGGCCATGCGCCCGGCCACGGTACCCTCCTCGCGCGAGTAGGTGAACACGCCCAGCCGCTCGAAGCGCGCCGCGCGGATGAAGTCCAGCAGGTCCTCGAAGATGGCGGCGGTTTCGCCGGGAAATCCCACGATGAACGTCGTGCGCAGCGTCAACCCCGGCAGGCCGGCCCGCAGTCGGCGCAACAGGTTCTCGATGTGCTCCCGGGAGGTCTCGCGGCGCATCCGTTCGAGCATCAGCGGGTGGATGTGTTGCAAGGGCAGGTCCACATATCGCGCCACCTTGCGGCACGCGGCCAGCGTCTGGATCAACTCCTCGGTCCAGTGGGCGGGGTGCGTGTACAGGATGCGAATCCAGAACTCGCCCGGCAACGCGTCGAGCGCCCGCACCAGCCGGGCCAGCGTGGGCGCGTCGGCGGGTAGTTGCGCGGCCGCGGCGCGGAAACGCGCGGGCGCGGCAATCGAGCCGGCGGCGCGCGGGCGCAGGTCCAGGCCGTAGTAGGTCGAGTCTTGCGAAATCAGGTTCAACTCGCGCACGCCCTCGCCGATCAGCCGCCGCGCCTCCTCGACCACGTCCGCCAGCGGCCGGCTGCGGTGCCGCCCGCGCATCCGGGGAATGGTGCAGAAACTGCACGGGTGGTTGCAGCCCTCGGCGATCTTCACGTAGGCAAAATGCCGCGGCGTGAGCCGGAAACGCGGCATTGCATAATCCGGGATGAACCCGGGCCGCCGGTGCACCTCGAGGAGCGGCGCCGCCGGCGCGGCGGCCGGACTCGCGGCGGCCGCTCCGGACGCGGCCCCGGCGCGGTCCAACGCGGCCGGCCGGCTTGGCGCCTTCGCCCGGCGCCGGGCGGCCTCGCCCGAAGGCTTTCGGTCCGCGTCGGCGGTTTGGGCCAGCCGCGCCGTCCGCCGGGCGAGGGCTTCGCGCACCAACCGGCCCACCTCGGTCACCTGATCAATGCCCAAGAACGCGTCCACCTCGGGGAAGAGTCGGGGTAACTCGTCGCGGTAACGTTGCGCCAGGCAGCCGGCCACGAGCAGGGCCTGACCCCGGCGCCGCGCCTCGCGCACCGCGGCCGATTCGAGGATGGCGTCCACGCTCTCCTCCTGGGCGGCGTCAATGAACGAGCAGGTGTTGACGATCAGCGCGTCGGCGCGGGCGGCGTCGTTGGTGATCTCGAAACCGTCACGCAGCAGGTGGCCCAGCATCAGCTCGGCGTCCACCAGGTTCTTGGCGCAACCCAGCGAGATCAACCCCACGCGCGGCGACGGCGAGGAGAAAGGTTCGGCACTCACGTTCAGGCGGGGCAAGAGGTCGGGCAGGTCCGGCTCACGGCGCGGGGGGCAGCGGCAGGGTGTCGCCCGGGGCGGGCGGCGGCTCGTATCGTGCCGGGGGCACGCCGCGAAGGGGGTCCCGGGTCCGGGCGCGCTCGCGGGCCTGGTAAATCCACGTGGCCAGCACCACGATCACGAGGAGGATGAGCACGGGCAACACCACCCGCCAGGGCACTTGGGAGAGGCGCAACATCACGCGGTCCAGCGCGCCCTGGGACGTGCCGGGCAGCCCCGGGGGCTCGCGCAAGTGCTCGAACTGCGCCAGCTCGGCCTCGAGCGCGGCCATCACGGCGGCCTCGTCCGCGTGCACCAGCCGGGCGTACGTGCGCACAAACCCGCGCACGTACACCGGCGCGGTAAAGGCCGCGTAGTTGCCTTCCTCGACCGCCTGCACGCGGTCCGCGCGCATCTTGGTGATTTCGGCAACCTGGGCGATGCTCAACCCGGCCGCCTCGCGGGCGGCGCGCAGTTGCTCGGCGACGGTGGCCATCGGCCTCAAGCTAGGGACGGCGCGCCCGCTTGACAACGCCGGATTGGTCCGCCGGGCGCTCGCGGCGCTATGCCCCCGCAAACTGCGGGTGCCGCTCGAGCCGTTCGAGCGTCGCGGCGGCCAGCCGCGCCTGGACATAGCGCGGGCCGGCCAGCGGCTCGGCGCTGTTCGAGCGGCGCGCGCGCGCCAGCCAGCGCCGGTCCAACGGGCGGGCGATCAGCGCCGGATCGTTCGCCGCCACGGTGGTCTCCTCTTTCTCGCCGCTGGCCCCGCCCGCGCCCACGTAAAAGCCCGCCACCAGGAGCGTCACCCGCACCAGCGTGGCCCGCGAATACGTGGCCAGCGCGCAGGGCCGCCGCGGGTCCAGCCGCGCCTGCAGGCGCTCGAACAGCGGCCGCGTCCACATCTCCGGGTTGCGCGCCGGCGAAAAGGCGTCGTACAGGATGG
Organism: uncultured Verrucomicrobiota bacterium; assembly: GCA_964466945.1. Lineage (GTDB taxonomy): Bacteria > Verrucomicrobiota > Verrucomicrobiia > Limisphaerales > J093 > DSVZ01. Next base: position 11,177 of record CAYXPA010000004.1, on the reverse strand, counting down.
CGTGCGGCGCGGGCAGGTCGCGGGCGCGCGCGCTCGCCAGCAGCGCGGGAAAATCCTCGACGCACACCGTCCAGTCCACCGGCTGGTGGCCGTTGCGGAACCGGACGGCCCGCGCGGCCAGCAGGCGGTCCACCACCGCCTCGTACCCGGCGAAGTACCCAAGCGCCGCGGCGTGGCGCCGGGCGAAATCCAGCGCCGCCAGCGTGCGGTCGAAGCTCACCACGCGCAGCGGCGCGGCCAGGTCCCGCGCGGCGCGCAGCAGGGTCAACACGTTGGCCGCCGCGCCCAGGCCCACGTCCCAGACCACCAACTCGCCCGGTCCGGCGCTCAGGCGCTCGAGCAGCCGCAACGGGCGCAGGTACACCGCCTCCGCCTCGGCCACGGGGCCGATGACCGGGTGAAACGTCTCGCCCACCCCGAGCGCCCGCACGCTCCAGGCCCCGCCGGCCACGCGCACCAGCGTGTAACCGCCCTCGCCCGCGGCGCTCGCCGGGACCGCCGTCATGCCGTGTGATCGAAGCTGGCCAGCAATTCCGCGGGCGAGACCGTGGCCGTGCCCAGCTTGCCCACCACCACGCCCGCCGCGTGGTTCGAGAACACCGCCGCCTCTTCCGGGGCCGCCCCGGCGGCGATGGCCAGGGTGAAGGCGGCGATCACGGTGTCGCCCGCGCCGGACACGTCGAACACCTCGCGCGCCGTGGTGGGAATGTGCCGCGGCGGCCGGCCGTGCCGGCACAGCAACATGCCGTGCTCGCCCAGGGTGATCAGGAGCAGGGCCGGCGCCAGCGCGTCCAACAAGCCGCGCGCCACTTCGAGCAGGGCGGGATCGGCCGACGGCGCGGCGGCGGGGTGCGGGTCTGCGCGGTGGGCCAGCTCGAAGGCCTCCTTGCGGTTGGGCGTGAGCAGCGAGAGCCGGTCCAGCCGCAGCGCGTGGACGGGTTTGGGGTCCAGGCTCAGCCACACGCCGCGGCGGTGGCATTCCTCGCGCAGGCGGTCGAGCAGCGTCTGCGTGACCACGCCCTTGCCGTAATCGCCCACGATCACGGCATCCGCCCCCGCCAGCCGGCGCCGGAGCCGCCGCCACAGCGCGTCGGTGTGCGCGGGCTCGAGGTCGCCGCGCTGCTCGCGGTCAACGCGCACCACCTGTTGGCGCTGGGCGAGGATGCGGGTTTTGACGCTGGTGGGGCGGGCCGGGTGCACCACTAGGCCGCGGCAATCCACGCCGTCGCGCTCGAGCAGGGCGCGGAGGCGGGCGCCCTCGGCGTCGGGGCCGATGACGGCAAACAACTCGGCGGGCGCGCCCAGGGCGGTGAGGTTGCGGGCCACGTTGGCGGCGCCGCCGGGCATGAAGCTTTCGTGCTCGAATTCGACCACCGGCACCGGGGCCTCGGGCGAGATGCGGTGCACCCGGCCCCAGAGGAACTGGTCGAGCATGACGTCGCCCACGACGAGGAGGCGGCGCCGGGCAGCGGCGCGCAGCAGGCGGCGGACGCGGGCGGGCGGCAGGTGGTTCGGGTTCACGCGCGGGGCAGGTTCAGAGCGGGTCCAGAAACGCGGTCAGCGGACTGGTGGCCCGGGCTTCGAGGCTGGGCGCGGCCAGGCCGATTTCAAAGGCGGCGCGGCCGGCTTCGACCGCGGCCCGAAAGGCGCGGGCCATGCGGGGCGGGTCGGCGGCCACGGCGATGGCGGTGTTCACCAGCACGGCGTCGGCGCCCAATTCCATGGCCTCGGCGGCGTGGCTGGGCGCGCCCAGGCCGGCGTCCACCACCACGGGCACGGTGGCCTGCTCGATGATGATGCGGAGCTGGTCACGGGTCTGGAGGCCGCGGTTGGAGCCAATGGGCGAGCCCAGGGGCATGACTGTGGCGGCGCCGGTTTCCTGGAGGCGCTTGGCCAGGACGGGGTCGGCATTGATGTACGGCAGCACCACGAAGCCTTCGGCCACGAGCTGCTCGGCGGCGCGCAGGGTCTCGACCGGGTCGGGCAAGAGGTAACGCGGGTCGGGGTGGATTTCGAGTTTGACCCAGGGCGGCAGGCCGGCGGCGCGGGCCAGGCGGGCCAGGCGCACGGCCTCGGCGGCGTTCATCGCGCCGCTGGTGTTGGGCAGCACCAGGTATTTCTCCGGGTCAATGAACTCGAGGATGTTCGCAAAGGGGTCTTTGCGGCCGCTGAGGTCGGCGCGGCGCAGGGCGACGGTGACGATTTCCGCGCCGCTGGCGGCCAGGGTGTCGCGCATCAGCTCGGGCGAGGCGAACTTGCCCGTGCCCAGGATGAGGCGCGAGGCGAAGGCGCGTCCGGCGATGGTCAGCGGTGTGTGCGTCAACTGCATCCGGTCGAACTTAAAACCCGCGGGCCGGAGCGTCGAGGCGGCAATGGGGCGCGCGGGTCATCACCGGCGCGCAAAACCCGCGGGACCAAGCCCGGAAGAGGCCCTCGTCCAAAGGCGAAAGCCGGGCGAATCCGCAGGCCGAACCCCGAAGCATCAGCGGGGCAGCGGGGAGGAATCCTGCACGCCGCGGCGGGAAATCGGCGCGCCCGGCGTCGCGGTGGGGGGGGACGGTCCCGCGCGCTGGCGCTTCACTTCAGCGCGTCGGCACGGTGGCGTTGTCCGCCATCCATTTGGCGTCCACCCAGGCGTCCATGGCGGCGAAGTTCAGGCTCAGGTTGCGGGCGCCGGTGAAATAGACGGGCATGTTCCGCAGCCCGGCGCGGGTCTCCGGGTGGCCGGAGGAGACGCTGAGCCACTTCTTGATCTCCGAGTGGCCGTCGGCGAAGGAAAAGCCGCAGGCGCCGTTGTGGTAGTTGGCGGGGATGTCAATGATGCGGGCGGTGGCGCGGGCGTCGGCGCCGGTGCACTGGTTGGCAAAGGCCGCGTCGTTGATGCTGTTGGGGTGTTCGTCCACGAAGACGAAGGTCTTGGTGGGCTGCACGATTTCCGAGGCCTTGCCGTAGATGCGCCAACGGGTCTGGTTGCGCCCGGTGCCCGAGCCGTCCAGCCAGTCGCCGAAGGCAAAGACCTGGCTCATCGAGTCGCTGCGGATGCGCGGGACCTGGCGGCCGGAGACCGTGGCCACCGCCTTGTCGGCCGGGCAGCGGAAAATCTCGCGGCTGCCGCCCACGTAGGGGAAGAGCGGGCTGTTGGTGATGTAGCGCGGGTTGGCGGCGTCGGCGTTCCAGGCGGCCAGGTCGCCCTGAATCCAGTTCACGCGGCGGTTGGGCAGGCCGTCCAGGCAGCCGAGCAGCAGGTCGTGGTAGTCGTCCGCGTACACCAGCCAGCCCAGGGTCAGTTGCTTGGTGTTGTTCATGCAAAAGATGCCCTGCGACTTGGCCTTGGCCCTGGCCAGAGCGGGCAGGAGCATTCCGGCGAGGATGGCAATGATGGCGATCACCACCAACAACTCAATCAGGGTGAAACCCGACCGGCGCAGCGGGGCCGGTCGGCCAAAGCGGGCGGAGCAGGCGGGGAGTTTCATGATCGGAGCCTACACGTCAGGTTCAACTTGGGCAACTACGCGCACCGGCTGTGCCTCGGACGCCGCTGCCGCAAGGTGCCTTGCGCCACACGGGTGGACTGCATGGCCAATTCACGAAGCGTTCCCGTCGGGCGTGGCCCGGGCGGCGGCGTGGCGGAACGGCCTTGCCGGGCGGGCGGTTTCGGCCAACAGTCTAAGCGACTTCCGCGCCCGGCCCGGCGCCGGTGTCGGAGGTCTTCACGAGCACCAGCGCACACGCATGAATCCGGTCCCGCCGCCCGCCCCGGCCAACCTCGCTTACGTCGAGGAACAACTGGCCGCGTACCAGCGCGACCCGGCCTCGGTCCCGCCCGAGTGGCAGGAGTACTTCCGCCGCTGGGGCAACGGCGCGCTGAGCACCGCGCCCGTGCGCCGGGCGCCGTCCTTCCCGCGCCGCAGCCTGTTCAACCCCGCCGGCGGCCCGGCGCTCCCGGCCCCGGCCGCCACGCCAGCGGAGGACCTCGAGACGATGCTGCTGCTGCAACAGCGCGTGGACCGCCTGGTGCGGGCCTTTCGTACCCGGGGGCACATCCTGGCGCGGGTGGACCCGTTGTCGAACTTCACGCCGTACGTGCCCCAACTGGACCCGCAGTTTTACGGCTTCACCGACGCGGACCTGAACCGGCGGTTCTACGTCGAGACCCTCGCGCGGGACCGCCGCCTGCCGCTGCACGAAATCCTCCGCCGCCTGCGCGAGATTTACTGCGGGGCGGTGGGCGTGCAGTACATGCACATTGACGACCTGCGCATCCGGCACTGGTTGCAGGAGCGCATCGAAAGCCCCGCCTTCCGCGCCCGGCTCAGCCGCGACACCCAGCTCCGCATCCTCACCCGGCTGACGGACGCGGTGGTCTTCGAGCAGTTCATCCGCAAGAAATTCGTCGGCGCCAAAAGCTTCTCCCTCGAGGGCGGCGAGACGCTCATCCCGATGCTGGACCTGGCCATCGAGAAGGCCAGCGAGCTGGGCGTGCGCGAGATCGTCATGGGCATGGCCCACCGCGGCCGGCTCAACGTGCTGGCCAACATCATCGGCAAAAGCCCGCGCGAAATCTTCCGCGAATTCGAGGACAAGGACCCGGACCTGTACCTGGGCGGGGGCGACGTGAAGTACCACCTGGGTTACAGCAGCGACTTCATGACCGCCGCCGGCCGGCGGGTGCACCTCTCGCTGTGCTTCAACCCGAGCCACCTCGAGTTCGTCAACCCGGTGGCCGAGGGCCGCGTGCGCGCCAAGCAGGACCGCGCCGGCGACACCGAGCGGCGCCAGATCATGGCCCTGCTCATCCACGGCGACGCGGCCTTCATCGGCGAGGGCGTGGTGCAGGAAACGCTCAACTTGAGCCGCCTGCCCGGCTATCGCACCGGCGGCACCGTGCACATCATCGTCAACAACCAGATCGGTTTCACCACCCCGCCCAAGGAGGGGCGCTCGACCCTCTACGCCACGAGCGTGGCGCGCATGTTGCCCGCGCCGGTCTTCCACGTGAACGGCGAGGACCCGGAGGCCGTGGCCCGGTGCATCCAACTGGCGCTCGAGTTTCGCCAGCAATTCCAGCTCGACGTGGTGCTGGACCTTTATTGCTACCGCCGCCTGGGCCACAACGAAGGCGACGAACCCTCGTTCACCCAGCCGGAACTTTACCGGCTCATCGAGCAGCGCCCGCCCGTGCGCGAGGCCTACCTCGAACACCTCCTCCAACTGGGCGGCATCACCCGCGCCGAGGCGGATGAAATCGCGCGCCGCCGCCAGGAATGGCTCGAGCAACACCTCAACGAAGCCCGTGGCGCCGGCTATTGTGCCCTGCCGCCCAGCAGCCTCTCCGGCATCTGGCAGGGCTACTACGGCGGCCCGGAGCGGCGGGAGGACGAGCCGGACACCGGCGTCCCTGCGCCCAGGTTGGCCGACCTGTTGGTCCGGCTGACCACGGTGCCGGAGGATTTCACCGTGCATCCGAAGCTCAGGCGCTTCCTGGAGGCGCGCCGGGAAATGGCCGCGGAGCGGCGCCCGCTGGACTGGGCGGCGGCCGAAGCCCTGGCCTTGGCCACGCTGGCCGACGCGGGATACCGCGTGCGCCTCTCGGGCCAGGATTGCGAACGGGGCACCTTCAGCCAGCGCCACGCCGTGCTGCACGATTACCAGACCAGCCAGAAGTACTGCCCCCTCCAGCACCTGCGCGAGGGGCAGGGACCGGTCGAGATTTACAACAGCCCGTTGTCCGAGACCGGCGTGCTGGGCTTCGAGTACGGCTACAGCCTGGACACGCCCGACGGCCTGGTGCTGTGGGAGGCGCAGTTCGGCGACTTCGCCAACGCCGCGCAGGTGATCATTGACCAGTTCATCGCCAGCGGCGAGGACAAGTGGCGGCGGCTCTCGGGGCTGGTGCTGCTGTTGCCCCACGGCTTCGAGGGCGCCGGCCCCGAGCACTCGAGCGCCCGGATCGAGCGCTTCCTGAGCCTGGCCGGCGAGGACAACCTCCAAATCGCCCAGCCCAGCACCCCGGCCCAGTTCTTCCACCTGCTGCGGCGCCAGGTGTTGCGGCGCTGGCGCAAGCCGCTGGTGGTCTTCACCCCCAAGAGCCTGCTGCGCCACCCGGAGGCGGTCTCGCCCCTGGCCGAGTGCGCCGCCGGCCGGTTCCGCCGCGTGCTGCCCGACCCGCGCGGCGTGCCGATGCGGGAGGTGCGTCGGGTCCTGCTGTGCAGCGGCAAAATTTACTACGAACTGGAGGCGCGCCGCCGCCAGTTGGGCCGCGAGGACGTGGTCATCCTGCGGCTCGAACAGTTCTACCCCTTCCCGTGGCCGGAGCTGGAAAACCTCCTGGCCGAATGCGCCCCCGGCACCCACGTCATCTGGGTCCAGGAAGAACCGGAAAACATGGGCGCCTGGCACTTCCTGCGCGTGACCGTGAGCATGGCCTTCCTGGGCCGGCTACCCTTCAGCGGTGTGTGCCGCCCGGCCTCCGCCAGCCCGGCCACCGGCTCGCACGCCGCCCACCAGATCGAGCAGGAACAGTTGCTCGAACGCGCCTTCGCCGGCGAAGACCGCCAGCCGCGCCCGCGCACCGAAACCATCGTCGGCACCAAGCAAGCCGTCCCCACCCCCGCCTGACCATGCCCCTCGAACTCGTTGTCCCGTCCGTCGGCGAATCCGTCACCGAAGTCGAAATTGGCGAATGGCTCAAACAACCCGGCGACCCTGTCCGCAAGGACGAAGCCGTCGTGGTGCTCGAGACCGACAAGGCCACCGTGGAAATCTACGCCCCGGCCGACGGCACTCTGGGCCGCCAGCTCAAGGCCAGGGGCGACAAAGTCAAAGTGGGCGACGTGGTGGGCACCTTGGAAACCGACGGCACGCCCGGCGCGCCGGCGCCTGCGGCTGCTGCTGGCGCGTCCGCCGCGACACCCGCCGCCCCGGCCGCTCCTGCCGGGCCAACCCAAGCCGCCACCGCGCCAACCGCCCGGCCGGCCACGGAACCGCGTGTCATGCCCGCCGCCGCGAGCGCCGCCGCCCGGGCCGGCCTGAAGGTGGGGGAAATCCCCGGCACCGGCCCCGGCGGACGTGTGCTCAAGGAAGACGTGCGGCGCGCCGTCGAGGCCAAAACTGCGCCCCCGCCCGCACCGGAACCCGCCTCCGCCGCCGTGCCTCCGGCTCCGGCTGCCCCAACGGCTCCGCCTGCGCCCGCGCCCGCGGCACCGGCCGCCGGGCGTGAGGAAGAGGTGGCGCCCATGAGCCCCATCCGGCGCAAGATCGCCGAGCGGCTCGTGCAGGCGCAGCAGACGATGGCGTTGCTCACCACGTTCAACGAGGCGGACCTGAGCGCCGTGATGGCCCTGCGCGCGCAGCACCAGGAGGCGTTTCAGGCGCGCTACCAGATCAAGCTCGGGCTCATGTCCTTCTTCGTGAAGGCGACCATCGAGGCGCTCAAGGAAGTGCCCGTCCTCAACGCCGAAATCCGCGGCACCGACATTGTCTATCGGAACTACTTCGACATCGGCGTGGCCATCGGGGGCGGGCGCGGCCTGGTGGTGCCGGTGCTGCGCCACGCCGAGCGGCTGAGCTTCGCGGAGATCGAGCGGGCCATTGCCGACTTCGCCCAGCGGGCGCGCGACAACAAACTGCGGCCCGACGAACTGGTCGGCGGCACCTTCACGATCACCAACGGCGGCGTGTACGGCTCGCTGCTTTCGACCCCGCTGATCAACCCGCCGCAGAGCGGCGTGCTGGGCATGCACGCCATCCAGGACCGTCCCGTGGCGCGCGACGGCCAGGTGGTCATCCGGCCCATGATGTACCTGGCCCTGACCTACGATCACCGTCTGGTGGACGGCCGCGAGGCGGTGACCTTCCTGCGCCGCGTCAAGGACCTGATCGAAAACCCCGCCCGGATGCTGCTGGAGGTGTGAAAGTTTCCCAGGCCAAAGACGTCTCCCGGGGTGTCCGGCATCCCTTTGACCGCTGGCTGGCCAGCCCGGCGGAGAGGCTGAGCGATGTGTTGCTCAACCCGCCCTTGCTGCCGTGGGTGGAATTTTGGCTGAACCCGCGTCGGCTGCGGGGCAGTGATTTTCTGATGCGTTGGTCCCAGGGAGTCTGGAGTGAGCAACGCCTTGTGGAGGCCGTGGCTGCCTCCGGGCGGTTCTTCGCACTGCCTTACGGGCCGAGCGGCACGGCGCCCAGCAACGACGTACGGGCGTTTGAATTGTACTTCGAGCGCTTGGAGCGAGCCGGCCTGGGTGACCTGAAGCGTCCGGACTTGCTGATCTTCTCCGTGGATTGCCGGGAGGAGGTCCGGGAAATCACCACTGAGTTGGGCGGGCTGGCAGAACTGCCTTTTACCCCCGAAGAAAATCCCGCCATGCAACGGTTGCTCGCTCGGGCCCGCTTGGCCGTGGAGTGCGAGAACAGCTTGTGGCGCGCCCGCCGGATGCCGGATTTTGGGAAGCCGCTCACCCCGCAACGACGGCTGAGAGGAAGACCGGGGCTGCGTAAAAATGCCGTTCTTCCAACCATCATTGTGAAGGAGGAGGACCGCGAGCCGCTTTGCGCCTGGCAAAAGCGCCGGGGAGTTCCGGTACATATTTGGCATGTATTCTTCGACCTGGCTTACGGCCTGGCCCTGGACCGGGCTGAGGAACTGATCGCGCAAGGCCTGACCGAACCCACAATACAAGTCTTCCAAGCTCCCGGCGGCGCCACAACCCGGAAGACCATTTACAAGCATTACTACCACCACAGCTACCTGGTGGGCCGCAGCGTGGCGGAACCTGAACTGGCGCCTGCCTCCATCGAGGACGGAAACGGCCACATTCTTCCGTACGTCACCTTCCGGGGTGGGCGACTAGAACTAACCCCGGAGACGGTCCGGCTTTTGGAGCGTCCCCGTGCGTGAAGGCAAGCGTGTCGTGATGCAGCACTCTCCGCAAAAAATTCCCACGGCTGGTCCGGCCCGCGAAGCCCTCCGCGAAAGTGGGCAGTTTTGGACGCCCTCGTGGTTGGCCCGGGTCATGGTGTCCTGGGTGCTGGCCCCGCGGCCAGCGGTGCTGTTTGACCCTGCGGTCGGACCGGGAACCTTCTTCGCCGCCGCGCGGGATTTGGGTTTCTCCGGAGCGTTGGCCGGCTACGAACTGGACCTCGCGGCGCTCGGCCAAGGGTATCGTCTGGAGCTGCGCCCCGATGATTTGGCCGGCGTTGCGGTGGGCGATTTTTTGCGTGCCCCACCGGAACCGACATACCCGGCCATCGTCTCCAACCCACCCTATTTGCGGCACCACCGCTTGAGCGAGGAACGGAAGCGGGAGCTGCGTCGGCTGGCCGTGACCTGTCTGGGCTTTCCCTTGGACGGCCGCACGGGGCTGCACGTCTTTTTCTTGCTCAAATGCCTCCAACAGCTCGCGCCGGGCGGGCGCCTGGCTTTTTTGCTTCCTGCCGATACGTTCGAGGGCGTGAGCGCCCCGGCGCTGTGGGAGCGCCTCAGCCAAAAATACCGCTTGGATGCAGTGCTGACTTTTGACGAAGCGGCGGCGCCGTTCCCGGGTGTCGACACCAATGTTCTGGTGGTGCTGATTTCGCATCAGCCCCCCGCAGCGCGGTTAGGTTGGGGGCGCGTGTTGCTCCGGAACTCGGAGTCGCTCATTCAATTGCTTACAGCCCGGGACACCCCGGCTGGCGCAAGCTCCGTTGCGACTTTTCACGAGCGCGAGTTGAGCGAGGCATTGGTGACCGGGTTGTCCCGCCCGCCGCAGCCTCCCGGGCAGGGGGGGAGCCGCCTCGACACCTGGGCGCGGGTGCTCCGCGGCATCGCCACCGGCGCCAACGAGTTCTTTTTCCTAAACTCGCGGCAAATGCGGGAATACGGACTGGACCCGGCGTTTTTCCAGCGCGCTGTGGGGCGCACGCGCGATTGTCCCGGCGACATTCTCACCGAGGAAGATTTGCGGCGGCTGGATGTCGCTGGAAGACCCACCTGGTTGCTCAACCTGGACGCACGAGACCGCCAGTCCCTCCCCGCACTCCTGCGGGCCTACCTCGAGCGGGGTGAACAGGCGGGCCTCCCGCAACGCGCCTTGGTCCGGACCCGCCGGCCGTGGTATCGCATGGAACAGCGCCAGGTCCCGCCTCTGCTCTTCACCTACCTGGGCCGACGCGCCTGTCGTTTCATTTTGAACCAGGCCGGGGTGGTCCCGTTGACCGGCTTTCTTTGTGTGTATCCCTTTGATGCTGCTCCCGCTCATGTGCATCGCTTGTGGCAGGCGCTGAACCATCCCGCCACCCTCAACAACCTGGCCCGCGTGGGCAAAAGCTACGGCGGCGGCGCACTTAAAGTGGAACCGCGCCAGTTGGAAGCCTTGGAAATCCCCCACCCGGTGCTCGAGGCGGTGGGCCTCCGGCCGCCCGCGGTTTGGCGCCAGACCATGCTGCTGGAGTCCATGTCATCCCCCGGCTGAAAAACCTCGGGCAGTTTGCGTCACGACGCGCAACCAATTCTGAAGCGACCATGAAATCCCAAGCCTTTGATCTCCTCGTTCTCGGCGCCGGGCCGGGCGGCTACCAGGCTGCGTTGCGCGGCGCGCAACTGGGCCTGCACGTGGCCTGCGTCGAGCGCGAGCCCGCCCTGGGCGGCACCTGCCTGCGCATCGGCTGCATCCCCAGCAAGGCCCTGCTCGAATCCAGCGAGAAGTTCGCCGAGGCCCGCCACGCCCTGGCCCGGCACGGTATCCAAACCGGCCCCGTCGAGCTCGACCTGCCGGCCATGCTCCGCCGCAAGGATGCCGTCGTGGCCGCGCTCACGAAGGGCGTCGAGGCCCTGTTCAAGAAAAACCGGGTGACCCGCTTCACCGGCCACGCGCGTCTGGCCGGCCCCGGCCGCGTGGTGGTGGAAAACGGCGCCGGCGCCATCGAGCTGACCGCCCGTCACATCGTGATTGCCACCGGCAGCAAACCCGCGTCCCTGCCCGGCGTGGCGTGCGACGGCGAGCGCATCGGCACCAGCACTGAGGCCTTGAGTTACCCGGAGGTGCCCAAGCACCTGGTGGTCATCGGCGCCGGTTACATCGGCCTCGAGCTGGGCTCGGTCTGGCGCCGCCTGGGCGCGAAAGTGACCGTGCTCGAGTTTCTCCCCCGCATCCTGCCGGGCATGGACGGCGAACTGGCCGCCGAAGCGCAGAAGTTGC